>JAZFSZ010000060.1:0-16735 GCA_036446455.1 Acidiferrobacterales bacterium
GGCACTCCGGCTCGCACACATCACAATTGATGCACTCGTCGGTGATCTTTAATGCCATATTTAATACCTTACTAATTTACTCAGGAATATAGAGTTTAACCCAATTTCCCCGCCAGCGCCGCTTCAACGCGCGGATCAACAAACTCACCCACACCGCCACCGAGTTTGGCAATTTCTTTCACTAGTGAGGAAGAAATCAGCATAACGTGGTCCGACGGTGTCATAAATACGGTTTCGATATCAGGCGCCAGATGACGGTTCATTCCCGCCATCTGAAATTCGTACTCGAAATCCGACACCGCACGCAGGCCGCGCAGTATAACCGTGGCCTTGTGTTGGCGCACACAATCTACCAGCAAATTGTCGAATCCAATAATCTCGACACCTTCAAATTCCCCCAAGATTGATGTGGCCAGCGCCACCCTTTCCTCGAGATTGAACAGGGGTGACTTGTCCGGGCGTGCGGCGACAGCAACGATCACCTGGTCAAACAGCTTGCACGCCCGCCGAACAAGATCGGCATGGCCGTTGGTGACCGGATCAAAGGTGCCGGGATAAAGCGCAATACGTCTCACGATTCAGTTTCCCTGTCGTTGTGGTGGTTAACGCGAGCCAGATGATACCCCACCAGCCCTGCGGTTTTACTGCGCGCGAGCGCCCACCCGGGCGGCAAGATCGGCGCGCCCAGTTCCGCTGGCGACTCGATATAGACCCAGCTACCCGGTTTGATCCACCCGCGCTCATTCAGTGTCGCCATTGAGACTTCAATAAGACTGCTGAACTTGAACGGTGGATCGACAAATACGATATCAAACACCTCGGCCGGCCCCTGAAGATAGTGTTGCGAGTCATCATTCACAACGATCGCCGCGTCTGTGCCCAGCTGTTCAATATTCTGTTTAAGATTGCGCGCCACCGCCGGCGATTTCTCTACCATTACCACGCCTTTTGCGCCGCGTGACAGGGCCTCCAGACAAAGCGCGCCGGTACCCGCGAACAGGTCCAGACACCTGGCCCCGGGGACCCAGGCCTGCAGCCAGTTAAATACAGTTTCGCGAACCCGGTCGGGGGTGGGGCGCAGGCCTTCGCTGTCAATTACGTCGAAACGACGACCGCGCCATTCTCCGCCAATGATTCGCAGCTGCTGCGGATACTTGTTGGCCGATGGCTGCGATTTAGTCTTTGCCACCAATGATCACCGTTACCATACGATCAGGATTGACACGCCGCTTGAAGGCATCGTGAATTTGTTTGCGGGTAACTGCCTCGATCCTGTTGTTAAAGTCATCAAGATAGGAGTTCGGCAGATTATAGAAACCGATCATCGCCAGATAGCCGGCAATCTTGCCACTGTTATCCAGCCGCAACGGGAAACCACCGGTGATGTGTTTCTTCGCCGCCGTCAGTTCTTTGTCACTCGGTCCGGTCCGGATGAAGTCCTTCAGTGTCTTGCGCATTACCTTTAGCGCCTGATCGGCCTGGTCGTTGCGCGTTTGCAAACCCATCATGAACGGCCCCTTGCTACGCAAAGGCCAGAAGTAACTATAGGAGCTGTAGGACAAACCGCGTTTTTCGCGAATCTCTTGTGACAACCGCGATACCAGACCACCACCACCAAGCATGTAGTTTCCGACATAGAGCGGGAAATAATCGGGATCACCGCGTTTCATACCTGGCAGTCCCGCGAGGATATGGGTCTGACTCGACGGGAATCGGATACGCTTCGTAGTCGCCGATTGCAGGTCCTTTACTTTGAGTAGAGGTGGTGCAGCGCTACCGGCTGGCAATTCACCAACAACATGTCTGGCAATGCGTCTGGCACCGGATTTGCTGACATCACCAACAATGACGACGACGGTATTGGCACCAACATAATATTGTCGATGAAACTGCGCCAGATCGTCACGCGTAATGGCCTTGACGCTCTTTTCATCACCACTCGACGGCCGTGCATATGGGTGATCGCCAAACACCAGACGATTAAATACTTTTTCGCCGACATCGCCCGGTGACTGCTGCGAGCGTTGCAGGCCGATCAACAGGCGACCGCGCTCGCGATCCAGACTGGCAGCAGGAAAGGTTGGACCGGTAATAATTGCCTTCAATACATCCAGCGCTGAATTCAGTTTCGCCTTGTCGGAGAGACTCTTGATTCCGACCGTCGCCCTGTCGAGGTCGACACCGGCACTCAGTTGGGCGCCCAATCCTTCAAGGCGATCGGCGATTGCGTCAGCCGATAATTTATCTGTGCCTTCGTCCAGCATATGATTGACCAATAACGCCTGCCCTGCCTTACCACGGGCATCACGGCTGCTGCCGGCATTGAATACCAGCGATACGCGCAACATGGGGAGTTCGTGACTCTCCACAAACAATACCCTGGCACCGTTCTCGAGTTTCCACTGCTGGATTTCGGGTAGGGCCCAAAGCGCAGGGCTTGAGAACAAAAATACAAAAAGAAACAGGACTCTAGCCACCATGATGTCCCCCGGAAACGGCAGGCCGTGGCCGGCGTTTTTGATCAAAGGGCAGTGGCTTTAATTCCGCTACGGTCATATTGGTCTCAACCAGATATTGCTGCGCGACTTTCTTGATTTGTTTCGCTGTTACGGCATTGATGTGATCGACATAGTCGTCAATCAGGTTATGGTTCAAGCCGGACGCTTCCAGCATGCCGATTTCCATGGCCTGATAAAAAACCGAGTCGCGTTGAAAGACATCGCTTGCCGACACCTGGGCCTTGACACGGGTCAGTTCAACATCGGATATCGGACCGTCTTTGATGCGTTCAATTTGCTGCAGTAGTGCCTTCTTGAGTTGGGCGATATTTTTCCCAGGCGCCGGCGTCCCACTGATCAGGAACATGGATGGCGCGCGGGCGATGGCATCGTAACCAGCGCCGGCACTGGCAGCAATGCGCTTCGTGCGCACCAGTTCGCGAGAGAAGCGTGCACTTTTCCCGCCATCCAGGATACCCGCCAATACATCCAGCGCATAGGGTTCCCATTCCTTGTCAGCAAACCCATGCACCGGTGTATGAAAACCGATCATCACCGAAGGTACTTTGGCTGGAATTTTAACAACTATTTCGCGCTTGGCGTTCTGTTCTGGTTCATCCGGCAAAGACGTGGGTTTGATTTCCCGCGCCGGAATGGATCCAAAGTATTTTTTTGCCAGCGCAAAAACTGCTTTGGGATCAACATCACCTACCACCACCAGCGTTGCGTTGTTCGGTGCATACCAGCGTTTGTACCACTGACGCAGATCTTTAACAGTGAGATTCTGTAAATCTTCCATCCAGCCGATAATGGGATTGCCATAGGGGTGCCGGGTGTAAGCCGTGGCGCTGAATTTCTCGTAAAGCTTGCCCTCGGGTTTGTCCTCGGTGCGCAGGCGGCGTTCTTCCATCACAACCTTTATTTCTTTCTTAAATTCCTTTTCTTCCAACAGCAGATTAGTCATGCGGTCGGCCTCTAGCTCGAAGGCAATGGCCAGACGGGATTTTTCCAGTGTCTGAAAGTAGGCAGTGTAATCGCGGCTGGTAAAGGCGTTCTCACGGCCACCGTTTTCGGCGATGATGCGCGAAAACTCGCCGGAGGGGTATTTCTCCGTACCCTTGAACATCATGTGCTCGAGCACGTGGGACACACCGGTGATACCCCTGGGCTCATCCATACCGCCGATCTTGTACCAGATCTGGGATACCACCACTGGTGAGCGATGGTCTTCCTTCACCACGACCTTGAGGCCGTTGCCAAGGCGGATTTCGTCGGTTTTACTGCAACCGCCTAAAACAAAAACGAGGGCTAGAGCCCCCCAGAGAAAATTCCGGTCAATCTGCAAGAAATACATTTACTTAATCCATAACAACAACAATGCTAGGATACCCTACACAAGGTTTCCCTGTCACAAGAATGTCCGATAACAGTTCCGACACCAATTCAAATCCCGCTTCCATCGATCAGCGCACCCTGCTGCACGAAAAGCTGGGCAAATCACGCCAGACATTTGGCCGGGGCCTGCGCGATCTGCTGCTGGGTGAGCGCCAGCTTGACGACGCGCTTCTGGAAGAGATCGAAACTATCTTGATAAGTTCCGATGTGGGTCTCCAAGCCACACAAACTCTGGTGGATGAAATCGTCGATCGTGCCAAACGCAAGGAACTAACCGATACCCGTGCCATTTACCGCCACTTGCGCGAATCACTGCAGGATATCCTGCGCGCCCATGAACAGGCACTGGTCATTCCGAAACAGGATGCGCCGTTTGTGATCATGGTCGTGGGCGTCAATGGCGTCGGCAAGACCACCACCTGCAGCAAAATGGCGCAGAAATTCAAACACGAGGGATATAACGTGATGATGGCGGCGGCCGATACTTTCCGCGCCGCCGCAGTTGAGCAATTGCAGGTCTGGGGCCAGCGTCTCGATATTCCCGTCATTGCACAACAGACCGGCGCCGATGCCGGGGCCGTGACCCACGACGCCATGCGAGCGGCGACGGCGCGTGGCATGGATGTGCTCATTGTCGACACAGCCGGCCGCCAGCACACTGCCACCGGTTTGATGGACGAGCTGGTCAAGGTTAAACGGGTTATCAACAAGCTCAGTGCCGATGCACCGCACGAGGTGTTACTGGTGCTCGACGCCGGTACCGGGCAGAACGCCCTGTCGCAGCTCAAACATTTCAACGACGCCGTTGCCGTCACCGGCCTGGCACTCACCAAACTGGACGGTACCGCCAAAGGTGGTGTGCTCGTGGGTATTGCCGGTCAGGGTAATCAGCCGGTGCGTTTTATCGGCGTGGGCGAGGAGGCAGAAGACCTGCGCCGCTTTAATGCCGACGAATTCGTTGATGCGCTGCTACCCGATGAGGGCTGATCGATGATTCGCTTTGATGGTGTTTCCAAACGATATGACGGTGGGCACGATGCGCTGAGGCAGGTCAGTTTCGAGCTGGCCGATAAAGAGATGGTTTTTCTCACCGGTCACTCCGGCGCCGGCAAAAGTACGTTATTGAAACTTATTGCCATCATCGAACGCCCCACCCGCGGCAGTATCCTGATCAATGACCGTAATACGGCCAAGATAGGCCGGTGGCGTATACCCTTTTTTCGCCGCGAGATTGGCATCGTGTTCCAGAATAATCGTCTGTTGATGGACCGCACCGTATTCGACAATGTCTCGCTGCCGCTGGTGGTATCGGGCGTTCAACACCGTGAGCTGGGCCGACGCGTCCGCGCGGCGCTAGACAAGGTTGGGTTGCTTGATCGCGAAAAAGCATACCCCGTTACGCTTTCCGGTGGCGAGCAACAACGCGTCGGCATCGCCCGCGCCGTGGTCAATAAACCACCACTGCTGATCGCCGACGAACCCACGGGAAATCTCGACGATGCACTTTCTACCGAGATCATCGATCTGCTGGCGGACTTTAATAATCATGGTGTCACGGTGCTGATCGCCACCCATGACCTGCAACAGGTGCGGCGTCTCGGCTGTCGTACCCTCAACCTGGTCAACGGCCAACTGCTACATCCGGGGACCGGCCAGCATGGGTAACCACTTGCTACGCCACGTTCAGGCGTCGCTCTTCAGCCTTGGCCAGCTGGTGCGTACGCCATTGGCCAGCCTGATGACCGTCGCCGTCATTGGTATTGCCCTGGCCCTGCCGACGGGCCTCTATGTCACGATCGACAATATGCAGCGCATCAGCGGCAGCTGGGAAACCACGGCGCGCATTTCCATCTTTCTCAAAAAAGCTGTCCCTAAAGATCGCGCCCAGTACCTGGCGAGCCGCATCGCCAGAATTCCCGCGGTTGCCAGCGTGAAATATGTGTCGCCCAAAGCCGCACTGGAAGAGTTCAAGCGTCTGTCCGGTTTCGGTGAATCCCTCAGCATACTGGATAACCCGCTACCGGCAGTTATTGTGGTCACACCCAGAATTGGAGCTGCCAATGACAAAGACCTGCAAACGCTGGTAAAACGACTGAAAAAAAATAGCGAGGCCGATCTGGTGCAGCTGGACATGCAGTGGGTGCGCCGGCTTAACGCCCTGCTGGATATTGCCCGCCGCGGCGCCACCATGCTGGGTGTGGTTCTGGCGGCTGCGGTGCTGCTTATCATCGGCAATACAATTCGACTTTCGGTGCTCAATCGTCGCGACGAAATCGAGGTTATCAAACTGGTGGGTGGCACCAACGCCTTTATCCGCCGACCTTTCCTCTACTCGGGTATCTACCAAGGTCTGTTTGGCGCCATTGCTGCGTGGGGTCTGATTGAAGGCTCCCTGGCGCTGCTCCAGGGCCCTGTCACCGGCCTGGCGCTTCTCTATGGCAGTGATTTCAGTGCTCAGGGGCTGGACTGGCACGCCAGTGGCGCGCTGCTGCTTTCCGGCGCCTTTCTGGGTTGGCTCGGTTCCCGCATTGCCGTCGGACGCCATCTGGGCGAGATCGAACCTAGTTAGCACTTACACACTAAAAACAGCTTTTTGAGCTATATCAAGGCAATTTATTAGTAAAAATTGTTAAATTAGCGCAGATTCGTCGAACCGGTTTGAGTCGCGGTGGTGAACTAATATTCTTATTGGCACTCCCATGGTACGAGTGCTAAGATAAGTAATCGCTAATATAGCGGGAGATAATAGATGAGTGACAATTTGCCCTTGGCCCTGAACATCACACAATCGGGTCTGGCGTCCTACCTCCAGAACATCAACCACCTGCCGATGCTGAGCGTGGAAGAAGAATGCGACCTGGCGACGCGCTACCGCGAAGAGGGTGACCTGGAAGCAGCGCGCCGGTTGGTACTGTCGCACCTGCGCTATGTGGTGCGGGTTGCTCGTGGACTTAGAGGCTATGGCCTGCCGGAGGCGGACCTGATTCAGGAGGGCAATATTGGTCTCATGAAGGCCGTCAAATCCTTCGACCCCACCCGCGGGGTACGCCTGGTGTCCTTTGCCGTACACTGGATTCGCGCCGAAATCTACGACTACATTTTGCGCAACTGGCGTATCGTCAAAGTGGCGACCACCAAGGCGCAACGCAAACTATTCTTCAATCTGCGCAAATCACGTAAACGCCTTGGCTGGCTGACCCAGGAAGAAGGGGACAATCTAGCCGAAAAACTCAATGTTAAACGTGAAACCGTCGACCAGATGGAGCTGCGCATGAGCGGCACCGACGTTGCCTTTGATATGGATAACGACAGTGACGACGACACGGCATACATTGCCCCTGCCGGATACTTACAGGACATGCGTTTCAATCCGGAATTGCTGGTCACCCAGGCCGATCAGGAAGAAAATCATCATGAGCAGTTAAGTGATGCGCTGGCGTCTCTCGACCACCGCAGCCGCGATATCGTCATGCGCCGCTGGCTCAACGAGGACAAGAAACCGACGCTGCACGAATTGGCCAAAGAATACGGTGTCTCCGCTGAACGTATCCGCCAGATCGAAAAGAAGGCGTTAAATTCGATGAAAAATGTACTGGCGGCATAATTAATTTAGTCAGCTGGATTGAAAAAGGCTCCCATTGGGAGCCTTTTTATTTGGGTGTGAACTGAGCCATGGCTGTTTGTTGCTTTGCGACTATTCCGCCGGTGGCTAATAGGCGTATATTGGTAGCCAAGTGAATATCTGCTTTTGGCCAATAGTAGTAGTTGCAACACACAATATTTTTAGTATAAATGCGTAATATTAATAAATCTGACTCCATTGGATTCAGATAAATCAGGGAGGGCGTAGAGATGACTTCGACTGAGCTGCAAGCGACGGCCAAGGCGATGGTTGCCAAGGGAAAAGGCATCTTGGCCATAGATGAGAGCAACCCAACCTGCGGCAAGCGATTTGACAAGATCGGCATTGAAAAAACTGAGGGGAATCGCCGCGACTACCGCGAATTATTGCTGACCACGCAAGGTCTGTCGGACCACATCAGCGGCGCTATCCTGTATGACGAGACCATCCGTCAGTCGCTTTCGGACGGCACACCGTTCCCGGAACACATAGAAAAGATCGGCATTATTCCAGGAATTAAAGTGGACACCGGCGCCAAAGAGCTGGCGGCTCATCCCGGCGAGAAGGTCACCGAAGGCCTGGATGGCCTGCGTGAACGACTGGCCGAGTACAAAAAGATGGGGGCACGCTTTGCCAAGTGGCGGGCTGTGATCACCATCGGCGACGGGATGCCGACACGCGCTTGCTACCAGGCCAATGCCCATGCACTGGCGCGTTATGCCCTTCTCTGTCAAGAGGCGGGCATCGTACCGATCGTGGAACCGGAAGTCCTGATCGATGGCGACCACACCCTTGAGCAGTGTTATGACGTAACCATCGAAACCCTGCGCAACGTCTTTAGCCAATTGGCTAATCAAGGCGTCGCGTTGGACGGCAT
Organism: Acidiferrobacterales bacterium; assembly: GCA_036446455.1. GTDB lineage: Bacteria > Pseudomonadota > Gammaproteobacteria > Acidiferrobacterales > JAJDNE01 > JAZFSZ01. Next base: position 8,393 of record JAZFSZ010000060.1, read on the forward strand.
GATCCTTAAGGCCAGTATGGTGATTGCCGGCGAATCCTGCCCGAAGCAGCCAGGTGTCAACGAGGTGGCCGAGCGAACTGTGCGTTGCCTGCGCAACACGGTACCCGCGATGGTCGCCGGCGTCGCGTTCCTGTCGGGTGGACAAGGTAACGAACAGGCGACGGAGCACTTGAATGCCATGAACACCATGCACAAAGACCTGCCGTGGCCGCTGACATTCTCCTACGGCCGTGCCTTACAGCAACCCACGCTGGAAACCTGGAAGGGTAAAGCGGCGAACGTGATGGCTGCCCAAAAGTTGCTGTATCACCGCGCCAAGCTTAACGGCGCCGCGACCGTCGGTGGCTACAGCGAACAAATGGAGAATGAAGCGGCCTGATTGCAGCACCGCTTTTCGCTCCTCCTCTCCCGTGCGTTGGATTATTTCATGTCGCCTGCAGCGGATTTTAAAAGCTGTTAATCGGGGCCGGCCCCGACAGCCCAGATACTTTTCTCATGCTTGTGCAAGAGAAAAGAACCCAAAAGACGACGAACAGGATGTTCTAGTGTCGCGTAGGCCAGGGATGGCCGAGAGCGACTAAGGACACTTTGGGACTGGTGCTGCGCCTTCCCTTATCCTTCCTCAAAAACCGGCGACACGAGCCTTTATGCCCTCGGGTACAACTTACCGTCAATAGTAGCGCTAACGCTTGTTCTTGCTCGGGTTCGACAAGGGACTCGCTATTTACCGGTTTTCTTCGTCATACTTCAACTGTGTCCACGAGCCGCGAAAAAGAGCGCCTAATAAAATGGCCAGAGTTCTTTAAGCGCGTGGGTTTTCTTGTGTTTTGTTGCTTGTCTAGAGATTCGGTACCTATTTTTACTTGTTTCGCTGTTGGATATTGCGTCGTACCGAATGCGGTAAGTTCAACCCCGAACCGAAACACCCATCCTACAAATTTTTAACCTCGATCGGACCACAAATCAGATAGGGCGACAGCCCTTTTCCATCCGGGCTTATCCACGACTTGTTCTCGCCACTGTCCGGGTTTTCTTTCCATATTCGTTCGGACTCTTTCAGGCCCAGAGGATAAATCACCAGACCTTGCTTGCTGATCTTCATTCGCAGAAACGATTTGTTATTGGCCCCTCTCAGCGCAGAAAAAGCTTCAGTACGATGAAAACCGGCCAACAAATTACTCAGGCTCAGATAAATCCCGAATACCACACCACCGCCCACAGCGCCGGCAATAAAAACAGTAAGACTGAACTTCATCGCCGACGGCCAATCGGGAGCAAAGGGCTCCACCCAATGGGACAATGCCCATAACAAAAGAACAAGAAACAGTGAATGCATTGCCGAGTGTGCAAGGCCGCCCCAGAACTTGGGGACTCTTTTGAGCCCGGGTTTGCTACGCCAGTCTGGTTGCGCAAAGAAGTAGGTGCCGCCGAACATCAGCGCAAAAAACAAAAATGCCCATAAATGGGAAAAAGTCCCCTTGATATACATCCAGAAGACCTGGGCAAGATTCCCGACTTCAAGTGGAATGGATACCAGCTTCCCAAGTAGCCCGCCGTTGGCCAGCGCCAGCGCGAATGCCAGGTAAAAACCACCCAGAATGCCGGCGAACGCAAGATGCCTGAAAGGAAAGAGACTATTTTTCCATAACAACCGTTTCGATTCACTTGCATCCGGCAGTTGCTTCTCGTCACGGGTATAAGTACGCGTCTGGCCCTGTTCGTCTAGCTTGATCGGATTGGGCAGGTGATGCGTACCGTGGGTAAATGCCCCGCCACCGCCGCAGGTGATCTTGTGCCGCGTTATCCCATTGACATCATTCTTTGTTTTGTAGTGAGCGAAATGGTGAAGATCGCCTGAAAGTGTTGTTACCAGTAAAGCTTTGCGGTCTGCGATTATCTCATTTTCAAGGAACGCGAGATTGCGATGGAGTTTGGCGTCGCCGGCGGCAGCAAATATCCAACTGGGTTGGGCCACGCACAAAATAACGCGATCGCCCGCCTGCATGCCTGCCGCTGTTTTGCGAAAGAACTCGACCTGCGCCTGATCGATGTAGTCAACAAGCTGGGTATCCACACCCCACAACCACCAGCCGTGGGGCAGTTGTATCGACCAGTACGGTCGTGTCTGTTTTGTTTTCCATCCCCCCAACCAGGCCCCCTGGCAAAACCGGCGCATGAATCCCTGCAGCCCGTCGTACCAATCGTGATTACCTGGAATTGCAAACAGTGCCGGATGCTCGCCCGGTAGCGTACAGGGTAGAGCCGCCTGATAGGGGCGCACCAGTCGTTTCTTGTATTCTTCTGCCGAGGCATAGGGATAGACCTGATCGCCACCCATGATGAGGATATCGCCGCGCGGTAAATCTTCTTTTTTGCTATCGATCTCGACAACCTGATTTGGCTGTGCCAGACACCAGGCAACAGAGTAGGTGGAGTTCCAACCGTCACCAAGATCGGCCACGTAATCCACCCACACGTGATCGCGATCTTTCCAGTCGTCAAAGGACTTGGCCGGTCTGAGTGCGGCGATGGTGGCGCGCCTGTCAGCGTAGGCGGCGAACAGTTTCGACAACAAGCTGCGGACGCCGGTCGCAAGCAACACCTTGGGTGAGAACCAGTCGGTCATGGGGGTACGAGTGTAGTCGGCAAGATCGAAATCCGGCGGCAAACCCGGACAGGCATCCCGCTTGTGGCCGGGCGCTGGCCCTTTATTTTTTTCCATCCTTCCCTCCCTGGACATTTATCCTACTGTATCGACATATTCTTGTTATTGACAAGGGAATTTTAACGCATGCTTACATAACTCGCTGAAAAATATGGCAGTACGGGGTTCTGTTCTGGAGATATACGAGGCACATAAACACGTATAAATTTATATCAACGCCGATTGAAATGCTTCAACAATGGTCACGTAATAGTGATCAATCAGCAACAGGGCAAACAGTGCGGCAAGATATTGTATCGAATAGATAAACATTTTACGCGCCAGCGCGTCACTGTAATTCCGGTATAGCTTGACTGCGTAATACAGAAATCCGCCATTGAGCAGGACCGCACCAACAAGATAGAACAATCCACTCATGTGCGTCGTGTAGGGCAGCAAAGTTACTGCAGCCAGAATTATCGAATACAACAGAATATGCAGACGGGTAAACTGGTTACCGTGGGTTACGGGCAACATCGGCAAACCGGCCTTGGCGTATTCCTCCACGCGATAGAGTGCCAACGCCCAAAAGTGTGGTGGTGTCCAGACAAAAATAATCAGAAACAAAAGTAAAGCATGTGGGTCAACTGTGCCAGTAACGGCGACCCACCCCAGTACCGGCGGTGCAGCACCGGCAGCACCACCAATCACAATGTTTTGCGGTGTGGCGCGTTTAAGATAGAGCGTATAAATCACCGAGTAACCGATGAGTGAGCCGAGCGTCAGTACTGCGGTCAGCATATTAACAGCGATGGCCAGAATGGCCATTGCGATCAGACCAATGACAGTCGAGAACAACACTGCCTGAAGTGTGGTGAGCTGTCCCGTGGGCAAGGGACGGGCACGCGTGCGCGCCATTTTGGCGTCCGCTCGTCGATCCAGAATCTGGTTAAAACCGGCGGCCGAAGCTGCTGCCAGACCAATACCGAGCGTACCGAATATTAACGCGGATACTGGTACAAAACCGGGAGTCGCCATGAACATACCGACCACGGCGGTGAAAACAATCAGCATCACCACTTTGGGTTTGGTGAGCTCATAGTATTCCCGTGCAATTGCAGAGAAACCCCGATCTGGCTCTGCCGCTTTGAATAATTCTTCCTGTGGTTTCATCCCAAAAATTCCTCGTTCACCTGAATATTAATTTCAGTTCAGCTAGCCAATATGGGACACGCGCAACAGACGACGCAGATCTTTACGCATATTTCCGGGATCTGCATTCCTGTCATAGGTCATCATGAAATTTCCCAGGGGATCGATGAAATAGATGCGGTTGAGGCCATCCAGAGCCGTTCCATCATTTGTTTGCAGTTGGCTAGCCAGATCTCGAACAGCCTTCGCCGGTCCGTTAACTACCGTCATATCAGGATAGGCTTTGAGATAATTCAGCAGCTTGCTGCTGGCCTTGTTAGTTAATACCAGAAGACGTTGGACTCTTTTATAATGTTTACCGGTAGCAGCATGAACCTGTCGCATTTTGTAAATATTACTTTTGCAAAATTCGTCGCAATAACCGCTTACGAACGTTACCATTAACCAGGTGCGTTGATAGTCACTAATTGCTACACGGCCTCCATCCGAAGTTCTGAACCCCACATTTGTCAATGGACGCGCCGGTTGAATCAGTTCGCCATAATTCCCGGTTTGTGCCGGACGCCAACCCGTTAATTTCAAAACCGTCGCAGCAACGACGGGTGCCATAAAGATAGCTGCCACCAGGATAATCTTGATGCGATTGCTGGTTTTTACCTTTTTCTCTGTTTGCTCGTTCATAGTACTGATTCTTTTCTATATAATTTTGGTGTTGTCGTCTTCCTTCACCCGCAGGAAGAAGAAAAATATGCCTATCGCAGCCAAGGCAACGGCCAGTGAAAACCACTGAAAAGCATAACCCTGGTGTAAAGCAATGCCGGTATCAAGACGTCTCCACTCTCTGACAAATCCCCCTGCCCGGCTCGCTGAATCAAGCAACACGACAACCGGTTGCACCGGATAACTAACCGCATCGGCAAAACGCTTCATATCCATGTGCTGCCACACTTGCTGCCATTCTTTACCAATCGGTTCAGCGGGTGCCAGACGAAAAACCTTGGCGTGCGGTACAGTGGCGACACCAATAATTCGCTGTAGGGTTCTGGGTGGTTGCACATCGGGCAGTTCTGCACGGCTTGCCCCTTGCGGCACCCATCCACGATTTACCAACACGCGGGTTTCACTGCGGTTCAGCTTCAGAGGCGTAATAACATAATATCCCGCTATGCTCTTGTGTACCCTATTGTCCAGAAAGACCGTGTGGCTTTCATCGTAATAACCGGCAATCGATACGCGATGAAACTGCAGGTCCTCCGGCTTTCTCAATTCGGAACCAATCGCAATTGGCGCGTCGCCCATTCGGGCATCGTATTTGGCCTGCAAGCTCCTCTTCTGCTCGGCGCGATCCAGTTGCCAGAAACCCAGTGCAATCAGAGCAGGCAATACCAGCAAAAAAGCCAGTAATGGCAGCAGACGAATATTAGTTCGATTTGCAGGCATTTGGTTATTTTCCCTGGAAAAATTATCTGTCCTTACTTGTTGAAGCAGTAGCAGTATAATACCCGGCCCGTGATTAGCGAGTCAGTCCCATGCTGGTAGTTATTAAATATGTCGTCATTTTTATGTTGCTGCTTATCGTTGGCAGCCTGTTTTCGGCCATGACCTTTCTGGTCAAGGATCGCGGTCACCGGGACAGTACCCGCGTACTAAAAGCACTCACAATGCGTATTGGCCTTTCCATCGTCCTGTTTCTGGCCCTGGGTGCGGGTTATTACTTTGGACTAATTCCGGCGACCGGTTTACGCAGTATGCCCTGATCAAATTTTCGAGTGTAGGATGATAAAAAGGCGCCGCCCGAAAGGGCGGCGCCTTTTCGGTGTCTGCGCTTCTGCTAATCAGAGCCAATAAACAAAGATAAACAGGCCTAACCAGACCACATCCACAAAATGCCAATACCATGCCACTGCTTCAAACGCGAAGTGATTATGCGCGCTGAAATGTCCCTTGATAGCACGGCCCAATATCACGATCAGCATGATGGTACCGATGGTCACGTGAAAGCCATGGAAACCCGTCAACATGAAGAATGTCGAACCGTACACGCCTGCATTCAGGGTCAGGCCCAGTTCAGTATAAGCGTGAACATACTCATACGCTTGCAACGAAATGAAGGTGATGCCCAATGCCACCGTCAGGAACAGGCCGGTGATAAGCTGCGCACGGTTTTCATTCTTCAGACCCCAGTGTGCCCAAGTCACAGTAACACCGGACGACAACAGGATCATGGTGTTGATGAACGGGATGCCCATGGCGCCCATGGGCGAAAACTGGTTAGCACCAACATGTGCGGCATCATAGCCGATGGCAGTTGGGCCACCCGGACCCGCTGTAGGCCAACCGCCTTCGTAGCCAGGCCATAACAGTTCTGTCTCCGCAAGCCACGGTACAGCTAACTGGCGTACATAGAAAAGCGCACCAAAGAAGGCAGCGAAAAACATAATTTCAGAAAAAATGAACCAGCCCATTCCCATGCGGAAAGACATGTCCACCTGATCATCATAAGTGCCAGCCTCACTTTCAGAAATTACCTGGCCAAACCAGCGAATCATTATATAAACGATGACTGCAGTGCCGGCCAGCATGAGCCAGCTACCTGGAGCAATGCTATTAATGGTCAGTATCGTGCCAAGCGCCAGCAGGAACAGCCCTGTTGACATAATGATTGGCCACGGACTGGGTTCGGGTAAGTAGTAACTACCTTTCGCGGACATACGAAAATCCCCTTATTGTCAGTATTTCAGTTATACAAATCTCAAGCATCGGGAACAGCACTTTGCCCGGAAACCAGATGACCGCTAACGGTGACCGGCTTCCCTCCATCTATTACTGCAGATTGTGCCTTGCTTACTTTAGAGAAGGCGTACGACAGTGTAATTGTGTCAACTTCCTCTGGTACTTTGGTGTCGACATAAAACTGCACCGGCATTTCCTTTTCTTCACCAGCCCTCAGCGTCTGCTCCGTAAAGCAGAAACATTCAATTTTTTTAAAGTGCTTTGCCGCCCGACTCGGGCTAACACTCGGTATTGCCCGACCGGTCACCAAAACACCCGATATATTTCGCGCGATGTACTTGGCAATGACCACCTGGCCGGGATGCACTCGCATCTTGCTTTGCAAGGGCCGAAACTCCCAGGCCAGACTGGAATTGGTGTGGCCTGTAAATTCCACGGTGATCCAGCGACTGGTATCCACCTTCGCTGCCTGTTCTATGGTGCCTCGTCTGGTTTTTCCGTTTATGCCGGTCAATTCACAAAAGACATCATAGAGCGGCACCAGGGCATACCCGAAACCAAACATGGCCACGGCCATAAAGAACAGCTTGCGCATTGTGCGCCGATTAGCGTACTTGAATTCTATTTCCCGGCTCATAGCTTGAAAAAGAAAAATGCAGAGGTAAAAAATGCCAACGCCATGACGCCCAGCACGATAGCCGTAATAATGATTCTCTTTCGTGTTTCAGGATTTTGATCAGCCAATTCTGCCATCACCTTTTTATCCGGTTAAAACGGGGCCAAAGGCCCCGTCTATCTAATATTGATTACCTGAACTTCGGTGCGGTTGCAAAGGTATGGTAAGGCGCCGGCGAGGGTACCGTCCACTCCAGGCCTTCTGCACCTTCCCAAACCTCTTTGGTTGCCTTCTTGCCACCCCTCACTGTCTTGATGATGAGGTACAACCAAAACAGCTGTGTCAGACCCAGACCAAAGGCACCGAGGCTGGACCACTGGTTAAACTCGGTGAACTGCAATGCGTAGTCCGGAATACGACGCGGCATGCCGGCCAGACCCAGGAAATGCTGCGGGAAGAAGGTCAGATTGAAGAAGATGATTGTCAGCCAGAAGTGCAGTTTACCCAACCCTTCGTGGTACATATTGCCGGTCCACTTTGGAATCCAGTAATACACTGCGCCCATGATTGCCAATACGGAACCGGCAAAGATAGTGTAATGAAAGTGCGCCACAATAAAGTAAGTGTCGTGATACTGGAAATCAACCGGAGTGATAGACATCATCAAACCGGTGACACCACCAACCGTAAACAGGAATACCCCTGCAATGGCATACAACATCGGGGTTTCAAAGGTCATGGCACCACGCCACATTGTCGCCATCCAGTTAAATACTTTCACACCGGTTGGCACCGCAATGAGCATGGTGGCATACATAAAGAATAACTCACCGACTATAGGCATCCCTACAGTGTACATGTGATGCGCCCACACGATAAACGACAGGAAGGCGATGGTTGCGGTGGCAAACACCATGGAGGCATAACCAAACAATGGCTTGCGGGCAAAGGTCGGGATGATCTGCGAGAACACGCCGAATGCAGGCAACACCAGGATATACACTTCAGGGTGCCCAAAGAACCAGAAGATGTGCTGGAATAATACCGGATCACCGCCACCGGTAGCATCAAAGAAAGAGGTGCCAAAGTGGCGATCGGTGAGCAGCATGGTTACCGCACCGGCAAATACCGGAATTGCCGCCAATAGCAGGAATGCAGTGATGAGCCAGGTCCATACGAACATCGGCATTTTCATCAG
>JAZFSZ010000061.1:0-8751 GCA_036446455.1 Acidiferrobacterales bacterium
GACGTTGCAGCAGTACCAGTGGCGTATTGCCAATAAAATCTTGTAGACCTTTCATCTAAGCAACTTCTTGTGCCTCGTCATTCCCAGGCAAGAGTTTTTTTGTTTCTGAAGGCACCCCGGGGCGACTCACGGGCGGCGACATATGCACAACGATCAACTGAACGGAACGAACACCGCGGAATTCATTTATGTCCAATCGGTAAACTGCATGTATCTGCTGCAATTTATGCGTGGATTCATCTTCATGCTGATTGAATGCGATGGCATCAACTTTGACACCGTCACCATGTCTTAATACCATTTTCACATGCTTGCCGCCAACGATGCGGCGGCTGACTACCTGAAATGTTCCCTCGAACAAGGGTTCGGGAAAACCCTGGCCCCAGGGGCCGGCATCACGGATTATTTCCGCCATGGAAAGTTGAAGTTCATCGGCTTCAAGCTCCCCATCGCTCAACAATACTTCCTTGAGATCGTTTTCACTTAACTGTTGTGCCACCAACCCGTCAAAGGCCGCGGCAAAGGCATCAAAATCATCCCGCCGTATGGTCAGTCCAGCGGCCATGGCGTGGCCACCAAATCTTTGCAACAAGTGAGGATAGTGTGTGGCCAACTGGTCCAGGGTGTCACGAATATGGAGACCGCTGATGGATCGCGCCGAACCCTTTAATTCACCATCACCCGCCGGGGCCATGGCGATGGCCGGCCGGTGGTACCGCTCTTTCAGTCTGGAGGCGACCAGCCCCACCACACCCTGGTGCCAACGTTCATCAAATAGACACAGACCCGTGGGCAGTGCCGACGCCTCCAGATCAAGTTGCTCCATAGCGGAGAGTGCCTGCGCCTGCATGGCTTGCTGGATTTCGCGCCGTTCGTGGTTAATTTCATCCAGACGTGATGCGAGCTGGCGCGCCACTTGCTCGTCGTCGGTCAACAGGCACTCAATACCGACCGACATATCTTCCAGCCGACCCGCAGCATTCAGGCGGGGGGCGACAAAAAATCCCAGGTCGCTTGCTCCCAGCGTTCGGTTTGCACGTTTGCCTTCCACCAGCAAGGCACGAATGCCGGCAACACACTGGCCGTGATTAATCCGGGCCAGGCCTTGCGCCACCAGGCGACGGTTGTTTTCATCCAGCGGCACCAGGTCGGCAACCGTACCCAATGCCACCAGATCCAACCATTGTGCAAGATTGGGTTCCGCTATCGACTGCTGTTCAAACCATTTTTGTTCGCGCAAGTACGCACGTAATGCCAGCATGACATAAAAGATCACACCCACACCCGCTAATGTTTTGCACTGTGATGTATCCCCGGGCTGGTTGGGATTGACAATGACATCAGCCGCAGGCAGATCGTTGCCCGGTAAATGATGATCGGTGACCAACACCTTGATACCGTGAGCTTTGGCGGTCTCGACACCGGCGACGCTGGAGATGCCATTGTCCACGGTGATGATCAGATTCGGGGAATGACACGCCGCTTCTTCCACAATCGCAGGCGTTAAACCGTAGCCATGAATTGCACGATCCGGAACCAGGTAATGAACGTGGGCTGCACCCATTTTTTTCAAGGCACGTACAGCGAGGGTGCAACTGGTCGCGCCATCGGTGTCAAAATCAGCGACTATCAGGATACGCCCGTCATCCTTGATGGTTTCAGCCAGCAGGTGCGCGGCCTCTTTTATGCCGAGCAAACTATCGGGCTTGTGCAACCGATCCAGCGAACGATCGAGGGCGTCGTGACCTGATACATTTCGTGCCTGATACACACGTTTGACAACGGGGTGCATCTCCGGCGGCAGGCTGTCGGCCGAAATCTGCAGCGTCCTGCGTTGAATTAATTTGTTGCCAGCCACTAGGCGCGTCCCAGAGAATTGATACGGAATTTCCTGCGCCACCAGCGGCCAAGGCTTCTCGCATCGGCCTTGAATAATCGACAGTTATCGATTACCAGCGTTAAGCTATGCAGTTGTTTTGTTTGCAGAGCCCTGACCAGCGGTTCGGTCCATTGTTGATCGAAAGCCTGGATAAAATCCTGCAACACCTCCACTTGCCCGTTCATTCTCGCCTGTTCCGCCTGATCGAGTACCACCAGATGATTCCCTGCGTCCGATTCACGCAACCAGTTCTCAGCGCTCGCCGGCCGGTCTGCCTGCTTTACCTGTGACAGGCGCGCCAACGCAGACCCTACTGCATCTTCGCCCCAGAACCGGGTCCAGTCGTTTTCTTGCAGTGTGGGTAGACGACCGCCGCCCCAGAGCCACAAACTGTTTATCGCGGGAAGCCCTTTAGCTTCTCGTTGCACGTTGACCGTCGAGGTGTGCAGCAATATCTGCAACTCATTTAATATCGTGTGCCACTTCTTGCCGTCCTTGCCGGCAGGAAGTGCGGGGTAGATATTGCGACCGGCAACATTTGCAACAGGGGTAGTCAGCATATCGGGCGCGTCGATCAGTTGCAGGTACCAGCGATCCGGCCGCGGTGCCTTGAGAATCCAGCCGTCATTGCTGAATACCTCAAGTATTTCCCGCACTAGCTGGTCGGCCTCGTCCTGGCTAATGGTGAGACAGTCTGCCGTGCTGAGAACAAGGGTATCGCCCTGGGGCATAAGATGGACGGGGTCGGCTCGCATCCACCAGGCGTTATCAACCACACCCATATCGAGAACGCGCGTCACTGCGGCTACCGGCACATCCTGATCTGGGCCGTTATTGACACCGAACAACTGAAATAAACAGGCATCCGTGCTGTGGGTATGCCGATTTACCGTGTTATCGGCCCGCCCCAATAACCATTCCAGCTTTGGCAGATTGCCGTCAAACTGTTCATCGGCCGCGGCTGACACCAGAGCCGGCACGACTAGCGTCAAATGGCGTTCTTCGGATGCGGGTTTCACTGTTTCAGACATAATGAGAAAGGATACTTGCCTTTCTCGGCCTAACGCGCAAGTATAAATGTTCGACATGAACAGCTATTGCCGTCATTGCAATGAGACATTTTCGCTATTATTTGATTGTCGTGTTAATCCTGCCATTTTTGGCGCAAGGGGCCAGCGAGTCTGGAGCGATTGACTCGGAGCCACCCCCATGGTTCAAAACATCATTCCTCGACCTTCGTGATGACGTCAGTGAAGCCACAGCAAACGGCAAAAGATTACTCATTTATTTCCACCAACAAGGATGCCCCTACTGTGCCGAGCTGGTGAACAATAATTTCAGTCAAAAACATATTGTCGATTATACCCGCAAGCATTTCGAATCTTTGGCACTAAATCTGTGGGGAAGTGAGGAAGTCACAGGTTTAGATGGAAAACCCTCTAGCGAAAAAATATTTGCCGCCAATCTCAAGGTCTGGTTTACCCCTACCCTGCTTTTCTTTGATGAAAAAGGAAAAGTCGCTCTGCGCATGAACGGCTATTATCCGCCACACCAGTTCATGACAGCATTGCGCTATGTCGCTGAAAAACAAGACCAAAAAATGTCGTTCCGCGATTATTATGTAAAACACGCCTCGGTAAAATCAGCCGGTAAATTACATGCTCAACCTTTCTTTAGAAAAGCGCCGTACAATCTGAAGGGACTGGGGAACAAGAAACCACTGATCGTTTTCTTCGAGCAAAAGGACTGTCAGGCTTGTGACAAGCTACACAATAATATTTTTCCAAAAACAATGACTCAGGAACAAATCAGGAAATTTGATGTAGTACAACTGGACATGTGGAGCAGGGAAAATATAACCACACCTTCAGGAAAGAAGATGGCGGCTCGCCAATGGGCCACAAAGCTTGGTATTACCTATGCCCCCTCGGCGGTATTGTATAAGGAAGGTAAAGAAGTCATTCGCATCGAAGCCTTCCTGAAATCCTTTCATGTGCAGTCCGTCATGGACTATGTTTCATCGGACAGTTACAAAACTGAACCGAGCTTGCAACGTTTTATCCAGGCACGCGCCGATAAAATGAGGGAACAGGGAATATCGGTTAATATTTGGAAATAAAAAAGGACCGCGTTGCGGCCTTTAACTGCTATTAATCGGGACCAGCCCCGATTAATAGCAGTTGATCGTCGCAGAGCAACACACCAACTCAAAGATTATCCAGTATCGCCTTCTTCACTGCATCAAGCTCTGCCTTTATCTTGATCATTGGCGCCGTGCTCTGCTTGATAGCGGTATCCGGATCTTTCAGGCCGTGACCGGTCAGAGTACAAACGAGTCGACTGCCGTCTTTAATTTTGCCTTCGTTAATATCACGTATAGCGCCGGCCAGGGAAGTAGCCGAGGCGGGTTCACAGAACACGCCCTCTTTTTCGGCCAGCAACTTTTGCGCGGTTAGAATTTCCTCGTCACTGCATTTATCGAACCAGCCCTTTGATTCTTTCTGCACCACCCATGCCTTGTCCCAGGATTGCGGATGGCCAATACGAATCGCTGTCGCCACGGTCTCCGGATCGTCGACCATCTCGCCCTTGATGAATGGTGCGGAACCCGCAGCCTGATAACCCACCATCACCGGCCGGTTGTTTACAATACCGTGATCAGCGTATTCGCTGTAACCCATCCAGTGAGCAGTGATGTTGCCGGCATTGCCAACCGGCAGGCAGTGGTAGTCCGGGGCGCCGCCCAACTCTTCACAAATCTCAAACGCTGCTGTTTTCTGTCCCTGTATTCGATATGGATTGATGGAGTTCACTATAGTGACGGGGGCGTGCTCGGCCACCTCTTTCACCAGTCGCATGCCATCATCAAAATTTCCCTGAATCTGGATCACCACTGAGCCATGCATCATCGCCTGAGCCAGTTTTCCCAGGGCAATTTTTCCTTCCGGGATAAGCACAAAGGCGATAATGCCAGCACGTGCTGCGTAGGCGGCGGCTGAAGCCGAAGTATTGCCTGTCGACGCACAAATAATGGCACGACTGCCCTCTTCCACCGCTTTGGTCACGGCCAGGGTCATACCACGATCTTTGAAAGATCCGGTGGGGTTCAGGCCTTCGTATTTGACATAGATTTCGACATCCTTTTTCAATATGTCAGGAATATTATGCAAACGAATAAGTGGCGTATTACCCTCGCCCAAACTGATCAGGCGAGTGTCATCGTGCACCGGTAATCGGTCGCGGTACTTGTCAATCAATCCCGTATAACGCGGTCTAAATGTCATAATTACTTCCAGTCATTATCCAGATGTTCACAACGAATGCGCACTACCTTTCCCTCGACGGCGGCTAAGGCCTCAAGCTGGGCTATGGCATTATTCATTTTCTTCTCGACGACCCGGTGCGTCAGCATAATCAGTGGCACCACAGTCTCGCCTTCTGCCGGCTCTTTCTGGATCACGGCTTCGATACTGATGCCCTGCTCACTGAAGATGCGCGTGACATCGGCCAGCACGCCGGGCTTGTCCTGTGCCCGCATGCGCAGGTAGTAAGCCGTCTCCACCTCCTCCATCGGTAAAATCTTCAGATCGGCCAGGGCATCGGGCTGAAAGGCCAGGTGGGGTACGCGATTGGTGGGGTCCGTGGTCAGCGTGCGCACGACATCAATAATGTCGGCAACGACTGCCGATGCCGTGGCCTCAGCACCAGCGCCGGCACCGTAATACATAGTTGGGCCTACCGCATCACCCTTGACCAGAATGGCATTCATGACGCCATCGACATTGGCAATGAGACGTCGCTCCGGAATCAAGGTCGGGTGCACACGTAGCTCGACTGCATTGTTGACTCGGCGCGCGATGCCTAAATGTTTGATGCGATAACCCAGTTCTTCGGCATAGACAACGTCGGCACGCGTAATCGAACTAATGCCTTCGGTAAAGGCCTTGTCGAGCTGCAACGGAATACCAAAGGCAATGGCCGCCAAAATCGTTAATTTATGTGCAGCATCAATCCCTTCAACATCCAGGGTGGGATCGGCTTCGGCATAACCCAGCTGTTGCGCCTCTGCCAATACATCAGCAAAGTCGCGACCCTTGTCACGCATCTCCGTCAGGATGAAATTACCGGTACCGTTGATAATACCGGCCAACCATTCAATACGATTGCCTGCCAGCCCCTCACGAATAGCCTTGATAATGGGAATGCCACCGGCAACGGCGGCTTCAAAGGCGACCATGACACCTTTTTTCTGTGCGGCTGCAAATATTTCATTACCATGGGTAGCGATTAACGCCTTGTTGGCGGTAACAACATGTTTTCCATTTTCGATGGCCTTTAATACCAGCGGGTGTGTGGCGTCATAACCACCAATCAGCTCAACCACAACATCGATGTCGGGATTGGTGACAACCGCATCTGCGTTATCCGTCAGCTCGATGCCCTGGATATCGCAGTTACGCTTCTTACTGAGGTCGCGAGTGGCGGCCTTAACTACCCTGATTTCTCTTCCCGCACGGCGTGTAATTTCTTCGGCATTGCGCGCCAACACGTTGATTGTGCCACAACCAACCGTCCCCAAACCCAGAATGCCGATATTGACCGGTTTCACAAAACTCTCCCGTAATTATTTAGCCGGCCTTTAACATATGCCGGATAGATCGCACTGCCTGACGTGTGCGGTGTTCGTTTTCAATCAGTGCAAAGCGCACGAAATCGTCGCCGTATTCGCCAAAGCCGATACCGGGTGATGTCGCCACCTTGGCCTCACGCAACAATTTCTTTGAGAATTCCAGCGAACCTGTCTCACGATACTGCTCTGGAATGCGCGCCCATACAAACATAGTGGCCTTGGGTTTCTTTACTACCCAGCCGGCGTTGGCCAAACCGTCGCAAAGCACATCGCGACGATTCTGATACAGTTGGCGTATCTCCTGAACGCACTCTTGTGGTCCTTCCAGCGCGACAATGGCCGCTATCTGGATGGGCGTGAAGGTACCGTAATCCAGATAAGATTTGATGCGGCCAAGTGCGGCGACCAGCCTCTCGTTACCGACCATAAAACCAACACGCCAGCCCGGCATATTGTAGCTCTTGGACAGGGAGTAGAACTCAACCGCAATATCCTTGGCGCCTTTCACCTGCATTATGGAAGGTGCCTTGTAACCATCAAATACCAGTTCGGCATAAGCAATATCATGAATGACCCAGATGTCGTGTTCCTTGCAGATGGCAATCACCTTCTCAAAGAAATCCAGCTCAACACATTGCGTTGTCGGATTGGCGGGGAAGTTCAGCACCAGCATTTTCGGTTTAGGCCAGGAATCCTTGATCGCCTTTTGCAGTTCCTCAAAAAAATTACCGTCTGGCACCAGCGGTACATGACGAATGTCAGCACCGGCAATCACGAAGCCATAGGGGTGAATCGGATAGGCCGGATTGGGCACCAGAATGGCATCACCACGCTCAACGGTGGCCAGAGCCAGATGTGCCAGACCCTCCTTGGAACCGATGGTAACGATGGCCTCCTTGTCCATGTCGAGATCGACATCAAAGTGGTCCTTGTACCAGTGGCAGATCGCTTTGCGTAGTCGCGGAATACCGCGCGATACCGAGTAGCGGTGGGTATCTTCGCGTTGTGCCGCCTCGCACAATTTATCGACAATGTGACCTGGTGTCGGCTGATCGGGATTGCCCATGCCGAAATCAATAATGTCTTCACCATGGCTGCGCGCTTCGGCCTTCAGCTCGTTAACAATATTGAATACGTACGGCGGCAGCCGTTTGATACGTGCAAATTCTTCCATTGGATTTGTGGACTTATGCCTATTCTTGTCAGACCTGATGTAAAATTGCGCAGGTCGCACCGAAACTATTTGATCGGTGCATTATAAGGGCATTTCCCTCAGCCAAGAAACCGCTGGCGGTGGGCAGACCGGCAGTGACTACAGACAGGGGCTAAGAAAATGGGCTTGCAACTGGATACCATGGGTAAGGATAGTAATATCATTCGCTCTTACTCGCCCGGTGAAATTCGAATCAAAACCGGAATATATACCCAAAGTCTGGTGCTATCGGCCAGCGTGCTGCATGCCGGTTGGCCACTAGATGACATTACCGCGCTGGAGGATAGCCATATTGAACTCATTCTTGAGCAAGAGCCGGAGCTGATACTGTTGGGCACCGGTGCCCGGCTGGTTTTCCCCAGTGCTGAAAAATTGCGCCCCATTATTGAGCGTGGCATTGGTTATGAAATCATGGATACTGCGGCCGCCTGCCGCACGTACAATGTGCTGGTCGGCGAAGGCCGCCATGTGGTCGCCGGACTGATTATTGGTAAAGACTCATAAACTAGAATATGGTCTCGATGGAGTAGCCATTCTTTTCGAGGATTATGCGCAGCCGTTTAAGTGCCTCGACCTGTATCTGGCGAACGCGCTCACGGGTAACGCCAATATCGGCGCCCACTTCTTCCAGGGTTGCGACCTCGCGCCCATTGAGCCCAAAGCGGCACTCTACAACTTGCCGTTGTTTGTCCGACAATTCTTCCAGCCAGGCATGAATCTGGACCTGCATATCTTCTGACTGCAGGACGTTTTCCGGAGATTGCACGGACTCGTCGGCAATGGCGTCCAGCAGTGAGCGATCGGGATCAGAGTCCATGGGCGCATCGACCGAGGACACACGCTCATTCAAACCCATCATCGCTTTTACATCGTCTATGGGTTTATCCAGCAGGTTGGCAACGTCTTCCGACGTCGGCTCGCGGTCCAGTTTCTGCGCCAGATGGCGTGCCGCGCGCTGGTAGATATTGATTTCCTTGACGATGTGTACCGGCAGCCGAATGGTGCGCGTCTGGTTCATAATGCCACGCT
>JAZFSZ010000062.1:0-25504 GCA_036446455.1 Acidiferrobacterales bacterium
CACCACATATTTCCCGATGCTGGTGCCGGAGTGTTTTCTGATCGAGCCGACAGAAACAGAATCGCGAGAACAGCTTGACGCTTTCGTTGAGGCAATGGTAGCCATTGTAGAAATGGCGAAGACTGATGTTGACCACCTCAAGGGCGCACCTTATAAACTGCCGGTTCGTCGACTCGACGATGTTAAGGCCGCTCGCGAACTGGACCTGGTGTGGAAAAATTGAGCTCTGTTATCCTGCATTTTCACGTAGCCGATTAATCCCACCACGCCGTCCGTCGGTCTATACTTGCAGCAGCAGGAGTGGCACTGCTCATGGAAGTGAAAGAGAAATTAACCAGCGGCCCGGCCGTGGTATTTGTGCATGGTTTTATGGGTTTCGATGAAATTCGTTTGCCCTGCATGCGGATGACTTATTTTCGCGGTGTCAAGAAAGCCCTGATCGATATTGATGTGAGCTGCTACTTTCCGCAACTACCGGGTGGCAGCGCTATCGCCGAACAAGCAGAAGTACTCGCCGCTTTTATTGATACCGTTGCTGAACAAAAAATCATTTTAATAGCGTTCAGCATGGGCGGGTTGGACAGCCGCTACGTGATCAGTCGTCTCGACCCGGCGCATCGTATCTGTAGACTGGTAACCATCAGTACACCGCATCACGGTTCGGCAATGGCAGAATGGATATTAAAGGCGCCCCGTGTGCTGAATGTCCTGGCACGCTGGCTGGGTCGTCCAGGTCTGGAGGATCTCGGGCGCGATGCCTGCGATCGTTTTAACACGGCGATCCCGAATCGATCCGATGTCGAATACTCCTCTTATGCTGCATCGCGGCCAACTAGTGAGATTCCGTTATTGTTTCGTCACTGGGCCAGGATTATTACAACCGAGGAAGGTTCGGACAATGACAGTCAGGTGTCTGTGGACTCCGCCAAATGGGGCGAGTTCAAGGGTACGCTAACTGCCGATCATCTGGAATTACTGGGCTGGCGCTTTAGCCGTCGGCGTAAATCTCAGTCCTTTAACCACATTCGTTTTTACCATGACCTGGTTTCTTCTATCGTGGTTTAATCTGCTTAATCAATTGCTGTCAGACTGCTATCAACCATCTCTTGTAATTCGAGTCTAAAACTTTTCATATCGGTCACGGGTGGCAAGCAAGTCGTGCCGCTGCAAATGTAAGCTGTGATGTCCCCCAGCATTTTCTTGTCACTCAGGCTTGCCGGTAGCGCGTTGTCATCAACCGGAATGTGATAACACTGTCGCCCAGGTCGAAACTCAGCATCACACACGGCAGACCATTCATTAATTTTTTCTGCGTCTCCGAACAATAAAATAATCTGGCCGGGATGCAGTGCGTCTTCCAGTGCCGACAACAGAGCACCGCAGGTAGTGGGGGATTGACGCATTTCGCCACTGAACGCTTTCAGGGTGCGTTCGGCAGCGTCGAGGAATCGCGATTCATTGACTAGATGCCCCAGGCGTAACAACACCTGTGCGGCAATGCCGTTGCCTGCAGGAATAGATTCATCACTACCGGTTTTTGGCCGATAGACCAACGACTCATGATCATCGGAGGTAAAAAAGAAACCGCCATGTTCCTTGTCCTCAAAATGGTCCAGCACCACCTGCATAAGTTCTAATGCAAACGTTAAATCTTTGGTCCGCCAATGGGACTGCAACAGTTCCAGAATTCCATAAATAACAAAAACATAGTCATCAAGATAAGCATTCAGTTTGGCATTATTGTCCTTGGTGGTTACCAGTAATCTACCGTTACGCCACAGTTGATCACGCACGAAATCCAGCGCACGACAGGCGGAGTCGATATAGTCCGTTTGATTTAAAATTCGACCAGTACGTGCCATGGCATAAATCATTAACCCGTTCCACGCCGTTAGTATTTTTTCGTCGCGGCCAGGCCGGGTGCGTAGATTCTGCTGGGTCAGCAGTTTCTGTTTGGCGCTGCCATGCAGTACAGCGAGCTCCTCCGACGACATGCGCAGTTGTTTGCTGGCCAAATCCGGCGAGAGAGCGATATTGAAATGCCAACGGCCTTCAAAGTTGGGTTCTCCCTTGAGCTCGTAGATTTGATCCAACACTGAATGTTCTCGCGCGCTGAGCAATGACGCCAGTTCCTCGTTTGACCACGTATAAAAAAGTCCTTCCCCACCTTCACTATCGGCGTCGAGGGTGGCGTAGTAGGCGCCTTCGGGTGATTGCATTTCATTTATTACCCAGTCTGCAGTTTCAATTGCAATGCGCGCGAATTCGGTATCAGGGGTAGCCACGGAAGCGTCTACATAAAGCGGCAGTAATTGTGCGTTGTCGTAGAGCATTTTTTCAAAATGGGGAATGGTCCATTTTTCGTCGACCGAATATCGAAAAAAACCGCCGCGCAGTTGATCGTAAATCCCGCCTTTTGCCATCGAATGCAATGTGCTCGTTACCATTTTCAGCGCAAAAGGGTCCTCGCTGCCATCCAGGTTGCTGCGTTGCCAGTGTCGCAGGCAACGTTCCAGATTGGTGGGATGAGGAAACTTGGGTGCACCACCAAAGCCGCCATTAACCGGATCAAACTGTGACTCGATCTGCTGTCGTGCAGCCATTAGCGGCGCATGACTAATCCCGCCACTTGCCTGGCTCTGTTCCAGTTGGCGAAAGTGTTCCGCCATGCGTGTGTTCTGTTCGCGGATCTCATCGCGGTTATTGCGATAGTAGTCAGCGATATTCTTGAGTAATTCGCCGAAGGCAGGCATGCCGTAACGGGGGACACTGGGAAAATAGGTGCCGCCAAAAAAGGGTATATGGTCGTCCGCGGTGATGAACATATTCAGCGGCCAGCCTCCGGACCGCTTCATCAGCATCTGGTGTGCGGTCTGATAAATCTTGTCCAGGTCGGGCCTCTCTTCACGATCCACCTTGATACATACAAAGTGTTCATTCATGATTTCTGCGGTGGCTTCATCCTCAAACGACTCATGTTCCATTACATGGCACCAGTGGCAGGCGGAGTAACCAATGGAAACCAGGATGGGTTTGTCCTGTTCCCGTGCCAGTACCAGCGCGTCGTCGGCCCACGGATGCCAGTCAACCGGGTTGTGCACATGCTGCAGTAGATAGGGACTGGTTTCACCGGCCAGATGATTGGTGTATTTTAAGTCTGTCATTTAATAATATTACTTGACAAAATTAATCAACTATAAAGGATTGACGCCAATTTGTCTGTGAATCCAGGTCTAGAAGAGCAGCAGCTCGGCTGGAAAGCCCTGACTCAGCAAGCCATTCCCTGGACCATACTCTGGCTGCTGCTGGTTATTGTCGCATTGTTTGTGCGCTCACCCACTTCTGTTGACGAACTCAAGTTGCTGGCCGTGTCGTGGGAGATGTGGCAGCGGAACAATTTTCTGCTGCCTATCCTCAATGGCCTGAACAACCCGGAGCAGCCACCATTAATGCCGTGGTTGATCATGCTCGGCTGGAAGGTGTTTGGCGTTAACGATTGGTGGCCCAGGGTATTGTCCGCCCTGTTTTCCCTGATGAGCCTTTTCGTCATCGGCCGCATCGCTGCGTACCTGTGGATGGACCAGTTGAAGATGCCGCGTTACACCGCTTACATCCTGATGGGATCCTGGCTGTGGGTGTTCTACCTCACCATATCGCTGGCCGACAACATGCTCACCTTTTTCACCCTGCTGGGCCTCTATGGAATCCTGCGGTCCTGGCGTTATACCACCCGCGCAGGCTGGTTCATATTTGGATTCGCCACCGGTTGCGCGGTGCTGAGCAACGGCCTGGTTTCATTGTTATATACCTTGCCGGTGGCACTGTTTGGTCCCATCTGGGCCGGGCGTGAACATGCCCTGCGCTGGGTCCACTGGTACATCGACATTGCCACCGGTTTGATTGTAGGCGTGGGCCTGGTGGGCATCTGGGGTTTGGTCATCATGATCGAAGTGGAGCAAGGCACGTCCATTGCGTTAGCTCATTTGATTGGCGCCCTGCCGGCCGAGATCAGCATGTTCCCCAAGAATCAGCCGATGCACTGGTATCTGATTTTATTGCCAGCCGCTATCCTGCCGTGGATCGCCTGGCCATTGGTTTATTCCAGACTCTGGCAAATAAAAAACAAGTCAATTGCGATTGGGCTGATTTTTTGTCTTGTCTGGGTGGTACCAGTGTTACTGGTACTTAGTATGCTGGGCCCGAGACAACCACAATTTCTGTTGCCGCTATTGCCGGCATTCGCGCTCATGATTTCGCATTTATTGTTTAATGAAGAATTGGTTGACCATGGTGAAAAAAGATTTTCCATGAGTATGGTATGGCCCATGATATTGCTGGGCATCGTGTTGGCCGCGGCGCCGATGTTAGCGGATAAGCCCTGGGTGCCACAGACACTGAAGACTTTGTCACCCATTGTCGGCGCAAGTATTGCAGCGTTCGGACTATTGATTGTTGGCTTGCCGGCGTCGGGCCTGGCCGGTCGTATGTTTTTTATCATTGGCGGCATTCTGTTAACCCTTATTCCGGCCTTGCCGCAAATCGAACTGTTGCCTGGTGTGTTATGGGAGTTACCATGGTATGTTGGCATCGGTGTCGCCCTGTTTGGCGTGGCCCTGACATGGCTGCCAACGTTTACACTGGATCAGCGCATAATCCGTAATGCTATCTTCAGCATGGTGACCGTCACTGGCTTGATGGTCTGGATGAATGCAAACGATAACAGTGATGCTGATATTCGCCGCAGCGCACAGTATCTTGCTTCCATGGAACAATTGCAGGTACCCGTTGCCCATATGGGGGAGTACCAGGGCCAGTTTCACTATTACGGTCGCTTGAGTCGGCCCATTACCAGCCTGTCACCGGAGACTTTGGGTAAGTGGTTGGCACAAAATCCGCAGGGTGTTGTCGTGACTTATGCCAACGCCTGGCAGCCAAATCCCGATATTGTAAATACCGCACCGGAATACTCAGCACCCTTTGCCGATACCGAAATGCGGACCTGGAAGGCGTCTATTCTCGCCGGCACCTAACAAGTCTTTCCACAGGGAACGCGAGCCTGTCCGGCTGTCGGCAATCGCTTGCAATTCCAGAGTCATCGCCAACACTATATAACCTTACAACGGGCTCCAGCCCCGGGTATCGTGTATGTTCTGGCAGAAAAAGAAGCCAACAGAAAAGCGGCACAGGAAAAAACGGCGCAAGAGGCCCAAATCAGGTCTTGACCGGACTCTCGAGAATTTTGTCGTAGAAGAAATCGAACTTGGTGCTGTACCAACGATTGGTCCGGATGAGACACACCACCGCAAGTTTCGTTCACGCTCAAAATGGTTCGAAGGAATTCGATTTACGACGGGGTGGATGGGCTTATGGTTGCTCATTGTTGCTTCCGGAATGTTGTCGCGAAGCGTGTGGCCTGCAGATGAAACCCGGTTTCTGGCGCTCGCTTGGGACTTATGGCAGCGGGATGCGTGGTTACTACCCTACCTGAATGGTGAACCGTATCTCAGTCAACCGCCCCTGGCTTTGTGGTTGATACTCGCTGGCTGGAAATTTGCCGGGTTCACTGACTGGTGGCCGCGATTGCTACCCGGGATGGCGGGTTTGTTCTGTCTTTTTGTGACCAGCGCGTTGACCCGTCGGCTGTGGCCTGATCAACGCGATGTCATTCGTTACGTGCCGTTATTTTTGCTCGGTTCGGGCCTGTGGGCCATGTACCTCACGCTCGCGCTGAGTGACCTGTTGCTGGTGAGCTTTACGGTACTAACCCTGCTCTTTACTTACCAGGCATTGCTCGGTAGCCGCGCAACAGGCCTGTTACTGGGTCCGGTAATGGCGCTGGCACTGCTGGCGGGTGGCCCAGTTGCACTTGTTTATAGTTTGCCGGTCATGTTGCTGGCGCCGATCTGGGCAACACGCAAAACAGGTCGGACATGGGCGGCCTGGTACGGCACATTAATATTGTCAGTTGTTATTGCCATCGGTGCGTGGGTCGCCTGGGTGCTTGCCGCCAGCCAATCCCTGGCACTGGATTGGCAGCAGGCGATTGCTGCCGGGTCCAGTATGCAATCATTAATGATGTTCTATGAAAGCGGGAAATGGTGGTGGTATCTGTTTTTGATTCCGCTGGTATTTTTCCCCTGGTCGGTGTGGCCCCTTGGCTGGATGCGTTTGTGGCATGTCCGCAGTGAAAAGCTCGATGGCGGTATTATGATGTGCATGATCTGGGGCATTCCTGCCATTGTGCTGCTGTCGTTGTTGCCAGTGCGCCAGCCACAACTGTTGCTACCCCTGTTTCCCGCCTATGCCATGGTGCTGGTGCGGCTGTTGCTGCACGACGAATTGCGTGCAAAAGGCGAAGACAGTTTCTTTGCTAGCATGACTTTTCCGGTTATCGTCATTGGTGGCCTGCTTGCGATTGTGCCCGGTTTGCCGCGAGTCCCATTTCTACCGGAATTTCTCTGGGAGATGTCACCGTTTATCGGCATCGCTATTGCGGCACTCGGCATTGCGCTTTCATGGGCACCAACTATAGATATCGGCAAGCGCATTGGCAGTATTGCCGTAACAACCATGTTTGCCGTTGTAGCCGGTAATTTTGCTATTGGTTACCAGTTTGGTAAGCGTTATGACTCCGTTGCACTGAATGCTTTTCTCTATCAAGCCGAGCAGGAAGGTAAAGCGATCGCACAAGTCGGGTCTTACCGTGGCGAGTTTCATTATCGCGCGCGCCTGACCCAGCCCCTTACGGTGCTGAACAAGGACAATCTATTGTTCTGGGTGGCAAGCCATCCCGATGCCGTGATCCTTACCTATTCGAATCGCTGGCAACCGGCTAACTATAGTAATATGAGGCCCTTGTTCGAGACTCCGTACGGCAGTGCGACGTTGCGTGTCTGGGATGCCTTGACCGTCGCCGCGCAAAGCTAGTGCAAAACCCGGCTGCGGCTGGCACCGCCCCTGACCTTGGTTCATAATGCCGCCCGCCATGATTGCCCCCGAGATAAATCCCGTCGCCATCAGTATTGGGCCGCTAAAAATCCACTGGTATGGACTTACCTATGTCTCAGCCTTTGTCGCGGCGTGGGCATTAGGGGTGTTACGTGCGCGCAAACCGGGTAGTGGCTGGAAAGCGGAAGAAGTCGGTGATCTGATTGTTGCCGGTGCCTTTGGCGTCATCCTGGGCGGACGCCTGGGATACATTATTTTCTACAAAGCCGCCTATTACGTGCAGCACCCAATAGAAATATTTTACGTGTGGCAGGGCGGCATGTCGTTTCACGGTGGGCTTATCGGTGTCATTGTGGCCATGCTCTGGTACGCGCGTAAAACTCGCCGTAGCTGGTCAACGGTACTGGATTTTCAGGCGCCTTTGGTGCCTCTGGGTCTGGGGGCGGGACGACTCGGAAATTTTATTAATCAGGAACTGTGGGGAAAGGTAAGCGATGCCCCGTGGGCAATGGTGTTTCGTACCGGCGGCCCGTTACCGCGCCATCCGTCACAGTTATATGAGTTTGCCCTCGAGGGCGTGGTCCTGTTTGCCATTGTCTGGTGGTTTTCTTCGCGCGTCCGACCACCCTGGGCGGTATCGGCACTGTTTGTTTTTTGCTACGGATGCTTCCGTTTTCTGGTCGAGTTTTATCGTCAACCCGATACCCACCTGGGCTATCTCGCCTTTAACTGGTTCACCATGGGTCACCTGTTAAGTTTGCCCATGATTCTGGCAGGAGGGGCGGTGCTCTGGTGGAGTTATCACCGGTCCAGCCCGATAACATCCTGACGCCCGGCAAGGCAGCGAGAACGCCGATCTATATATAAAAACTATCGGATCCGCCGAAACTGTTCGTCATGTTCCTGACAACAGAGAATAATCAAGCCTGCTGTATTTGAAAATTATTTTATCCAGATCGTTTTGGCATTCACGAATTCACGAATACCGTGGAGTGACAACTCGCGTCCGTAGCCTGATGCCTTGATACCTCCGAACGGCAGGCGCGGATCGCTTTTCACCGGGCCATTGACGAAGGTGGCGCCAGACTCCATGCGGCGTGCAAAACGTTCGCCGCGGTTTATGTCCTTTGTCCACACACTGCCCCCCAGACCGAACCGGCTGCTATTGGCAATGTGCAATGCATCTTCCTCATCTTTGGCACGAATAAAAATCGCCACAGGACCAAACAACTCCTCTTCGTATGCGCGTACACCCGGTACGACATTGTCCAGTATGGAGGGCTGGTAATACGCGCCTGCCCCCTCTATCGGTTGGCAACCCAGCGCTGCTACTGCACCCTGCCTGATCGAGTCCTGTACCTGTGTGTGCAATTCGTCACGTAAGTCCTGACGCGCCATGGGACCCAGGTCTGTATCGTCTTGCGTCGGGTCACCTACCTTCATTGCTTCTATTTTCTTTATGAACCGTTG
This sequence comes from Acidiferrobacterales bacterium, assembly GCA_036446455.1. Lineage (GTDB taxonomy): Bacteria > Pseudomonadota > Gammaproteobacteria > Acidiferrobacterales > JAJDNE01 > JAZFSZ01. The sequence continues at coordinate 8,419 of JAZFSZ010000062.1, forward strand.
GAGAAAATCGTCGGCAATGGACTCGATCACAATAAAGCGTTTGGCGGCAATACAGCTCTGGCCATTATTCAGGAATCGGGAGACAGCACCGGCCGATGCGGCGGCATCCAGATCTGCATCTTGCAGAACCACAAAGGCGTCCGAACCACCCAGCTCCAACAGCGATTTCTTGATCGCATTGCCTGCGGTTGCGGCAACCTGCCTTCCCGCAGGTTCGCTTCCCGTGAGAGTGACGGCATGAATGCGCGCGTCTTCGATGACACTTTTAACCTGGGATGCTGAAATCATCAACGTGCGAAATACGTTTTCAGGGAACCCCGCTTTACGAAAAACGTCTTCAATGGCGAGCGCACACTGTGGCACGTTGGAGGCATGTTTCAGCACACCAGTATTGCCCGCCATGAGACCGGGCGCGGCAAAGCGAAACACTTGCCAGAATGGAAAGTTCCATGGCATAACAGCCAGCACGGTCCCCAGAGGCATATAAGCGATAAAGCTTTTACCGGCATCCGATTCAAGCCGTTCGTCGGCAAGGAAGGCCGCTGCATTTTCAGCATAAAAGTCACATACCCACGCGCACTTTTCGATTTCACTCCTTGACTGTTTTATCGGTTTTCCCATCTCAAGGGTGATAAGGTTGGCGTAATGATTGATGTTATCCCGAAGTTCCGCCGCTGCCTTTATCATCAGCATCGCGCGTTGATCAAACGGGGTGGTGCGCCACCGGGGGGAGACCTCTGCTACATCCTGCAAAACCCGCTGGAGTTCGGGTTCTCCCCATGCTTCGAAAGTTTTTATTTTTTCTTCCGTAGCCGGATTCAGGGTTTCTATAACCATTTGTCGGCTCCTTTACTTATTTTGGACCTTTCATTTAAGTATAGTTATCTATACTGAAGTTATGATTACGCGATTTACAATTTGTTTCATGCTGGTGCTGGGTTTTCTCACCCAGGCACCAGTATTCGCAGCGACGGATGTCGGCGCGAATCTCGAAAGGCAACGTGGTAGTTATCGTGATGCATTAGCAGCACTCCGTAACAATCAGATATGGCGCTATAAACTGTTAATGACAGAACTGGATGGCTATGCGCTACGTGGCCACCTGGAGTTTCAATATCTGAAACACCGTATCGCCTCCACGCCCACCGAAACGCTACGTGAATATCTCGCGGATAACCATCATAGCGTAACAAGCAATTACCTGCGTAAGCGTTGGCTGGCGTATCTTGCGCATCAGGGCAATTGGGAGTTATTTCTCAGTGAATACAAGGATATCAAGAATGACAAAAATCTTTACTGTTACCGTTTAAACCGCCTGATCCGGCGAGCGGATCAGGATCAGGCGGATCTGATGGCGAAGGTAGAAAAATTGTGGCTGACGGGCAAGCGCTTGCCACGATCATGCAACCCGGTATTTCGGCAGTGGCGCCAGGCCGGCCACATGAGCCGCGACCTAATTTTTGCCCGTATCAAGCTTGCCATGGAGCGACGACGGTTGAGTCTGGCGCGTGAACTATCCTACTATCTTCATGCCGCCGATCGTAAATGGATAACGCGCTGGATACAAATGCACCGGCGCCCGGCACGTGAGCTGGCCGCGATTAAATACAGGATCAATACCCCGGTTGCCAGAATGATCATTAAGCATGGCATTGTGCGACTTGCACATCGCGATCCTGAGGCCGCCATGGAAGTCTGGGCCCAGCTCTCACAGCGGTATCGTTTTTTCGGTGAGGACAACAATTATGTAAATCGCCACGTCGGCATACTAGGTGCAAAACGGCATCTGCCGCAGGCAGTGGTCTGGTTGTCTGCGGTGTCTGCCGATGACCAGGATGACACTTTGCGGTTTTGGCGTATCCGGGCTGCCATGCGGGCCAACGACTGGAAGACGGCACAGGAATTTATCGGTGCCCTGAAGGAAGATGAAGCGGGTAAACGCGAATGGCGATACTGGCGAGCCCGGATCCTGGAAGAAAATGATGATGACGAAATCGCCATGGAGTTGTATGCCAGCCTGGCGCAAGAGAGAAGCTATTATGGTTTTCTGGCGGCGGACCGCGTAGGTGCGCCGTATTCCATGAAACACAGGGAGATAAAGGTATCGTCAATCGAGTTGCAGGACATGCTGAATCGTCCGGACATTCGTGTCGCGCATGAGCTGTTCAATGTCGGACAAATTGTTTCCGCACGACGCCAGTGGTATTGGCTTATTCGCCACATGAACAATCGTGAGTTGCAAGTCGCCGCCGTCGTCGCGAAAAAATGGGGCTGGCATGATCGCGCAATCTATACGGTCAACAGAAGCGGCCATCTTGATGACCTTGATCTGCGCTTTCCCGTGCTCTACCGCAACAAGGTGGCAGTGAATGCCAGACGCAGTGGCGTCGATCCCGGCTGGATCTACGGTGTTATGCGGCAGGAAAGTGCGTTTGTGCCGGATGCCAGATCCGTCGCGGGTGCACTGGGTCTGATGCAGCTGATGCCGCGCACCGGGCGCGCAACAGCGCGGCGGCTGCGACTGAATATCCGCAGCCGTCGTGCCATCATGAATATCGATAACAATTTGCGGTTGGGCGCGTACTATTTAAAGACTGTATTGCGCCGACACAATGGCAATCAGATTGTCGCCACCGCTGCTTATAATGCCGGTTCACATCGTGTCAATCGCTGGTTGCCGCGGAAGGATAATCTGGCAGCCGATATCTGGGTTGATACCATCCCGTTTAATGAGACACGCAATTATGTAAAAAATGTGATGGGATTTACCACGATATATGAACATCGCCTCAATCTGGTACCAACCCTCCTGCAGGACCGGATGGAAGTGGTGCGTCCACGCCAAAATAGCCGCTTTTAACAAGATATTGAAAAGAAAATCCCCGATCTTTTCAGTACGAAACCGGCAAATGCGGTTTCCAGGCCGCTTCATTTATCAATCACTTGCATAATAAAAAAATGTCGGCACATCAGTAGGCAGTAAAACACTGTTTTTCGGTAGTTTGCCTGTGTCTGTTGTCGCCGCCGTAGGACGCCTTGACAATATTGTTGATTGACGCAATATCCTGCACCGCTCTGCGGAAGCGGGATTTGTCTGGTTAAAAAGATTTTTATAGAGAAATAGTCATGAAGACGCTCAATATTTACATGCTGGGTGGTACCGGATTCGTCGGTCATAGTATAGCCAACCGGCTGGTTGATCTGGGTCACAATGTTTCCATTATTACACGCCAACGCGAGCGACATCGCGATTTGCTGGTGTTGCCAACATTGCATCTTGTGCAGGGCAACATTTTTGATAAATCATTTTTGAATAACCAACTGGCCGGTGTGGACGTGGCCATCAATCTGGTAGGTATTCTCAACGAAACTCGTGGCCAGCCAGGATTCGACATGATTCACGCCGAGTTGCCAGGTAACCTCGCCGAGGTCTGCCGCAATCAGGGCGTACCCAGGTTGTTACATATGAGCGCACTCAACGCATCATACGGCGGACCGAGTGCTTACTTGAGGTCGAAAGGTACCGGTGAAGACCGTGCCCACCGCATTGGCGGTAGTGCGGTCGCGGTTACCAGTTTTCGTCCTTCGGTCATTTTTGGGGCGGGAGACAGCTTCACCAATCGATTTGCTGCGTTGTTAAAGTGGACGCCCGGCGTATTGCCATTGGCCTGTGCAGAAGCGCGGTTTCAACCGGTATATGTCGAGGATGTCGCGCAGGCATTCGTAAAATCCATTGATGACTACCGCACCTTCGGAAAACGTTACGCGCTTTGCGGACCAAAAGTGTACACACTGAAACAAATCGTCGAACAAGTTGCCCGTATTACCCATCGACGTTGTCGCGTGCTGGGACTGGGGAATACGCTATCGAAACTGCAGGCGATGATAGGTGAGCTCGTGCCAGGAAAACCGATTACGGTGGATAATGTCCGCTCGATGCAGGAAGACAGTGTATGCAGTGGGGGTTTTCCAGAGGTTTTTGACGTTATGCCGTCAAGGATGGAAGATATTTTGCTGCGCTATCTCGGGTAGAACCGGCGACCTCATCCGCGCTCAGGGGTATCCGGATCCTGATCTGTCGATAGCTGCATCAGCGTTGCCTTTCTGTCCGCAGGAGTTTGTTCGGCGATTCTTCGTGCTGCCCGGTAAAATGCCGCCAGATTATTCCGGCTGCGCCGTAGCAGTGCCTGAAAGGCGGGCACGTAATCATAATAACTTGAAATCGGGACCAGGCTGGCGTTCGTCAGTTTGCGGTTAAACCAGGCATCGTAGCCACGATAGTTGTTCCAGCCTTTTTTCAGTTGCCGGTAGTCTGTTTTCAGTTGCTGAAAAATGGCTGCTTTGGCGGTTCGCTTTTCCGTCTCGCTACGGTCTTGCACATAAAGCTTTTCGAGTTTTGCGTGGGCGCCCTGTACCAGCGCAATAAACTGGCGTTTGCGTTTTAATGACTGGAGGTAGTCGCGAAACTGATTTACCTTCCCCTGGTCTTGCAACCAGCGACGTACGCCCTCCATTTCAACGGTAACTGCAAAGGATTCGTTGAAGCGCGTATCATTTTTGGCATAGAGTTGCTGATGTGCCAGCTCGTGAAACAGGGTACCGGCCAGTTGAGTTTCGGAACGGCTCAACATGGTGTTCAGCAGGGGATCGCTGAACCAACCCAGCGTTGAGTAGGCGCTGATGCCGGCGACTTCGGTGTCAAATCCTTTCCGATGTAATTTTGCCGCGTAGGTTCGCGCCCGGACTTCGGAAAAATAGCCACGATAACTGACGCAACCGGCAATCGGGTAACACCATTGTTTTGGTGCCAGGGAGAATTCCGGTGCGGCAAATACGTTCCAGATCACATAGGGACGCTTGAGATCAACGTAACTCGTGTAGCTGGGGTTATCCGGTAATGCCAGCTCACGACTGGCAAAGGCACGCATATTCGCTACCGACTGCAAGCGTTGCCGCAGTGTACTGCTGGTCGCAGGTTCTTCGATAAGTTTCGAGATCGGCTGGCGTAGTATGAGGAGTTGCATTTGGCCGCTGATGGCCTGGCCGTAATAGGTGACAGAATTGCAGGCCGCGAGCAGTAATGACAGCAACGCCAGCAACAGCAGATGGTAACGGTTTGACATGTGGCCCAACTACAAGTTTGTTATAGCGCTTTCTGAACAGGAAAAGAATGCGAGAAAGCAGAGTTTATACAGTGGCCGAATCTCAACAGCGTAGCATAAGCAAAGATTTTTCGGAGACAGCTACATTTGCGCGTTTTCTGCATCTACGCACATTCGTGCCGGTGAACCGGCGCATCGTAAATAAGCGTTTTGAGTATAATTTTTACACCCCTGGCAAGTGCCATGGCAAGTTATAGGCCTTGGCGAAAGCGCTATGCCACATTAGGATAAAGCCATGGAGACCTATCTTGTTGGTGGTGCGGTGCGAGACACCTTGCTGGGGCTTGATCCCAAGGACCGCGACTACGTTGTGGTGGGTGCTACGCCCGAGGAAATGGAGGCGCTGGGATTCAAGCCGGTGGGGTCTGACTTTCCGGTATTCCTGCATCCGCAAACCCGGGACGAATACGCACTGGCGCGAACCGAACGCAAAAGCGGTCGTGGCTACAAGGGCTTCACTGTATTTGCCACACCCGACGTCACCCTGGAACAGGACCTGTTACGCCGCGACCTCACCATCAATGCCATGGCAATGGACAATAACGGAAAATTGATTGATCCTTTTAACGGCAAGCAGGATCTCGACGATGGAAAACTGCGTCACGTATCGCCTGCTTTCACGGAAGATCCGGTGCGTGTACTGCGGGTGGCGCGTTTTGCGGCGCGCTATGCCAGACGGGGCTTTTGTGTTGCCCACGAGACCAATCGCCTGATGAAGCAAATGGTCGAAAACGGTGAGGTGGACACCCTTGTGCCGGAACGTGTGTGGGTGGAACTGGAAGGCGCACTAGGGGAGAATCAACCGGCGCAGTTTTTCAAGGTGCTCCGCGGTTGCGGTGCACTGGCGAGGATTTTTCCGGAAATTGATCGCCTGTTCGGTGTTCCACAACCGGAGGATCACCACCCGGAAATCGATACCGGCGTGCACGTGATGATGGTGCTGGATCAGGCGGCAGAACTGAGTAGCGATACGCGGGTGCGTTTTGCGGCACTGATGCATGATCTGGGTAAGGGAGTAACACCCCGGAAGAACTGGCCGCATCATTACGGGCATGAATCGCTTGGTGTCGAGCTGGTAACGCTACTGTGCGAGCGTATTCGTGCTCCCAATGAATATCGCGAACTTGCGGTATTGACCGCCCGTTTTCACTCTGACTGTCATCAGATCAAAGAAAGGCGCGTGAATACTGTGGTAAAGGTATTCGAGAAAATGGACGCCTTCCGCAAGCCTGAGCGTGTTGAGTTGTTTGTTCTGGCCTGCGAGGCGGATTCACGCGGGCGATTGGGCATGGCGGACGTGGCGTATCCACAGGCAGCTCTGTTTCGAGACTGCTTTGCTGCGGCCATGGCAGTCGACACCACCGAAGTCGCCACCGCGGCACAGGGGGATGGTTTGCACGGTGAGGCGATCGGCAACCGGGTACGCGAGGCCCGTGTTCATGCGGTTAAACTCGTTATGGCACAGGGCAACTGATTTACATTGTTACTTATGGATTTTGAAGACATCGAGGAGGCAAAAATTGAAACAATTTGTATCAAGTAATCTTTCTGGCGTCGCTATGGCTCTGGTGATCGGATTGGTTGCAATGCTACCGGCCTGCGTAACCCAGAAGGCAGTAACCGTACCTGAGAAGGCAGTAACAGAAACGGTTAAACGCGCGGTCTGGCACGTGGACTATCACGACCCTATCCGCCTTGGGCGCATGTTGACCAGCGTCTACAACATGCTGACAACGTACGAGGAAGAACTGGCTGACCATGATATCCGTATCGTGTTTCTCGGCGCTGGCATCCGTTTTGTCACCAGCGATCCGTTGACCAAAACACCATTTGCAGAAGACAAGTTGCTGAAGAAGGAACGCAAGGTACTGACCGAGCGTCTGCAGTCGGCAATGAGCCAGGGCATTAAACTGGAGCTGTGCAGGATTACGCTCGATGCCGTGGGTCTGGATGAAGACAAGGTGCTGAAAGGTGTTGGCATGGTGCAGTCCGGAGTCGTTCGTATTGTAGAACTGCAACACAAGGGCTACGGGTACCTGAAAGCGGATTAGGCTCGGAATGGCAAGTGGCTAGATCGGTATTACCCGATCCAGTCAGGCAGTTATGTTGCGTAAAGAAAGTCAATGGAGCCAATAAGATGAATGGAAATCATATCTATGTTTTGTTCGTCGCGCTGGTGTTGCTGATTTCCTGTTCTGGTGATCAGGAGCCGGCAAGTGATCGCTCGACGCGCGGCGACCACGTCTGGAAAGATCAAGTAAAGGCGTATGACAAGGCAAGGGAAGTCGAGAATATGCTGAAAAAGGCAGCGGAAAAAAATAAAGACAACATAGAGCGGCAGACACAATAAATTATTGGGCAACAATCACTAAAGCCGATTGCGCCGGTCTTGCAGGCGGAAGCCATCTAGTTCCAGGTCAACATTCTTGCCCAACGCCATGACCTTGAATAGTTCTCCCATCTCCGACGGCAGCGTCAGTTTTTTAATCTGATTGGTCAGTTCGAGGTGAGCCCGTGTTTTGTCAGGGTCACTTTTTGCCATCAGGTCCTCCAGCCCATTGGCCATCAGAAAGGGAGCCTGTGCCGTATACCCCAATACATCGAATCCACTGTCGATGGCCGCATCGGCCATCGCCGTAAAATCGATGTGGGCGGTAATATCCTGCAGGCCGACCAGAATCAGTGGATTGTCGTGGGACCGGTGTCTGTAGTGACACATGAGCGTGCCCATGTGGCGCTGGGGGTGGTAATACTCGTGCATGGCAAAGCCGTAGTCGATCAGCAAAACCACGCCAGACTGCAGCAGGTTTGATATGGAGTGGATCCAGGCCTCGGCCTGAAAGTTGATTTCGGAGACATAACCGGCATCCAGTCGCAGCGTATCAACGCGCCGTGTGAGTGCTGGTGAAGCCGGCAGATCACGCCAAACAAAACCTGTTCCGTTGTCAGCAACACCGCGTTCGACAACGCCACTTTCTGTGATGTGAAACAGATTGACGGGCATGGCGTCGAGTAATTCATTAGCCAGCACCACCCCGCGAATTTTCTCGGTGGGTAACGTGTCTAGCCAGCGAACGCGATCAATCAGGTGCGGTGCCCGCTGCTCAATCGTCTCACGTTGCCGTTGACGCAGGTCGGCGCTGAGTTCAAGCAGATAATAATGTTCCGGCAGTTGTTGCAGGCGCTCCAGCTCAATGAGCAGGCGCGCTGCCAGGCTGCCACTGCCCGGCCCGGCTTCAAGAATATCGCCGCCGCGCAGTGAGCTCAGAATCTGTCGGCATTGATGTGCCAGACACCAGGCGAACACCTCGCCCATCTCGGGAGCGGTAACGAAATCGCCGGCTGCACCGAATTTGGTTTTACCGGCGCTGTAATACCCCAGCCCCGGTGCGAACAGGGCCAGCTCCATAAATCGTGTAAATGACATCACACCGTCACCCATCTCGTCACAAATGAGTGAAACGAGGTGTGTGCTGTGCTGCTGTTCTTCGGCAGATGGAGGTGGCAGGGCGGCAGTGTCGGGATCGCCTGGGTTTTCAGTCGGCATAGGGTTGTTTTTTTGTATTGTGAAGCGGTATGGTGGCTTATCCCGCAACAACAAAAAAGCGAGCATGGCGGAAAATTCACTTACTGGCAAGGTTGCACTCATCACCGGCGGCGCGCAGCGGATCGGCGCCAGCATTGCACGGCAATTGCACGCCGAGGGCATGAACCTTGTTATCCACTATCGCAGCTCGCAAGATGCTGCTCACAATTTGCAAGAAGAATTGCACGCCGAGCGCCCTGATTCCGTGATGCTGGTGCGTGGCAATTTGTTGAAAAATGGTGTGTTGACCAATCTCGTTTTTGAGACAAAGGAATCGTTCGGTCGCCTGGATGTGTTAATCAACAATGCCTCGACATTTTATTCCAGCCCCATCGGTCAGACATCGGAAAAAGAGTGGGATGATCTGATCGGCACCAATCTGAAAGCACCTTTTTTTCTGTCACAGGCTGCAGCCAGTGCGTTGATCGAGAATAAAGGATGTATCGTCAATATCGCCGATATCTATGGCGATCGACCGTTAAAGAACCATACGATATATAGTACCGCCAAAGCCGGCCTGATCATGATGACCAAATCGCTGGCGCGTGAGCTGGGACCCAAGGTGCGTGTTAACGCTATTGCGCCCGGGGTTATCCTGTGGCCGGAGAAGCAGCTCGATGATATGGCCAAGCATCGCATTATTTCCAGTACACCCTTGAAACGTTCCGGAAATCCGGATGACATTGCCCGTACAGTGCTATTCTTGGTTCGTGATGCCGATTTCATTACAGGACAAATCCTGGCGGTGGACGGTGGACGGTGGGTCGTACTTTAGATTTGCCGCTATCGGTTTATTAGCCGTGTTTTTGTTTATTGCCGCCATCCAGACCGCACAGGCCAATGGCGTAATGCGCTGGGTGGATGATAAGGGCCAAGTGCATTTTTCCGATCGGCCGGAAAACAGCAAAGTAGAAACTGAAGGCAGCCAGCCCTATGGCTGGATGGGCCCGCGTGGACGCAAAATCTATTCCGACCGGTCCCGGGAAAAGGTAGAAGCCGAGCGCCGCCAAACGCTTCGCTACAAGGAATGTCTGGAAGGGATCACCGAGATTATTTCCGGGCCAGCTACCGCCGGTTCCGGGCGGGTGGTACTGTTGACCGCGCGCTGGTGCGCAGCATCAAAAAAAGCGCGCGCTTATCTGAAGAAAAACAGAATCAAATTTGTCGAATATGATATTGACCATCACCGGGCAGGGCGCATCTTGTATGAGAGCCTGCACCGGCGCGGTGTACCGGTAATTATCGCCGGCAATCAGAGAATGTTTGGCTTTCGCGCTGATCTGATGAAAGGTGTCCTGCAACGCAGTGGCCACCTGTCTGCGGCAATAAAATAGTCAGTCGAGGTTGAGTGGAAATGGTTGCAGTGATCCATCGTCGGTGAAGTTTTGCCACATCTCACTCAGGGTTTTGCCGGTCTCCGGATGCACGCTATCCGGCGCGATATCACTCAATGGTTTCAAAACAAACGCATATTGCTCGATTTCTGCGCGCGGCAGGTCAAACTGCGCATCGTGACGAATAACATCATCATAGAGCAACAGATCCAGATCCAGTGTTCGTGACTGGAATCCTTTGTGACTGTCCTTGCGACCAAACCGTCTTTCCAGTGCCATCAATCCCGTTTTGATTTCTTCAAGCAACAGCGATGTATCGATTCCGGTAACCAGGTTCAGGAATTCTTCGCCTTCGAAGCCAATCGCGGCAGACCGGTAAACCGGGGAAAAACGAATGCAGCGGTATTGTTTGCGCAATGCACGAACAGCACCGACGATATTTTCTTGCGGATCAATATTGCTGCCAATACTGACGTAGACGCGGGCCATGGTGCTTACGTCTGGTCGCGATGGCCACGCTCAATTTCCACGCCGACATCACGGGCACCCCTGACCGCCCCTTTTTTGTTGACGCGCACCCGTATCCAGGACAGCCCGAATTCTCCCTGCAATAATGACGCAATTCTCTCGGCCATTGTTTCCACCAGACGAAACTGCGAATTGCCGACAAACTCCATCAGGCGTTTGGACACGGCCTTGTAGTCGATGGCATCTTTAATATCATCACTGTCTGCGGCCGCCGACACATCGCAACCCATATCCAGATCGATGACGACTGCTTGTTTGCAGCTGCGCTCCCAGTCCCAGATACCGATGATGCACTCGATTTTGAGACCGTGTAGAAAGGTGATATCCAAGTAGGGATCCTGGGTGCGTTTAGTTTGAAAAAGGGATGTGGTAGTTTCGGCGCACTATAACCAAAAAGGTTTGGGCTGTCTTGGCGCTGAATTGATTGCCCACACGATATATGACTATGTTTGATGTCCTTCCCATCCTGATAGCTTATCTGCTTGGTTCCCTGTCGTCTGCCGTTATCGTTGCCCGTCTGCTGGGCCTGAAAGATCCACGCGACGTTGGCTCAGGTAATCCCGGGGCTACCAATGTATTGCGCTACGGCGGCAAGGCCGCAGCCATCGCCACCCTTATCGGTGACTTGATGAAGGGCGTGGCGGCGGTATTGATCGCGCGTGCCATGGATGCCGATGCTGCGATCGTGGCCGCCACCATGGTGGCGGCGTTTCTCGGCCATCTGTTTCCGGTCTTTTTTGGCTTCAAGGGCGGCAAGGGTGTAGCCACCGCATTAGGTGTTTATTTGGCAGCGAATATCTGGGTGGGGCTTGCCATCACCGGCTGCTGGATGGCATTGGCTGCTATCACCCGTTACTCGTCACTGGCTGCATTGGTGGCGACGGCGCTAGCACCGCTCTTTGTCTGGTATTGGTTGCGGCACCCAGCGTATATCATCGGCAGTATTGTTTTGGCGGTGATCCTCTTCTGGCGCCACCGCGCCAATATCCAGCGTCTGTTGGCCGGTACGGAATCGAAAATTGGCAAGTGATTAGAACTTATTTTTGACGCTAAGGGTCGCTCTTGCGCATCCCTGCGCCCGCGACACTTGTGCGTCCATGCACATCGCGCGAAGACGCAAAGAACACCTTAAGAGTGGTCTGAAAGACCGCTGAATAAGAAGTGCTTATTATAAAAAGCCGGCTATGATAGCCGGCCTAAAAAGAAGTTACTCTAATTTCTGCGGCCTGAAAGGCCGCCCTTTGTTTTCCTTTGCGTCTTCGCGCCTTAGCGTCAGAAGTTAGTTAATAACCATCACACCGCCGGCAGGTCCGACAGTCGCCAGCGCGGATGGACGTAGAACGCCAGGCCCTCGTCACGCTGGCCAGCCTGCAGGCGTAAACAACCCGCAAATGCGATCATGGCGCCGTTGTCGGTGGCGAATTGCGGTCTTGGATAAAATACCTTGATGGATTGTTCAGTAGCCATCTTTTTCATCGAATCGCGCAAGTGTTGGTTTGCGCTTACTCCTCCTGCCACCACCAGCTGCTTGCGACCGCTTTGCTGCAGTGCGCGCCGGCATTTGATGACCAGGGTGGCGACTGCCGCTTCCTGAAATGCCAGCGATACATCGGCGACCAGCTGGTCATCAAGTGATTTGCCTTCGACTGCCGTGGCAACGGCGGTTTTGAGCCCGGAAAAGCTGAAGTCGAGGCCGGGCCGGTTGGTCATTGGCCGTGGGAATTTGAATACGCCGCTTTTACCCTTCTGTGCCCAGCGTGAAATCGCCGGGCCACCGGGGTATCCCAGCCCCAACAGCTTGGCGGTCTTGTCGAATGCCTCGCCCACCGCATCGTCCAGCGATTCGCCGAGAATAGAGTAACTTCCCAAACCGCGCACGTCGGCGATCAGTGTATGGCCGCCGGATACCAGCAGTGCCAAAAAGGGAAATTCCGGTTTTTCGTCCTCCAGCATCGGCGATAACAGATGTCCTTCCATGTGATGCACGCCGATAGCAGGAATCTGCCAGCCCCAGGCCAGAGCCCGCCCCAGCGCGGCACCGACGAGCAGGGCACCGGCCAGTCCCGGGCCGCTGGTATAGGCGACGCCACTGATATCTTCTCCCTTGAGCTGCGCCTCTTTGAGCACGGCTGCGACCAGGGGCAGGCACTTGCGGATATGATCGCGCGAGGCCAGTTCTGGCACGATGCCGCCATAATCCGCGTGCACCAATTGGGAATAGAGCTGGTGCGCCAGCAGACCCCGCTCAGCGTCATAGATCGCCACACCAGTGTCGTCGCAGGAGGTTTCGAGCCCAAGAATCACCATAGTGCTATTCTGTCGGTAACTATCGGCCGGATCAAGCCAAAAATAGCCAAATTTCGTGGGCTTTGGGGTGTGTACAAACGCCGCCGGAGACTATAAAATCGCGCGTCCCGCGACAATGCGGGCCTAGATAAACTCACAAGAGATACATTTATGCCATCTGTTCGAGTAAAAGAACACGAGCCGTTTGAAGTGACTTTGCGTCGTTTCCGGCGCTCCTGCGAAAAGGCTGGCATTTTCAGTGAAATCCGTCGCCGGGAGGCTTATGAAAAGCCGACCACAGTACGCAAGCGCAAGGCCGCTGCGGCCAAGAAGCGCGAGTTGAAAAAAGTCGCCCGCATGCAGCGACAAACCACCCGCCTGTATTAATTCCAGCCCAGCTCCACAAACGGGATCGATGAGTCTCAAAGACAACATCACAGTGGACATGAAGTCGGCCCTCAAGGCCAGGGACAAGCTGCGTCTGGGTTCTATCCGACTGTTACTGGCTGCTATCCAGCGCAAGGAAGTCGATGAACGCATCACACTTGATGATACCCAGACTATTACGGTCGCCGAGAAACTGATTAAACAAAGCCGCGATGCGCTGTCCCAGTTCCAGGATGCCGGCCGCACCGAGCTGGCGGATAAAGAACTGGCCGATATTGCCGTGTGGGAGAAATACCTGCCAGAGCAGTTAAGCGGCGACGAGATCGATACCCTGGTGACCGCTGCCCTCAAGGAAACCGGCGCGGCTTCCATAAGGGACATGGGCAAGGTGATGGGAATCCTCAAGCCCAAATTGCAGGGCCGGGCCGATATGGGTCAGGTAGGTGCAAAAATAAAAGCAGCGTTGTCGGGATAGGCGGCCTGGTTTGGGTCTGTGTGTCCTCACAATCAACCATAAAGGCTGACGTGCGTGACGGGTGATGGCAGGGAGAATCCCGGAAAAATTCATAGAAGATTTAATAACGAGGGTCGATATCGTCGACGTGATCGACTCCCGTGTGCCGCTTAAGAAAGCTGGTAAGGACTACAAGGCCTGTTGCCCGTTCCACGAGGAAAAAACCCCCTCGTTTACGGTGAGTCCGTCCAAGCAGTTCTATCACTGCTTCGGTTGTGGCGAACATGGTACCGCCATTGGCTTTTTGATGAATTACGACCGCATGAGCTTCCCGGAAGCAGTGCGGGAGCTGGCTGGGCGAGTGGGTATGGAAGTACCACAGTCGGCGCAAGCTACTGACAGCGACAGTGGCACCCGGAGCCAACGATTACTGGAATTATTGACACAGGCCGACGCGTTTTTTCGCCTGCAGCTACGTGAACACCCGGAGGCCCGCAAGGCCACGAGTTATCTCAAAGACCGTGGGTTGAGCGGTGAAATAGCCGCGGATTTCGGCATAGGATTTGCCCCGGTGGGCTGGGACAACCTGCTCAATGCCATCGGCAGGGATGAAGAAACCCGCGAGGCCATGGTGGCCGCCGGGTTGGCGGTGCGTAAGGATAACGGTGGATATTACGACCGATTCCGTGATCGGGTGATGTTCCCGATTCACGATTACCGCGGTCGTATCGTCGGCTTTGGTGGCCGTATATTACCGGCAAGCGAGCCCGACGCACAGGGAAGTGCTAGCACCCAAAAAGCGGGCATAAATGCCGCGGGAGACACGACTCCAGGGACGGAGGAGGTAGAATCGCGTCGGGAACAGCGATCGAGGAAGCCGGGAGCGGCGAAGTACCTGAATTCACCGGAAACACCTGTGTTTCACAAGGGGCGCGAGGTTTACGGCCTGTTTCGGGCCCGCGACGCTGTCAGGCGCGAGCAGCGGGTATTGGTGGTCGAGGGCTATATGGATGTGGTGGCCCTGACCCAATTTGGTATCGATTACGCCGTTGCGACAATGGGCACCGCCACCACCCGGGACCATCTGGAACGTCTGTTTCGATTCACGCCAGAGGTGGTATTTGCCTTTGACGGTGACCGCGCCGGACGTGATGCTGCCTGGCGCGCATTGGAGAATGTACTGCCGATACTGTCGTCAGGTCGGCAGGTAAGCTTTTTGTTTCTGCCCGATGGCGAAGATCCGGATTCGCTGGTGCGCAAGGAAGGGCAGGCAAAATTTACCGAGCGCATAAGGACAGCGAAACCACTGGGCGAATATCTAATCGACTCGCTGGCGCAGAAGGTCGATCTCGACCGCATGGATGGCAGGGCGCGCCTGGTCGAGCTGGCCAGGCCGCTGGTCGCGAAGCTGCCTGAGGGTATTTTCCGGCAGATGCTTGTGGATCGGTTGGCAGAAAAAAGCCGTGTAAAAACGGAGAAATTGTCTACACTGTTGGGAAATCCGCAATCGACCGCATCTGCTAGTGGTAAATACCGGCAGCGCAGGCCGACTGGTCCGGCGCAGAAACCGACGCTGATGCGCCATGCGATTATGCTGCTGTTACAGCATCCGCAATTGGCACCGTTGGCTGATCTCGACGAGATTGAGGGTCTTGATATCGCCGGTGCGCCGTTGCTGGCAAAAGTGCTGCACCTGGCGCTGGAAGCGCCGCAACGCACGACTGCGCAACTGGTCGAACGGTTTCGTGATACCGAGCATTTTGCACCGATTCAAAAGCTGGCAATGTGGGCTGACCCCGCTGCAGAGGCTGAAGAAGAGCCGGTAATGGAAACGGAATTTCGCGACGTATTGTTACGTCTGCGCAGGCAGGGCATCAAGGATCGACTGGATAATTTGCACGCCCGTGAGCTGAAGGAGTTATCCGCATCGGAACGGCGGGAGATCATCAAGCTGAACCGACTGCTGGCCGATTTGGACAGCCCGGAGTCGAATCCGGTAAAAGGATGAAATTATTGAATATTCAATAATTTATGTAATAAATTGGAAGGTTTTACCTTAATTGTGTTGGGCCGGTAGCGCCCTGAAGTGACAGGTACTATATATGACAGTAATGGATCAGGAAGCACAACGACTTCAGCTCAAGAAGCTGATTATTCGCGGTAAAGAGCAGGGTTATCTCACCTACCGGGAAATCAATGATCACCTCCCCGAAGATGTGCACGACACCGACCAGATAGAAGCAGTCGTCAGCATGATTAACGATATGGGAATCGAGGTTTACGACAAGGCGCCCGATGCCGATACATTGATGATGAAGAGTGAATCTGCGGCTCAATCCGCGGATGAAGAGGAAGCTGCCGAGGCGGCCGAGCAAGTCGTGTCCACCGTCGACAGCGAATTCGGCCGCACCACCGATCCCGTGCGTATGTATATGCGCGAGATGGGCACGGTTGAACTGCTAACGCGCGAAGGCGAGATCAAGCTCGCCAAGCGTATTGAAGAGGGGGTGCGTCAAAGCCTGGAAGCGATTGCGGCCTGTCCTGCTACTGCCGGTGTTGTTGTCGCCTTGATGGAAAAGGTAATCGCCGAAGAAATGCGCCTGACCGACCTGGTGGCGGACTTCGTTGATCCCAACGATGAGGGTATTCCCAAGCCGCCTGCGCCAATCGGCCAAAAGTCCGAAGGCGACGATGACGATGAAGAGCCCACGGGTCCGAATCGTGAAGAAGCGATAGAACGTTTTACCCGTATCATCAAGCACTACAACGTGATGCTCAAAATTCTGAAGAAGAAAGGTGTCGGATCAGCTGACTTGCAAAAGCCGGCCATTAAAATTGCTGACGAGTTCTTTCAGATCAAGTTTGTGACCAAGCAGGTCCACGCGCTGGTGGATGCACTGCGTGGCCACGTCGGTGGCGTGCGCGCGCTGGAAAAAGAGATCATGAACATTTGTGTAAGAAAGGCACGCATGTCACGCAAGGCTTTTGTGAAGAGTTTCCCGGGCAATGAGACCAACAAGCGCTGGGTGAAGAAGCTCATCAAGGCCGGTGAAGGCAATGTAGATGTCATCGAGACGTACACTGCGGTGATCCAGAAGGCTCAGGATAAACTGGCTATATTGGAGCAGCAAGCGGGTCTTAATGTTCACGACCTCAAGGAAGTGAACCGCCGTATGTCCATCGGTGAGGCCAAGGCGCGTCGCGCCAAGAAGGAAATGGTGGAGGCCAACCTGCGACTGGTGATTTCCATTGCCAAGAAATACACCAACCGCGGCCTTTCTTTCCTCGATCTGATTCAGGAAGGGAACATGGGACTAATGAAAGCGGTGGAGAAATTCGAGTATCGCCG
>JAZFSZ010000063.1:0-14961 GCA_036446455.1 Acidiferrobacterales bacterium
TGTATAAATATACAGTCATAGACCAAGGAGGGTATACTATGGCTGATGGAAAAAAGCCTCGTCTTTTAGACCAGCTTCGGGCGGCGATCAGGGTGCGTCACTACAGCCAATTCACAGAAAAGGCCTATGTATACTGGGCTCGATTCTTTATTCGATACCACAATCTTCGGCACCCACGGGAACTGCGAGAACGGGAAGTCGAAGCATTTCTTGGGTTTCTCGCTATCGAACGGCACGTTTCTGCCGCGACCCAGAATCAGGCGCTGAATGCACTGGTTTTTCTTTACAAGAACGTACTGAAAAATCCGTTGGGTGAATTCTCCGCTCCACGAGCTAAACGACAACGTCGACTTCCGGTGGTTTTGAGTCGCCAGGAAATAGATCGTATTCTGGAGCAATTGGAGGGACGTAATGCGTTGATAGTCCGGCTGCTGTACGGCACTGGTCTGCGACTGATGGAAGCACTCAGGTTGCGCATTCAGGATATTGATTTCGACCGGAATATGATTCTGGTGCGTGATGGCAAGGGCAGGAAAGACCGGGTGGCGTTGCTGCCGACCTCACTTCGGAATCCCCTTATCAAGGCGATCGACCACGCCCGGCAGATTCATCAACTTGATCGGGTGGACGGGTTCGGGGAGACCTCGTTGCCTTATGCACTTTCACGAAAATATCCACGGGCCGCGTGGGAAACTGGATGGCAATATGTTTTTCCCGCAAGTGCCCGAGGAATCGATCCCGAATCAAAACGAACTAAACGACATCATATTCATCATACTGCCATACAAAAAATCTTCCGTAACGCTGTTCTAAAAGCTGGAATTAACAAACGTGCCGGGCCACATACGCTTCGCCACTCCTTTGCTACCCACTTGCTGGAGCAGGGTTATGATATCCGCACCATACAAGAGTTACTGGGGCATGCGGATGTTCGAACAACCGAAATCTATACACATGTGTTAAATCGGGGCGGTCGAGGCGTGATCAGCCCGGTGGACCGATTGGCAACAGGTTGAAGGTGACTGCTGCTGTTGCAAATTACGAGATTGAAGGAGTAACTCTTGTATTTTCATACAGGAACATGGAGCAAAACAGATTCTAATCTGCTTTCCGCCGAACTTCTGTCACATTCGGAATTTGATTGATACGTGCCAGCACCATACTCAAGGTATCAATATCCGGAACTTCGGCCGTGATCACCATGTAGGCGATATTGGAATCTTTGTTCGTTTCTGTTCTAACCGCAATGACGTTAATGGCCTCATTAGCCAACTGGGTGGTGATATCGCGTAACAACCCATAGCGGTCAAATGCAACGATTTCGATATCGACGCGATAGGTACCCATTACCTTACCGCCCCAGTCCACTTCGACCAGTCGCTCAGGACTACCGATGGTGGTATTCAAAATGTTGTGACAGTCCTGACGGTGGATAGAAATACCCTGGCCCCGGGTGATAAAACCGGTGATGGGGTCACCCGGCACCGGCTTGCAGCAGCCAGCGAATCTCGTCATCAGATCACCGACACCTTGTACCCGAATACCCGTGGGTGGTTTACGTTTTTCTTTTCTCCGAACAACAGGAGCAATCGGTTCTTCTTCGGCCCGCGTTTCAGTCAGTTCACTGGCGGCGCGCACGGCACGCGGCGGTTTGATATCACCGCGACCAATTGCGGCCATCAAATCGTCTACATTATTCTGATTGAGCCTATTGGCGATTTTCTCGAAGCTGACATCGGCATATCCCATACGTTTCAGTTCGCGCTCCAGCATGGCGCGGCCATCGGCGACATTGTGATCATAATTCTGCAAGCGGAACCAGCGCTGAATCTGCGAGCGAGCCTTGCTGGTTTTGATGTAACCAAGATGAGGGTTTAGCCAGTCGCGACTGGGCCCACCTTTTTTTACTGTGAGTATCTCGACCTTATTACCGGTTTGCAGCTTGTACGTCAGCGGTACGATATGACTGTTTACCTTGGCGCCACGGCACCGGTTGCCCACTTCGGTGTGTATCTGATAGGCAAAGTCCAACGGTGTCGCGCCACGTGGCAAATCGATCACGCTTCCCAGCGGTGTGAAAACATAGACGCGATCAGCAAAGACCGCAGACTTGAATTGATCAACAAATTCGCTGGCCCCGGCCACTTCGTCTTTCCAATCGAGTAATTGCCGCAGCCAGGCGATTTTGCTGTCGAAACTCTTGTCCGATTTGGCATCTTCCTTGTAGCGCCAGTGTGCGGCTACGCCGTATTCGGACTCCTGGTGCATATCGTGGGTGCGTATTTGCACTTCCACCGTTTTGCCTTCTGGCCCGATTACTGCGGTATGGATAGACCGGTAGTTATTTTCTTTCGGAGTGGCGATGTAGTCATCAAATTCACCCGGCAGGTACTGCCACAGGGTATGCACGGTTCCAAGTGCGGCATAACAATCAGGGATGGTGTCCAGCAGCACGCGCACCGCACGAACGTCATAGATTTCATGAAAATCCTGATTCTTGTGTCGCATCTTTTTCCAGATGCCATAGATGTGTTTGGCTCGCCCTTTAACCTCGGCCTTGATACTTTCTTTTTCCAGCGTGGTCTGTAATTGTCCGACAAAACTTTCGATGTAGTGTTCACGGTCAATGCGGCGCTCCTTTAATGAGCTCGCAATTTGCTTGTAAGCTTCCGGCTTCAGGTATCGAAACGAAAGGTCTTCCAGTTCCCACTTGATTTGCCAGATGCCGAGGCGGTTGGCCAGCGGCGCCAGTATCTCCATGGTCTCGCTGGCGATACGCTGTTGCTTGTACTCGGGCAGGGAGCCGAGGGTGCGCATATTATGCAGACGATCCGCCAGTTTGATCAGCACCACGCGTACGTCCGCCGCCATGGCAAGTAACATTTTGCGCAGGTTCTCGGCGTGGGCATGCTCCCTGGGTTTTAACTCGCTTACCGTGCGAATGCCTTCAATCAAATCCATTTTGGTAACGCCATCCACCAGATTGGCGATAGTGGCACCGAACTGCCCGCGGACATCGTCAAGAGTCAGATCGGTATCTTCGACGACATCATGCAGAATAGCGGCGGCGATGGACTCATAGTCAAGCCGCAACTCGGCCAGAATGCCGGCAACTGCCAGTGAATGGAAGAAGTAGGGTTCGCCGGAAGCCCGTTTCTGTCCATGATGGGCCTGCCGTGCTGCCTCGCACGCCAATTCAATTACCTCGACCTCGGAGGCCGGGTAGCTTTGGCTAAGGGCCTGTAGCCACGCTTCAATGTTCGCCGGCGTATCGGCCCCAATACGCGCATGTTTAGTGGTCACGCTGACCATGGCATTCCAACAACAGGTTTCAGCTTATTTAAAGTATGGTTCGATTCGGCGCAGGAATAAAGCTATTTGCGCAATACATATGGTATTTACGGGCGCAATATTAGTGGGAATTCTGACTGTGCCGATGTCAGCTTTTGTCAGTGGCGTGCCGCGGTGTGGGTGGGGCTTATCGGCCGTGGCCGACGGCCTGGCGGGGAGTGTTTTTGACCAATCCAAACGATATTGAGAAATCCAGCATTCGTTGAATGGGTTTCAAGGCGTTTTTACGAATGTGTTCACTGATTCTGATTTCGTTATTTCCGGTTTCCAGCACCTTCACCAGGTTCTCGAGGTTGTTCATCGCCATCCAGGTGCAATGGGCACACATGCTGCAGGTAGCACTCTCGCCGCCGGTGGGTGCAATTCTCAGCGTTTTGCCAGGCGCGGCCTGTTTCATTTTGTGGAACAGACCATAGTCGGTGGCGACAATCAGTTCATTGGCCAGCGAGTCTTTTGCGGCCTGTATCAAGCGCGAGGTGGAACCCACCACATCAGCCTCAGCAATTACTGCTTCTGGTGATTCAGGGTGCACCAGCACTTCTGCATCCGGGTGCTTCTGTTTCAGGCGTATAAGTTCGGTGGCACGAAATTCATCATGCACTATGCAGGCGCCTTGCCAGATCAACATGTCAGCACCGGTCTGTGACTCAATGTAGTGGCCAAGATGACGATCAGGTGCCCAGATAATCTTTTGCCCCTCATCCTTCAGGTGGCGTACGATTGGCAACGCGTTGCTCGATGTCACCATCCAGTCAGCACGGGCTTTAACGGCGGCACTGGTATTGGCGTAGACGACGACACTATGGTTCGGGTGCTCATCGCAGAAAGCAGAAAATTCATCGGCAGGGCAACTCAGGTCCAGTGAGCAGTTGGCATCAAGATCTGGCATCAAGACCCGCTTCTCCGGGTTTAGTATTTTGGCGGTTTCACCCATGAAGCGAACACCGATAACAACCAGGGTGTCGGCGGGGTGCTGGTTACCGAAGTCGGCCATGGTCAGGGAATCAGCAACGTGGCCACCGGTATCTTCCGCCAGTTGCTGAAGTTCGTCATCAACATAGTAATGTGCGATCAGTACCGCGTTTTGTTGCTTTAACAGCGCTTTGACTTGTTCTTTAAGCTCAGCCTTTCTCTCCGCCGACAGCAGTGCGGGCCGTCGCACGCCTTCCGCGATTTTGAGTATCTCCGCATTGAGGCGCTGCGGTACTTCTTGTGCGCTGTTTGCTGTTGTCATGACATCGCCAGGCAAGGACCCATGACTTTAAATATACGGGCCCTGTCACAATCTGGAACCGGATTTATAGCCGGTTCCGCCGGTCTGAACGTCAAGTTTAAGGAAATAACAAAAAAAGGAAAGAATTTTACCACTGCGGAACATAGGTTAAATTCGACAAAAATGCAGATTTATGTCTATTAAAGCGTAAATATCATCGATACCGCAGTTAGGTCAGGCGTATCAAGTTATCAATAATATAGTTATATCAGCGCAGGCGATGGGTGCCTGGGCCTGTTTTCCTCCGGTTCATCATGACGGGCAATGGCTTGGGCTGGTTCGCCAGCGAAACGCCGGCTCAGGCCGCTGACCCGGTTTCCGTGTTGAGCGAGCCAACCCAAAAGGCCAGGCTCTTCTCAAGAAATTCATCGACTGGCATGTAGTGAGAACCGTCGCAGGAGAAGGTCAGACCCAGCATGCTGTTCATGATATTGATCGAACTGGAGCGCAGGTAAATCGTTTCGTCGGCAAAGCGCAGTTCCTTGAACTCCTGCAACACCTTGGCAATATTTTCCGGCGCAACCTTGGCCTCTTTTGGGTAGACGTGAATGGGGTAGGCCAGACAAATATCCGGATCGATAATTTCGCTGGCGGTGTGGATTCGATAACTGTAGGGGTCATCCAGAAACCACAGTGAAACGCGTCCACTGGAATAGTGAATCTTGGCATGGAACACGCCGTGGCCAGTCATCAGGCGGTCGATTTGTTCATTTAATACATCAATGTTGTCGTCCAACAGGCTCTGGGTACGCTCCTGCATAAACAACGTACCTCGAATACTGGGGTCACCTCGGTACTGCTGCCAATGGGTGGCGGAGGACACCAGTCGTATGTCTTCCAGCAGGTCGGACAAGGCAAAATCGGCAGCAATAAAACCCAGCAAGATGTCGTCACGTGAAACCGCTTGCAGGGCCGTAATGCACTGCTCGTGCGTGTACTCGCTTTTATAGACTGACGACAGCATCACCCCTTTAAACGGCAGGTTATTCTTGAGGTAGGGCCGGTTGGACAGGTCGCGGCCCCGCCAGCTCGGATCGATATTGTCCTTTTGCACCATGGACGAGATCTCGATGCCTTCTACATCCCAGGCGTAGAGCAGGTGGCAATTGGGTACGTTGGGAAAGGCGGACTGCAGCATCGGGTCCAGTCGGTCGGCGTAGGGCCACACTTCGGCACATTGCTGTGCGAGCGTGGCCAGCGGCTCGCCCACCGTAGCAGCGAGCGCCTCTTTTTTATCGATAATGGTTTGTTGCAACTGGTTCATATCTACGCAGGAGTCACTTCCTTTCCATGTGGCTACGATATCAGATAACGGGTTCCATTTCGTGACCTGCCATCGGCGGTGGATGGTTGATTATCGAAGTAGGGCGTTTTTAATATGGTGGCATGCCTGTCTGATGACAACAGCCGGCTAGGCTGCATGTCCATTTTAAGTATTTAAACTAATTCTTGTCGCAAAGGCGCAAAGGCGCAAAGTAAAAAATCATAGGGCCGGCTTCCAGCCGGCCATGAAAAGAAATATTCCTTCTTTTGGCTGTCCAGCGGACCGCCCTTGATGTTTTCTTTGCGCCTTCGCGTCTTTGCGTCAAAAGCTAATATTCAGCAAACGCGTTTTGTGCCTCATCCACCAGGGCCTGTTCGCAATCACTGTAACGCGGTGAGAAATGTATGGGGATCAGCTTTCTTGCGCCGGCCTCCCGGGCCAGCTTACCCGCCTGGCGGGCGGTGAGGTGAGCGGTCCTGGTTGCACGGTCCTTGTCCGCATCAAGGAATACCGACTCGATGTAAAACAAATCCACACCCTGGCCCAGCGCCACGATGTGTTTTC
Organism: Acidiferrobacterales bacterium; assembly: GCA_036446455.1. Taxonomy (GTDB): domain Bacteria; phylum Pseudomonadota; class Gammaproteobacteria; order Acidiferrobacterales; family JAJDNE01; genus JAZFSZ01. The sequence continues at coordinate 6,453 of JAZFSZ010000063.1, forward strand.
GGTTGCGCTCAGAATATGCCACATCAACCACATAGGAGATTTTCTGTCCCGGCGTGATACTAATTATCTTATCTCGCAATTCACCCAAAAGGTGTTGCTCTGAGTGCTTACCTTGCTGGTCCTGCCAGTCAATACTGACGGGTGTATCGTCCGGCTTGCCCAGACGAATCGCATCCTTTAGATCATTCAGCCACTTGCCCGTTGGGAGCGCTAGTGAATCCAGTCGGTTCTTCCATACATTAATATGGAATGCCTCTTCCAGTGCAAAAGCGAGACAGGGGATTTTGTGGTCAAGTGTGACGGCTTTTACCCGAAAGCCGGTCTCATCAACGATCACACCATTACTGGTCTGTTCGGTTCCCAGGTCCTGACGCCTGAACCTGTCCTGACAGCAAAACTTTGCCTGGTGCAGGCTTCCGGTTTCATGAACCTCATTAGTGATGATCGAGAAATTGTTATTGTAATTTTGCAGCAGGTTCCAGGTGTAGGCGTTGAGTTTGTGTTCGACCTGATCAATAAACCCGGGGGGTCCGAAGAGTGTAAGATTTCGATCCCTGCCCAGACAGATGCGAAGCAAGTGATCAAAACCGATGAAGTGGTCCATGTGCGTATGCGAGATAAATACATGTGACAGGCGCAATATTTTTTTGGCCGGTAATGCGCTGATATCTCCCAGATCAAACATCAGGGCACGCCTTTCAAACAAAAAGTCAACGAAAAGCACGGGGTCTTCGAAATTGCCATTGACCATCTGTGGATGAAACAGGGGCTTCATGAGGATTGCGCCTTTTGCCTAAGGATATTTTAACGCTTCACTGCCGGCGTGGCACAATAACTTTCTTCTACGCCCCCGCAACCGGTATGATGTCCCGACACGTCTTCCCGGGGTACCGCGACATGGCGGATGCGGTGGTGGTATTTCATTTGCTGTTCGTAGCATTCGCCGTGGCCGGTGGATTACTGGTGCTTCGATGGCGGTGGGTGGCGTGGGTGCATATTCCTGTCGCAACATGGGCGGCGGCAATCGAGTTTAGTGGCGGCGTCTGCCCACTGACACCACTGGAGAACTGGTTGCGGGTCCGTGAAGGCGATCTGGCCTACAGCAGTGACTTTATCGAACACTATGTTTTGCCCTTACTCTATCCCGGTGAATTGACACGTGAGATGCAGATTGGTTTTGGTGCTATCGTTTTGTTGCTCAACTTTGGAGTATACGGGTGGGTTCTGCATCGACAGTACCGATCAAGGCAAAAGGAAGGATAAGTGATCCAGTCCTCAAATCCATTTATTACCATGATCGCAATTATCGCAGTTGCTTATGCGCTCATTCTTGTCGTGGTTTACCTGTTTCAGTCGAGGATGATTTATATACCGGACTTTCCGACGCGGAAGCTGGTTGCAACACCGGAAATGCTGGGAATGTCTTACGAAAATGTTTCGCTGCGAACAGAAGACGATGTTGACTTGCATGGATGGTTTGTTCCGGCCACGAATGCAAAGTCAACGCTGCTGTTTTTTCATGGCAATGCTGGCAATATTTCCCATCGTCTGGAATCAATACGGATATTTCACGATCTGGGTTTATCGGTATTGATAATCGATTACCGCGGATATGGAAAAAGTGACGGCCGTACCAGTGAGGCCGGAACCTACCGTGATGCACGCGCCGCATGGGACTATCTTGTATCGACACGCGGATTCAATGAGAGAAATATTATTCTGTTCGGACGCTCACTGGGCGGAGCCATTGCCACACAGCTGGCCACCAAGGTGAAAGCCGGTGCCCTGATCGTGGAATCGACATTCAGTTCAGCCGAGGCGCTGGCAAAATCAGTTTACTGGTATTTGCCGGTTAAGTTACTGGCACGTATTCATTATCCAACTGCCAAATATATATTGCACGTATCCAGCCCGGTGTTGGTGATTCACAGCCCGAAGGATGAAATTGTCCCCTACAAGCAGGGCAGGCAGATCTTCGATCTGGCGCCCGAGCCAAAACGCTTTCTTGAACTACACGGCGGCCATAATGAAGGTTTTAATCTGAACCGCCAGGACTATATCAATGGTATTGATGATTTCCTGCAAAGTTTTCACTAGAATCAGATAAAGGCGGAGACTGGGGAAGCTGGAGAGGGTGAACCAGATTGCCGATATCGAGGAGACGCACGCCGTTGTGTAGCATGGGCGGGTGTAAAGTGGGCCGATAATGAATTGCTGCCGATAGTAAAATGTCTCAACCAAAAATTTAATAAATTTAAATCCTGATCCTTCAATTTAATACAATACTTCGGGCGACGCCCAAATTTCATGGCCGCTAGAGGTAAATCCGGATATCGATTCAATTGGCGAGACGGCAATCATTTTGCGCTGTTAATCGATGGTGATCAATTTTTCCCCCGCATGCTGGACAGAATTGTGAACGCCCGCAAATTCGTCTGGCTGGAAATGTACCTGTTTGAGTCCGGCGTCGTTGCTGCTCGCTTCATTGACGCGTTGCTTGCGGTCGCCGATCGCGGTGTGTCAGTCAGGCTCCTGCTTGACGATTTTGGCTCCCGTGGCCTGAGTCAGGACGAGCGTCTTCGTCTTGAGCACGACAATATCGAGGTGAGTTTCTACAATAAATTACGCTGGGCAAAACTGTTTGATAACATGGCGCGCGATCACCGCAAGCTGCTGATTGTCGATGGTGAGATCGCCTTTGTGGGCGGCGCGGGCATCGCCGACGAGTTTGCGCCGCCAGACAATAAAGACCGGCAATGGCGCGAGACCATGCTGGAGATAAACGGTCCGGTACTCCAGGACTGGCAGGTATTGTTTGCGGAAGTATGGCTGGCTTCCAGCAATCATCACATTGAAGACAATTTTGTTGCGCCTGAAGCCCTGCCCGATGGCAGAAAAGGCCGCGTGACGGTCGCCAGTGGTATTCGTGCCCAGGGTATTATGCGATTCCTTGTTAATCGCATTGGCGCATCGGAACAGCGCGTTTAGTTTTCCACGGCCTATTTCGTTCCTTCCCGGAAGCTGCGCAGGGCATTGCGCCGAGCCGCTCGACAAGGCGCGGATGTTAGGTTGTTATTACCGGGACCGGAAACAGATCACCCCGCCGTCCGTATTGCAGGCCACCGCTACTACACTGCTTTGTTGAGAAGTGGTATCCGGATATTCGAATACCAGCCGGTCATGCTTCATAGTAAGGCGCTGATATGTGATCAGTGGGTTTCAATTGGATCAAGTAATTTTGATCGCTGGAATCTGCGCTGGAATCTGGAGGCCAATCAGGCGGTGGATAGTCCGCAGTTTGCCGAGTCGGTGGCAACAATGTTTGCCGACGATTTCGCGAAAAGCAGTGAGATAAAACTGACAGACTGGGTACAGCGGCCGGGCTACCTTAAGTGGTGGGAAAGATTCTGGGGCAGGGTGGACCACTGGTTGCATCAATTGGGCCGGGGCCGGTGATTCCATTAAACTAGCAGGCTGACGTAAACCGGAGGTAGGAAAAGAGATGGGTTGGTGGGGGAAACTTGTGGGCGGTGCATTAGGGTTTGCTATTGGCGGTCCCCTGGGCGCGCTGCTGGGTGCAGCGATGGGGCACAATCTTGATGTGAGCATGGGGGGTCGTCGCGAGGCTCTGCATGCGGGCGACCAGGGTCGCGTACAGGCTGCATTTTTCACAGCCACTTTTTCCATCATGGGTTATTTGGCCAAGGCCGATGGTCGCGTTACACGCGATGAGATTGCCATGGCGGAGCAAGTGATGACGCAGATGCAGTTGAACGATGCGCAACGCCAGGCAGCCATCAATTTGTTTCAGGAGGGTAAAAATGCCGATTTCCCACTGGATGATGTGATTGATCAGTTCCGAGAGGAATGTCACCGTCGCGTCAATCTGGTTCGCATGTTCCTTGAAATACAAATTGCTACTGCGCTGGCGGATGGCAAGTTTGATTACACTGAAGAGCGCGTTCTGTTTCACATTGCCGACCGACTGGGATTTCCGCGCATATTCTTTGAGCGTCTGATTTCCTCGGTGCGTGCACAACAACATTTTGCCGATGGGCAGGGTGACGGTGGCGGGCGCGCTGGTTTGCAGAATGCCTATGATGTGCTGGAGGTGGATTCCGGCATGACCGATGCCGAAATCAAAAAGGCCTATCGGCGGCAGATGAACCAGCACCATCCGGACAAACTGGTATCCAAAGGACTGCCGGAAGAAATGATTAAAATCGCTACGGGGAAAACACAGGAAATCAAGGCGGCGTATGAGCAAATCAAGGAATCCCGCGGACTTTGATGCGGACTGACCAACGACGGCTCAAGTGCATTAATATAAACGTCAGGTCATCTGGCTTGGAAGGCTATCCGGGGATGTTGTACACCACGCGGTATTTGCATGCGCTGGCCGTCGAATGCGGGGCGTGAATTTCAACGCCGGTCGTTTACTCCCAGTCAAGATTTTCCAGAAACGTTCTCAGCTTCCCGGCGCGTTTGAATTTTTTAAAAATAAGGTTGCGCTTCAGTCCACAGCAAATCGATTTCACCACAGGAGGCTGCCTGGCGTAATGTGTTTGTCCTCCGAGCGCCCCATAGAAAATGTGTATCATATTAATAACGTCTTCGCGGATGTTTGCTCCGCGCGGCGCCTTCCACTGATAAATATCGAGCAATTTCAGGTCAAAACCGAGACCAAAACGCTGGATAATAATGTTATCGGTGTGCAGATCGCCGTGATATTCACCGAGCTGATGAATACATTCCATGCCTTTTGCCAGCGCATGCAATAGATGAACCGCCTGAAACGGTGACATGCGTTTGCCAGGTTGGCGTTGCAGGAATTCACTCAACAATTCTCCTTGAACAAACTCGGAGATCAGAAAAGGGACGCGTTCTCCCTCATGTGTTATCGAATCCTGTGCGAAATACTGGATGACAATGGGGCAGTGGCGCAGCTTGTGTAGCTTCCTGGCAAAGAATTGTGCCGCCTTGTCACGGGGGTTGTGTTGGGGGAAGAAGAACTTGGCGGCGCGCTCAATGTTGGTGGCGAGCTCACGAACGAGATAAACTTCTCCTTCCCAGCCAGCACCGAGTCGTTGAATGACTTCATAACGTCCGGCAAGCTTTCTCCCTGGATAGAGCGCGAAGGTGTCGATGCGTGTGCTGCTGACTTTGACAGGCATAAGAGCTCCGATTTATTGTTGAATTTGACTGCTCTTGGCAGAATTATGGCGCTTTCATAGGCATTGGGGCAAGTCAGCCTCACGGAGAGATTGCAACTCATGTCGCCCACTTCTACAATCCACGCCTCAGCAGTATGTTTTTAACGAGAGAGAGGTTGGCATGGCTTCAGATGTAGCAGAATTGACGATCAATTACGAAGAAGACGGTCAGTTGGTCGTCAACGAACTGGATAAATGCGTTCTTACGAAGGGGGCGTGGTCTACCATTATATATCGCTATCAGGACTGGAATCGTAGTAAGGAGGAATACGGCCCCGACAAATACAGCATCCGCCGCTACCAGAAACGTAATGGTGAGTATCAACCCAAATCCAAGTTCAATATTTCCAGCGCTGATCAGGCGCGCAAGATTATAGCGGCGCTAGAAGGCTGGTTGCCACCAGAGGATGATTCGAAATAAGCTGCCTGTACGCTTAACCCAGCGTAGCGTCTGGCACCAACAATAATTTCGCCGGCGCTGCCCGGGGCTATCATTTCCGGCTGATTTACCACTGCCGGGCTTAAGTCATGCCCAATATGGGCCTGTTACTGCTGAAATAAGCATTTATTAGCAAAGTATAATATAATCGGTTCACGCATATTTCCAGTTCAACCACCGTTAACCTGAGAGCCTGAAGTTGGACCTAAAAAAATCCCGCCTCCTATCCATTTTATTCGATTTATTTGTTCCATTCCTGCGCTGGCTACCTGAGCTGAAATCCGGCAATACCCTTCGAGCAGACATCATTGCCGGGGTGACGGTGGCGCTGGTTCTGATTCCGCAATCGATGGCATATGCGCAACTGGCGGGTTTGCCTCCGTATTACGGTTTGTATGCCGCATTTCTACCGCCGATGGTGGCAGCACTATTTGGTTCCTCACGGCAGTTGGCAACGGGCCCCGTCGCGGTGGTGTCCCTGTTGTCGGCCGCCGCCCTTGAGCCGCTGGCCACGGCGGGTGGCGAGGCCTTTATCGCGTATTCCATATTGTTAGCGCTAATGGTGGGCATCTTCCAGGTCTCTCTTGGGTTGTTGAGACTGGGTGTATTGCTTAACTTCCTGTCGCATCCGGTGGTGCTCGGCTTTACCAATGCCGCGGCGATTATTATTGCGACCTCCCAGCTCGGCAAGATATTTGGTGTCAGTGTCGAGAAATCTGCGCATCAATACGAAACCGTGTGGAACACCTTTGTTGCCGCGGCCAGCGGAACCCATTGGCCGACACTGGCATTTGCCGTATTGGCATTTGCCATCATGGTGGTAATGAAGCGGGTCAATCCAAAATTACCGAGTGTATTGGTAGCCGTGGTGATTACCATCTTGCTGTCGTTGCTATTCGGGTTTGAAGAAAAGATATCCGTTAACAGCAGCCAGATTCTGCACAAACATACGCGGGAAATTCTGGCGGGTCAGGCCAGTTTTCAATCCGATCTGTTAAAACTGGAAAAGGAAATTAAAGCGGCACAGGCGACTGTTAAAGAGCTCACTGCTGAAGTGGGCCGTTTTGACGAAACGACAATGGTGGCTTCGAGCCAACTCACACGTCTTCGTCTGACTTTCGAACGTCGGCAGCAGATCGCCAATGCCAACAAACTGAAGCTGGGAGAACTGTATTTCCGCGAAATCAGGGACCGGCAAGGCAAAGCTCGCCGTTATTATCTCGATCAGGCAATGCCGGCCGATGCCGATGTGACCGACAAGGTTTGGCACGTCACTGCTGTGAGTCAGGATGGAGCAGTGGAAATGCATGCTGGCGGCCGTGTCGTCGGTGTGGTGCCGCAAGGCCTGCCAGCATTGAAGGCGCCGACTATCGAATGGAGCACTATCCTCCAGTTGTTCGTCTCCGCCATTGCCATCGGTTTGATTGGTTTTATGGAGGCTATTTCCATCGCCAAGGCCATGGCCGCCAAAACCCGCCAGCATCTTGATGCCAATCAGGAGCTGATCGGGCAAGGTTTGTCCAATATTGCCGGCAGTTTCTTCCAAAGTTACGCGGTATCGGGTTCGTTTTCACGCTCTGCCGTAAACATTGGTGCTGGCGCCATTACCGGATTTTCGTCTGTGGTCACCAGCGCCGTTGTGGTAATCACATTGTTGTGGCTCACGCCGCTCCTGTATCACTTGCCCCAGGCAACGTTGGCGGCAGTCATTATGATGGCCGTTATCGGTCTGGTGAACATCAAGGCCTTGCGCCGTACGTGGAAGGTCCAGCGCAATGACGGTGTAGTCGCGATAACGACTTTTGTTCTGACCCTGGTGTTCGCGCCGCATCTGGAGTGGGCCATTGTGATCGGCGTACTTCTGTCGCTGGGCATGGTTCTCTATCGCACCATGCGTCCACGTGTTGCCGAATTGTCGCGCCACCCTGATGGTTCGCTGCGCGACGCCTACGCGTATGGTCTTAAGACCTGCGAGCAGATTTGTGTGCTTCGTTTCGAAGGTTCACTCTATTTTGCCAATATCAGTTATTTTGAAGACAAGGTAATACAGGCTATGGCGGAGAAACCGGAGCTGCGCTACGTCATCGTCGATGGCGTCAGTATCAATAACGTGGATTCAACTGGTGCTGAAATGCTTGAGGCGGTGACTGAGCGACTGTACGACGCCGGTGTGCAAGTTTTGTTTTCCCGCGTTAAACAGCAGGCCATGCGCATGCTCAAAAGAGGTGGTTTAATTGAACGTGTGGGAGAGGAACGGTTCTTTCGCAACAATGAGTTGGCGCTGGACGCAATTTACGAGACCCTTGGCAGTGATCATGCCGCTGATTGTCCTTTGAATACAGTTTGTAAAATAGAATAAGCGGGTCGCTTTTTCTTTTTTGTGCGCCTGCAGCGATTGTGCGGGATGCTCGCCTCAGAACCGCCTTTGGCGTTTTACTTCAGAATCCCTACGGGCTTCATCAAGCACTTCTTCGCTGCGCTCAGGTCGCATCAGGCACTTCCTGAACTGCCCCAGGTAGTTCTAAGTGTCTACGGGGAAGACGCCGAATAACTGTAACAAGCCTTTCCAGCCATTGTGGGTGTACTTCCCCAACATTTTTAATCAGCGATCCGTCCCGGGAATCAGCCAGCATATCGGAGACTGAGCAACCCGGTTCACGGGCTAGCGTAACATGACCAGGTTCCAGCGACTGAGCCGCATCAATCCAGTGATCCCAATCAAAATCATCCGCCCAATCAGCAACAAGCAGTTTGCAAAAGAGTACCCGTAGTGCACGTACCGCCTGAACAAATTGCCAATCTTCCAAAGAGCGTTGACGACCGAGCATGTGCAAATAAGATGAAACTTGTTCAGGGG
>JAZFSZ010000064.1:0-15023 GCA_036446455.1 Acidiferrobacterales bacterium
GGTTGGCGCTGAGGTACGAAGCCCAACATTTCTGCTTCTGATGTTGCGCCTGCGGCGGCCTTTTACTGCTTCTAATCGGGCTCTCGCGCCCGAACGCGAGGTACTTTTTCTTTGCTTGTCCAAAGCAAAAGTACCCAAAAAGAAAGGACACCCGGGGACTGGCGCTGCGCGTTCCCTCACCCTTCCTATAAAACCGGGTCGTTCGCCGAAGTCGCCGGCCAAACTGTCGTTATCACTCCATTCGATGCTTCTTGAATAAATATACTCGGAAATTTCGGAAATGCTAGGGGCTAGTGCTTTTCAGCCCCCGTGGACGCAGCCGAACCCTGACGACGAAAACCGGAAAAGAGCGAGCCCCCTGTTGAACCCGAGCCAGATGGAGTGAGTAACGACATCTGGCCGGTGAGTTGGGCTCGCGTCGCCGGTTTTTTAGGAAGGGTGAGGGAACCCGTTAGGGCCAGTCCCCGGGTGTCCTTTCTTTTTGGGTACTTTTGCTTTGGACAACCAAAGAAAAAGTACCTCGCGTTCGGGCGCGAGAGCCCGATTAATAGATTTTAAAAGCCGCCGCAGGCGCAACACAACACTACTCAGAAAACGAAAACAACCGTCTCCCTACTTCTTCGGGAAAATGGTACTGCAATTTTTCGTCCGGCCGATAAAGAACAAGTTCCGGTGATCGCGACAGGATGCCAATGCGCAGTCGTGCTTTTTCATTTTTAAATGACAGCCGCACCCAATCCATGACCCGGGCATCGCGGTATTTCTTAACCGACAATGCCTGGGCGTAGTGCCACTGGTCAACCAGTTGTTTAATGCGATCGGCCGACAAATCTTTCTGTTCGGGGTAGACCTGCCAGGACCCTTTCTTCAATGATAATCGAAAGTCCGGTAAGGACAGCGCCACCGGTTTGCGATCTTTTTCGATCAGGCGTTTGCTCAGGTAATTGCTATGGCTGCGCGTCGTCGCCCAGAAGTAGCTGCTGTCGATCATTGCCACGCGGTCCTGCACCAGGACGTATTGCAGGTTATTGACCGGGTTGGTGTCGCCAAAAAGTATTTCCAGCTGATCCAGTTGCAACCTGGCTTTGGGGTGATCGAGACCGTAGCGGTGCAGTTCTTTCGTCGCCTCTGGCGATAGTGACTGCTGGTTTTTTGCGGTGAGAATACGCAATACATCATTTACTACAAACGGGTTGGTGCGACCGAAAACAGGTCGCACAATTTCCCAGTCACCGTTGCGCCGTTGCAACTCGATACCGGGGGGATTGCCACGTGTAATGGCAATGCGTTTGATATCTGCCGCCCGAATTGTAGTCAGAGGTGGATTGGCGACAGGTTTGCTGATACCCGGGCGCCATAGCGCAATGGCAGCCAGAACCGCAATGACGCCCAGCAGGGAAAGATTCAGCAACCAGCGTTTATTCATGGCGCCTCCGTCAGCGCTTGCGACGTTGCGCCCAGATGGCGATACCACTCGCGACCAGTAGCAATGGGATGATGATTGCGAACAGCGCCATCAGCGTATAGCGCGTAGCAGCAGACATTTGCAGCGTCCGGTCGGCGACCGTTCTTACCGGAATGCTGATATAGGCATCGTCATGGCTGAGCCAGTTCATGATGCTCATGGCAAAATCCAGATTGGCGGCATTACTCAGGATGAAGGCGTTGGAGGCAAAATCACCGTCGCAGACAATAATGACGCGTTGCTCGTTTTTGTCACGCTTTCTGGTGACGGCAACCGATATATTCAACGGACCGGCGATGTCCTTGCCTTTGTCAAAACGAATAGCGCGATTAATAGGGCCGGTTTCGGACCAGGCGGAGGCACGCGTGTCTACCAGTATTTGGTGACGCCAATCGGCTTCTTCCTCTGACGCAACCGATGAATTATTACTGGCGGCTTCTGCCTCCGGGATGCTGATCCCGCAGGATTCGGGGAATACAGTATTCTCGCGGAAATTCTTCACCGCCGGGTGGGTGCCGTAGTCAGCGATCACCAGTGTGGTCGGACTACCGGTGAGTTTTTGTGAGCGCAGGTCAACGATGGTGCCCGGTTCGATTTCAATGGCCAGTTGTTCGGCCAGACCGTCCAGGCCCTGCAGTGACCCGGGATCCATTAACCACAGCAGATTGCCACCGTCATTTACAAAGCGGCGAATTTCCCTTGTTTCACCCGCTAACAGTTTGAGCTGTGGCCCGGCAATCACCAGTACGCTGGTGTTTTGCGGGATCTGCGGATTTTCTGCCAGCGACAGGGCACGGGTGCGAAAACCGCGTTGGTGTAACTGTTCTGACCACTTGGACAAATCAAAATTGGCGTCACGGTCAACGCGGCGTTCGCCGTGTCCGGTAAGGAATACCAGCCAGCGTTCCTTGCGGTGCCCGAGGCGGGTCAGTGCGTTACTGAATGACTCTTCCGTCAGCCGTGACAGTATTTCACTCGCGCCTTCGTATTCGAGTAACAGCTGATCATTAAAGCGAATGCCGGCCTCACGTGCACGGTGGGGTTCAGCGTTTGGATTCACATGTATCAGCTTGATGTCATCTTTGTAACGCTGGTAAGACCGAACCAGTTGATCAATTCGGGTGCGCAGCTCCGGTTTGGTGCCGGCAAAGGCAGTAACACGCAAGGGACGGTCCAGGCCCTTGACCGCCGCAATACTGGATGCAGACAGGGTGTTGCGGCCGGCGCGCGTGAGATCAATTTCTCCCTGATACAAGTGACTGACCCAGAGAGTGACCCCTGCCAGCAACAAGGTCAGTACGACAAAGCTGACACCGGCAAGACGTAACTGGTCGCGTGATTTACGGGTAACTTTCACGTTTACCCGCCCAGCCGGTCAGCTTCCAGACGCCGCACACTGAATGCCAGAAACAGCGTCGTAATCACGATATAGTAAATTACGTCGGCGCTGTTAACGACTCCCTTCAGTGAAGACTCATAGTGACTGGCGATCGAAAGATAGGAAATGGCATTACTACCAAACCAGTAGGCTGGTAGTTTGAGCAACCACATCAGAAACAGTGTTCCAAAACTCATGATCGCCGCCAGTGCCGGCAGTTGTGTCAGTGTTGACATAAACAAACCGATGGCAGTAAAACTCGCGAGGATCATGACCAAGCCGATGAGATTGGCAAACAACAGGCCCACGTCCAGGGCCGTTCCCAGCAGCAACGAAAGTGGCATCAGGGTGAGTATGCCCACCATGATGAGCAGATAGACTACCATACCGAGAAACTTGCCCAGTACGATTTCAGTCATGGAAACCGGTGCGCTTAATAACAGTGCCAGGCTTTGGTTGCGGCGCTCTTCACTGAAAAGTCGCATGCTAATCAGTGGCACGATAAAGAAAAGTAACACCATCGCCAGTTCATACAGACCCGGCACAATCGCAGCAGTGGCGCCATCAGGTAACGGATCTTCCATATATGCCGTAATGGCGATATCAAACACTATACCGAAAACCAGATTCATCACCGCCAGAACAATCCATGCCAGTGGCGACAGAAACAGGCTGCGCAATTCCCGCATGGCGATGATGCCGATCATGTCACGGATTCCTCATGCCCAGCGTCTTGCTCAGTCTCTTCCGTGGTTAATTGCAGAAAGATCTCCTCCAGCGACACCCGTCCCGGCCGCAACTCATAAAGCCCCCACTTCTTTTCTGCGGAATAATTCACGATTTCGTCTGTCGGGTCCTGGTTGGGTTCATAAAACAGACGCAAGCGGCCTTCAAGCTGTTGCTCGATTTTTTTAATGCCAGCAATCGATTGCAGTATTGCCATGTCGGGAGTATTGCGAAACGCCACTGTTAAGGAAGCCGACTGCAAGTGGTGTTCCAGCCCGTCAATGCTGTCATGCAATACCAGTTTGCCGTTATTGATAATCTGCACCTGATCACAGGTGGCCTGCACTTCCGGCAGGATATGGGTCGAGAGAATGACGCTGTGCTCCTTGCCCAGCTCGCGTATCAATAATCGTATTTCCCTTATCTGGATGGGGTCGAGACCCGCGGTAGGTTCATCGAGGATCACCACTGGTGGCATGTGGATAATGGCCTGGGCAATGCCGACGCGTTGCTGGTAACCCTTGGACAAATTGCCGATCAGACGGTTAGCCACATCGGTAAGCCCGGTTTTTTCCTTGGCTGCCTCGCGCGCGCTGTGTTGCTGGTTGCGTGGCAGGCGATTCAGGGCTGCGCAAAAATCGAGATATTCGTTGACCGTTAGTTCACGATACAACGGCGGTTGTTCGGGCAAGTAGCCAATTGCGCCTTTGGCCGCTTTGGGGTCATCCAGCAGGTCATGCCCGGCGATGGAGATAGCGCCGGCGCTGGGTGCGAGATTGCCGGTGATGATATTCATGGTTGTGGTTTTGCCGGCACCGTTGGGGCCGAGAAAACCAACTACCTCACCCTTGTTGACACGAAAACTGACGTTATCAACCGCACAAAGATGACCGTAATAGCGCGATATACCCTGGACATCGATCAGAATGGTTTCGCTCATTGTAAGTGTATCGGTTGAGATTGCGCGTGGGGCGTGGGCATGGGATCAGATTAAAGGGTGCTGTTGGTTTTTTGTCAATCGTGGCCATGACATCGGCATTCCCTGAAAGGGGATGTGACAATACTGTCTTTGCTGGACACAGCGCGACAGTCAACATTACCATCGTGATAATCCCAAAAATTCAAATACACTATGTCTTTCAAAGTGACCATAAGGCCCAGCGGCCATGAGTTCGAAGTCGAGGAATCGGAATCGATACTGGATGGCGCACAGCGAGCCGGTTATATCCTGCCCTACAGCTGCCGTAATGGCGTTTGTGGGTCGTGCAAGAACCGCCTGCTATCTGGTCGTATCGACTACGGTAATGCCAGCCCGACAACGCTGACGGAAGAAGACAAGGCCAAGGGATTGGCATTGCTGTGTCAGGCAAGGGCGCTGGAGAACGTGGTCATTGAAGCCGAGGAAATCGATGCGGTTCACGATATACAAATTCGCATTTTACCGTGCCGCGTCGCTACTATGGATAAATTGACACACGATGTTATGGGTCTGAAGCTCACGCTGCCACAGAATCAGCGTCTGCAATTTCTGGCCGGTCAGTATATCGATATTCTGTTAAAAGACGGCCGCCGCCGCAGTTTCTCACTGGCCAACGCACCGCATAATGATGAGCAGCTCGAATTACAGATTCGCCACGTGCCCGACGGTTATTTTACCACGCATGTGTTCGAGAAAATGAAGGAGAAGGACCTGCTCCGGTTCCGCGGCCCCCTTGGCATCTTCTTTTTACGCGAGGATTCCGAGCGGCCCATTCTTATGGTGGCCGGAGGTACCGGTTTGGCGCCGGTGAAGGCTATTCTCGAGCATATATTCCATGTAGGTATTGAGCGTTCGGTACAGCTGTACTGGGGTGTACGTGCCAAACGCGATTTATATCTTATGGGGTTGCTGAACCAGTGGGACGAAAAGTACGCTAATTTTTCTTTCGTGCCGGTATTGTCAGAGCCGGCGGAAGAAGACAATTGGCAGGGGCGCACCGGCTGGGTCCACGAAGCAATGATTGCAGATCACGCCGACCTGTCCGATGTTGAAGTGTATGCCAGTGGACCACCACCAATGATAAATGCATTGAAAGGCGTGATTTTTGATCATGGCTTGACGCCAAATCGGCTGTTTTATGACTCGTTTGAGTTTGCGGTGGAACCACGCGAGGCGGCGGACAAATAAGTTTCAGAAAAAACGCTACGAGAGCCTTTTCAACCTGCAATGTATAAGGCAATATTTTCTCCTTTCTCCTTTCTCCTTTCTCCTTTCTCCTTTCTCCTTATCTCCTTATCTCCAGTTTTATGCCTGTTCCGTTTCCAGTCCGCGCCGGAAACTGGTCGTGGCCGCTTCGAAATTTCCTGTTAGTTCATACACGCGCCCAAGTTCTCGATAAGCTGAACGCGACGGCAGCAGATCAAGAGAGCGCTGCAGGGTCTCGATAGCTTCGTCGGCGGCACCCGTTTCCAGCGCCAGTCGACCGAGAGTAAGGTAGAGCGCCGGACTATCGGCGTGAGTCGTCTGCCAGCTTTTGGCGCGCTCATACTGACGCACAATCTGGGTGGCGTGGGCAAGACCATACAAGGTTACCAGAGCCTCATCCCACTGGCGCTCCAACGCCACACGCAGCAGTGACTCGGCGTCATCACCTTCGCCCTGTTCAATCAGCTTGCCACTATAGATGGCAATCAACTCTGCGTGTTGATGCAGGTGTTTCGGCATCGCCTTCCAGGCCTGGCGCAAGACATTGAGTGAACCGGTAGGTAAAGACAATTTCAATAATTCGCGGTGTACCCTCAGCTCCAACTTTTTTAACTCATCTTCATCCAGCACCTTGTTCTTGTGCAAGTCGGGTAAAAGATTCGCCAGTCCAGTCCAGTCTGTTAAATCGATGTAGGTCTCCATCAGGAGTTTGAGCACATACTTGTGATTAGGCTGCTGATTATACAATTCAGTCAGCGTCGCCAACGCTTGTTCCTTTTGTCGTGCCATATATTGCAGTAATCCCTGTGTCATACCGACAGCAAGGGTGTCTTCATTAGCCTCTTCGTTGGCTTTGAGCAGGTAGTCGTCGCGCTTGGATTTGTTGCCCTGGCCCTGGGCCGACAGTGCCAGTGCCAGGTAGGTGACCATCGGGGCTTCGCTGAACGGCAGGCCGTCAAGCAGTTCACTTTCTGCTTCGTTCCACTGTCCCGCCGCCAGATAGACAAGACCTTGTGTCATGGCGGTCCTTGCCTTGTGTCCCAGTCGACGTTTGCGCCAGATATCGAAACCGCGCGGCAGTCTTAGCGCCTGCCCCAGCACGCGTCCGGAAATATAAAGACCAATAAAAGCAACAAAGGCAAACACACTGAACAGCGTCAGTGGCAACTCGATACTCCAGGGTGGCCGTACCAGCAGCACATAACCCGGATCATCAATAGCAAACATGGTGACCGCGATGGCCACAAACAGCACCGCCAGGATATAAATCACCAGCCTCATAAACCTGCCCTTTTGCGAGAGACTTTCCGTAATTCTTTTAATGAGGCGCTGATATTTGGCTGCGCGGTAGCAAGCCTGGCCTTGCCCAGCGCATCCATTTCCTTGATCAAGTGTGAAAGTGATTGTGAGCGGGTATCGAAGTATTCCTGTGCCCAGTGTCTGGCGGACTTCAGGTTGTTGCGATAGGTGTTGTGGTCAGCACGCAATGCTGCTTGTTGTGCCCCGAGAATCAGCAACCGCAGATTTTCACGCAGGAAGTATTGTTGCTCCGGTGGCAACAGGGGTTTGTAGGACTCTACATTGGTGCGAATGGAAATCACACTCATGATGTCGCCCCACAATTCGTGAAAGAAGCCTTTCGGTTTATTGGGTATCGTGTCTCGCGTTTTTTCCTGATTTGATTTTTTTGCTGACTGCTTTAGTTTTTGCTGTTTGGCCAGTTGTTGAAATTCTAGCGATAAGGGCAGCGACCCAATTGCATCGGCAAGTGCCGACAGTCGCAGGGCGATGCCGGCAATATCGACGCGTTCCGTGGATTTCAGTGTCTGGATTTCTTTTGCCAGAATTTTGCGCACCGGTATCAGGTCCGGGTCGGCAAGATCGCGCAGCCGCTGGTCGGCGATTTCCAGCGCTGTTGTTGCGGTATCGATATCGTTCGCCAATTGCAGGCGCTGGTTGGCAATGATCATCAATTGTTCCGATTCCGCCATGACCCAGTCCACTCGACTTTGACTCAAGTGCTGAGAGGATTTGCGTATGACCTCGGTCAGTATCTTCTGCTTTTCTTTCAGCTGATCAATTTTGTTGCGATTGCTGGTCTCACGTTGCTTGAGCCTGTCTACGGTCGCGGTCAGCTGACGGGCCGATTGCGGTAAGTCACTGGTGAACAGGTCGTAACCGATATAGGCGCTGATCGACAGTGCGGCCAGGGACATTAAAAAGCTGAGTGTGCCGCCAAAGCTACGAGTCTGGCGTTTTGGCTTGTCTTCCTTTTTTGACTCGATGGATTTTTTTTCGTTTTCGCTCATAATCGGCTGGTTGTGGTGAGTAACAAATCGATTATAGGGCTTTTTGCTTTCGGCGCCACGCCTTGAGTTTTTCAATTATTGCCTCATCACTCGCGTCCATCGTTACCATGACATCCTTTAGCCCCAGTGTTTGTGCGGCCAGCAGGGTGCGTTCGCTGACCGTAATGATGGGTGTTTTAGCGAGCAACTGTTTACCCTCGTTGCTCAGCATATTGAAAAGGTTTTGTAGTCCTTCGCCGCTGGTAACCACAACAAGATCAACTTTGCCATTTGACCAGTCTTGTTCCACTGCGAGTGTGTTTGTCTGTGGTTGCACACGGCGGTAGCATTCGGCGTAGTCCACTACCGCACCACGTTTGCGCAGGGTGGCCGCGAGCAGTTCGCGGCCACCTTCACCGCGAAAAATAACAATGTGTTTGCCGGCCACCATTTGCAGCGCGTCATGCGACAGCAATGATTCGCTATTGAAGTTTTCTGTTGGCACGATATCGACATCATATCCGGCTTTTTGCAGTGCTCTTGCGCTGGCCGGCCCAACACAGGCGAGGGCGAGATGTCGCGGTAATGTTTGTTGCCGGGCGTCGAGCCGGGCGAGCCCCTGTTCCACTGCATTAACGCTGATAAAAATGGCGATATTAAATTCGGATAGATGGCTGATTGCAGCCTGCAACGCTTCGCCGTTGGTCGCCTCAATTTCAATGGTAGGTAATAAAACAACATGGCCGCCGCGCATTTCGATTTGTGCGGTCAGGGAGTGGGCCTGATGGGCCGGTCGGGTCACCAGTACGCCGATGTCGCTGAGATCGTCTCCGCCGGGTTCAGCCACGCCCATACACCCGGTTTAGTATGATGTCGGCTCCCTGGGACAGTAAGTCTTCCGCCAATCTTTTGCCCAGTGCCTCGGCATCGGCACGTGGTGCCCGGGCCTCGGTGCGCAATACATCGCCGCCTTCGGGATCACCCACCAGGCCGCGCATATAGAGTTCATCGCCTTCGAGCACGGCATAACCGGCAATGGGTACCTGACAGCCGCCTTCCAGCGCTGCATTCATTGCCCGCTCGGCGGTGACACAGCTGGCCGTATCGGCATCATTCAGCGATGCCAGCAATTTGTTGAGTTCGTCATTGTCGCTACGACACTCAATGCACACCGCGCCCTGACCCACGGCCGGCAGACTGTGTTCCGGTGCCAGCGCACAGGTAATGCGATCATGCAATCCCAGTCGCTTGAGGCCGGCGGCGGCCAGAATGATGGCGTCATATTCACCGGCATCGAGCTTGGCCAGGCGGGTATTTACGTTGCCGCGCAAATCGATGAGTTCGAGCGCCGGGTAGGCGGCACGCAGCTGCACCTGGCGTCGCAGACTCGATGTGCCGACGCGGCTACCAGCGGGTAGCGCTTCGAGTGTTTTGTAGTGATTGCTGACAAAGGCATCGCGCGGATCTTCGCGTACACAAATGACCGACAGGTGCAGGCCGTCTGGCAGGTCAACGGTCATATCCTTGAGCGAGTGCACAGCGATATCAATGCTGCCGTCTTGCAACCGTTGTTCCAGTTCCTTGATGAACAGACCCTTGCCGCCGACTTTGGCGAGGCTGGTGTCGAGGATTTTGTCGCCCTGGGTGGACATCTTGACCAGCTCTACCGCCAGACCGGGGTGATCTGTTAGCAAGCGCTCACTTACGTAATTAGCCTGCCACAGGGCTAACGGGCTCTTACGGGTACCGATTTTTATTGTTTTCAACGCTGAAACCTGAAATTAAAAACCTGTTCGTGTCCTAACTAACGCCGACAATTTTGCTATTATATCGGTAAATGCCGGAGTCGGTAGCGCGGTTCCGGCAGTATTTTGGTAAAAATTTCTTGAAACGATTACATCAAATAGTACTGGGTTTGTTTATTCTGGTGATGGCGCTACCCGTCTGGGCCGAAACCCTGCCGCTGGCATCCGACCTGCAACAGGACGGGGTTGCCTCAAAGCGCGATGGCACGCCGATCATGGTGTTCTATATGTCTGAAGATTGTCCCTATTGCGAGGAAGTGAAAGGTCTCTACCTCGAACCCATGGTGCGTAGCGGTCAGTACCACGGGCGTCTGATTATTCGAATGGTGGATACCGAAGGGGCCGAATATCTGCGTGATTTCCATGGTAAGCGCATGAACCACGAAGAATTTGCCGACGATCAGGGCGCCAGTTTCACCCCGGTGCTGAAATTCTACGACTATCAGGGCAATGAATTGGTGCCCGAGTTGTTGGGTTACACCTCACCCGATTTCTATCTTGCCTATCTTGAGAATGCGATCGAGACATCGATCAATAAGCTTTGCCCTCGCACCAAGACCGCGCAAGTGAAAATCAAACCCGTTTTTTAAACCCGCCTCAAAATCGATTTTATCTGGCCCGGTCTGCACGCCGTGGAATCGACGCCACGAATGCTGAGAATAATTAGCGGTTAAAGATTTTTTTACTTTCTCCGGATTCTGTGCGCCTTTGCGAGCTCTGCGTTTGTTCCAGAACGCCAGGGTTCCGAGGGAATTTTCAGGCAGGTTCTGGGGAAATCCTTGTTGACTGCCTACTGCACGTATCGTGCCAGCAGAGGCTTTTCAGGCAGTTGTCGCGGGTCGGCGATTCCTGACCCAGCGACGTACCGCTGCCGTATGTCGACGGCTGACGTCGAGTTTATTCTCCGTCCCCTCCAGATTGACCTGCCACGAACCGGAAGAACTCTTTTCGACACCGGTTATAGAGGGTGTGGCTACCAGCGCATTGCGATGTACACGAAGGAAGTAATCACCAAATTCCTTTTCCAGATTGACCAGCGAATCTTCGATAAGAAATTCCTCTTCCGCGGTTTTGATGACGACATATTTGCTGTCCGCCAGGAAGTAAATTATGTTGGGTACGGGCACAAGACGAATGTTTCCGCGCATGTGCACACTGATGTGAGTTCGTGCTGCCGGTTCGTCGCGCGATTGGTTAACTTCGTGCAACTGTTTTGCTGTCAGCTTCCTGGCCTTGACCAGCGCATTGGACAACCGGTCTTTGCGAATGGGTTTTAGCAGGTAATCAACCGCATTGACTTCAAAGGCATCAAGGGCGTGTTGATCGTAAGCGGTGGTAAAGATGACGCTAGGCGGATTTTCCATCCCCATCAGGTGCATTGCGGCTTCGAGTCCATCCATACCTGGCATACGAATATCCATCAATAAAAGATCCGGATTGAGCTCACCGGTTTTTTCAATGGCTTCGTTACCGTTCATGGCCTCACCGACGACATTGTAGCCGCCAATGTCACCGAGCAATTCGCGCAAACGTTCGCGCGCCAGCTTTTCATCATCAACAATCAACACCCTCATGGTGTCCCTCCGCGAATAGGTAATATGACCGAGACGACAAATTTTTCGTTGTCGCCCTGCCTGGTTAAACTAGCGCTGTCCCCGTAATGAGTCTCCAGTCGCTGCTGAATATCGTTCAATGCCTGTCCTGCCAGTTCTTTGTCCTGCTGTGATTTGCGTTTTTTGTGCAGGGGATTTGAAACGGTGATATGAATTTTCTCATCTTGCTCCCAAAGACGCACGTCGATGACACCACCCTCCGGAGTCGGTTCAATACCAAATCGAATCGCATTCTCCAGCAACGGTTGCAGTGTCAGTACCGGAATATTGGCCCTGCGCGGAAATTTTCCGCTGTCCCAGTTAACCGTAAGACGGTTATCCAGCCGTAATTGTTCCAGGGCGATATATTTTTGCGCAATTTCAACTTCTTTATATACCGGCACGAGGTTTTCACTTTCACTCAACATTATGCGAAACAGGTCTGCCATGTCCTCAATTGCATGCTCGGCCTTGGATGGCGAGTTACGTGTAAGGCTGGCAATAATGTTGAGGCTGTTAAATACAAAGTGAGGGCGAATGCGCGATTTCAATGCCTGCATGCGCGCACGTTCCTCCGATATTGTGCGTTGCTGCAACTCATGAATGCCAAGTAGATAGTGTAACGCCAGCGCATTAACCACCAGACTAACTGACAAATTCTGCACATGGAAATAGCCATACCACTCCGGTCGTGGCGATGGCAGTTGGTCGACGGCAAATAATAACCATACCGATGCCTCGGAAACGACAAAGGTGATTGTCAGCAGCATCAGGTAGGCCACGCCCAGGGCGCGGTGCTTGGGTATCTGATTGAGACGATTGCGTGCTGCACACAAGATAACGGCACTGGAGAGGGCGATCCATTGAATAAAAATGGATATCAGCAACAAATCCCAGAAGATATTGAGTGTAAATCGACGGGTCACCAGGGTAACGACCAGTGCCAGTAGCTCGGCAATAATGACGATGCTGATGAGCATGTCACCCTTACAGAAATTGGGCAGAAACCCCGCCATTTCTTCAGGCGTCTTTTCCTTTGACCACTCGGTGCTTTTCATGCTGGCGGTAACGCGTGCCCAGATCAGGCCGGCTTTTTCAACAATGGCAGACATTACTGACGCTCGACGATAGGCATTTTCAGTTTCACGTGATAATTGTTGCCTTCCTGAAATGATTGCAGACTGGCAATATTTCCGAACTGGGTATCAAGTCGCTCTCTGATATTGTCCAGTGCAATCTTGTTGCCCTTACTGTGAGATTTGCCCGGGTTCTCTGGCAGCGGATTGCTGATCAAGACATTGAGGATTTTGCCTTCGGTCCACATATCAATCGTTATCTTGCCGCCGGCAAAACGCGGTTCAATGCCGTGGTAAATGGCATTCTCCAGCAGGGGTTGCAGAATCAGCGCCGGGATGAGTGCTGATCGCGGTACATTGTTTACGTTCCATTTGACTTTCAGACGATCACCAAGACGAATCTTCTCTACTTCCAGATACTGACGCGAAATTTCACGCTCCGCCGAAATAGGCACCAGCTTGCGCGCGTCGGCCAGCAGCACGCGGAACAGATCCGCAATATCGTGCAATACCGCTTCTGCTTTTTCAGGATCACGTCGAGTGAGGCTGGCAACACTATTGAGACTGTTAAACAGAAAGTGCGGACGTATTCGCGACTGCAACGCCTGCATCTTGGCATCCTGTTTGATTTTTTGATCTGCCTGGATGCGATAAGCAAGGAACATATATCGCAGCGCCGGGATGCTGATCAGGCCAACAATAATCACGCTACGTATCACCAGGGAGTTACGCCACTCCGGCCAGCGTTGATCAATGAGACCAATATCGTAGAGTGCAAAAATAATAAATTCTGTGCCAACCATGGCCACCGCCAGTAACAACAAAAATACGGCCAGCGAACCCCCGACCACGGACATACGACGCAGAAATGGCGATGCCAGTTTAAGCACCACAATGCTGCAAAAAGAAATTGTCAGGGCGAAGGCAGATAGTAAATTGAAGTCAGCCCAGGCTTGCTCGTTGAAAACCGAGTTACGGCTGACAGTGATAATGATGGCCATCAATTCCGCCAGAAAGATGATGCGAATGGCGACGCCGAGCGAACCGAAGTCGGGTAAAAAAGGTTGGTCTTTGATTGTCGAATTTGACATGGCCGACACGGTTCATGTGCGAGTTGCTTCAAGCAAGAATAAAAACCTGCGAAACGCCCGGCGGGTCTGGT
This sequence comes from Acidiferrobacterales bacterium, assembly GCA_036446455.1. Classification (GTDB taxonomy): domain Bacteria; phylum Pseudomonadota; class Gammaproteobacteria; order Acidiferrobacterales; family JAJDNE01; genus JAZFSZ01. The sequence goes on from JAZFSZ010000064.1 coordinate 13,678, forward strand.
TTTCTCCCCGCCGCAAGAATGGAATTAAACCGTAAACCGGACGGTGAAGGCAAGACGACCTGGTTTCACCCTCTTGATTATTGTCTTGCAGCCTACACCATCTGTGCGAATACTAAAAAAAACCCCCCGCAAGCGGGGGGTCGTAATATCCGATTCGGTATTCGGGGTGGGGGTGCACTCAAAAGGAGAGTCCGAACCGGATAATCCAGTTAATAAATAACTGTATAACCAACAATAGCCTGCAACGCCCACTTATACAACGGATGGCCGATAATCGAGCCCGGCACACGGACAGGCGGAGAAAAGTGCCGTAAACTCCGATCTGGTGGAAAAGCCCTGAATATAGGGCGGTTTCGGAATCAATAAACTAGCACCAGAAATAATAATGGACAAGAAAAAACTGTGGAGTGGTCGCTTCGAGGCCCCGACTGACAACTTTGTCGAAAGCTTCACTTCCTCTGTGGGATTTGATCAGCGGCTCTACCACTACGATATCCAGGGCTCCATTGCTCACGCACAAATGCTGGCACACGTGGGTGTACTCACCGACGGCGAGTGCAAGACCATTGTTGGCGGGCTGGAGGAGATCGAGGCAGAAATCGATGCTGGCCAGTTTGCCTGGAGTGTGTCGCTGGAAGATGTGCACATGAATATTGAGGCCAGACTGACGGACCGCATCGGTGAGGCGGGCAAGAAACTGCACACCGGTCGCTCGCGCAATGATCAGGTGGCGACGGATATCAGGCTTTATCTCAGAGACGGCATTGACGAGGTTTGCAGTCGACTACGGGTTCTGCAGTCCGTTTTAATCGATATCGCCGAAAAAGAAAGCGACACCATATTACCGGGTTTCACCCATTTGCAGCCGGCGCAGCCCATCACTTTTGGTCACCACATGCTGGCCTGGTTTGAGATGCTCGAGCGTGATTACACGCGCCTGCAAGATTGCAGAAAGCGGGTGAATGTTATGCCCCTGGGTGCGGCGGCGCTGGCAGGAACGAGCTACCCCATAGACCGGGAGTTTACTGCTGAGAAGTTGGGATTTGACAAACCGGCAGCCAACTCACTGGACGCCGTATCTGATCGTGACTTCGCCATTGAGTTTGTGTTCGATGCTTCATTAATCATGATGCACCTGTCGAGAATGTCGGAAGAACTAATCCTGTGGTCATCGGTGCAATTTGACTTTATTGAGTTGGGCGACAGCTTTTGCACCGGTTCCAGCATTATGCCGCAAAAAAAGAACCCGGACGTACCGGAACTGGTGCGCGGCAAAACCGGTCGAGTGAATGGCAGTTTGATAAGTTTGCTAACATTGATGAAGGGGCAGCCGCTGGCGTACAACA
>JAZFSZ010000065.1:0-2530 GCA_036446455.1 Acidiferrobacterales bacterium
GCGCTATACCCCGTGCGTTTACGCTATTATCAAACGTCGGCAGTGCCGGCGCTGCGCGACTATACGCAACCACTATTATAGCGTCAATGGCCCGTCTGACGGCAATTTACCGTGCTTGGAGAATCCCTGCCAGCGTGCGAAACTTGCGCCTCATTTCGCTGCTGTGCTGACCCCATATTAATTCTATGACAGCTAAAATTATTGACGGCAAACAAATTGCCGGAAAACTGCAATCGTCGATCAAAACACGCATCAATAAACGTCTGGCGGAGGGTAAACGCGCACCGGGGCTTGCGGTTATTATTGTTGGCATCGACCCCGCATCAGAAGTCTACGTGCGCAACAAGCGCGCCGCCTGCGACGAGGTAGGCATTGTGTCTTTTTCCTACGACCTGCCCGCCTCAACCACACAGAAAGAGTTGGTTGAACTGATCCACAATCTTAACAGCAGGCCCGAAGTCGATGGCATATTAGTGCAATTACCGCTGCCGGAACAAATTGATACGGAAACTATTCTCGAAACGATATTACCCGATAAAGATGTCGATGGATTTCACCCCTATAATATCGGTCGGCTGGCCTTGCGGATGCCGCTACTGCGTTCCTGTACCCCCAAAGGGGTGATGCATCTGTTGGAAAATACGGGTGAGGCTATTCGTGGGCAAGATGCAGTCGTAGTTGGTGCGTCAAACCATGTTGGACGCCCGATGGCGCTGGAATTGCTGTTGGCCGGGTGTACTGTGACCATGTGCCACCGATTTACCAAAGACACCTCAGCGCATGTTGCCAAGGCAGATATAGTCGTTGTGGCAGTGGGCAAACCTGGCGTTGTGAAGGGCGAATGGATCAAACCAGGGGCTGTCGTCATTGATATTGGCATCAATCGCAAGGCCAATGGGTCACTGATCGGTGACATCGAATTCGAAAGTGCCAGCAAACGGGCGGCCTGGATCACCCCGGTTCCCGGCGGCGTGGGTCCCATGACGGTGGCCACGTTACTGGAAAATACACTGGAAGCGAATGAACGGTTCCACAATCCTGAGTAGCAACGAACTTGATACCACTTCACGACGACAATCCAACCGAGATTTTCCCGATCCTGACGGTGGCCTTCATCGTCACCTGCGTGCTGGTGTTTATCTGGCAGCTGTCGCTGGGACCGGCGGGGCAAAAGGCTGTTTATGCGCTGGGTGTCATTCCAGCAACGCTGCTGCAGGGCAAAACACTGGCGCCAGAAATTTATTTAATTCCAGCTGAGCTGACATTGCTGACCTCCATGTTTCTTCATGGCGGCTGGATGCACCTCATCGGCAATATGCTGTATCTGTGGATCTTCGGAAATAACATTGAAGATGCAATGGGTCACACCCGGTTTATCTTTTTCTACATTCTCTGCGGCTTTGCTGCCGCGATGGCACAGTCGCTACCGGACCCGGCATCGGTGGTGCCGATGATCGGCGCCAGTGGCGCTATATCGGGTGTTCTGGGTGCCTACCTGGTGCTTTATCCGCGCGCCCGCGTGCTGGTTGTCATTCCCCTGATCTTCTATTTATACTCCACAAGATTACCCGCCATGGTGGTACTGGGATTCTGGTTTGTATTTCAGGTGGTCAGCTCGTTGATGGCCGATTCAAGTGGCGGAGGTGTTGCCTGGGGGGCGCACGTCGGAGGATTTATTGCTGGCGTAGTGCTTATTCCATTTTTTAAATATCGCCGTATTAAACTGTTTCGTTGATCTGCTTGATCTCAGTCAATGAATCGGCGCCCTGCCATGAGAGACTGCGAACAATACACCGGAACGGATGCGAAATAATGTGACTCACTTCAGGACAACTAGTGTTGTGGCAACTCTTCGCCTGAAATTAATCTTTCTTACGCTCATTTTGTGCGCTATTTCATTCAATGGTGCGTCTCACGCTGATACAGGTGAGCAGTTATTTTCTGACAATTGTGCCGCGTGTCACGGCGTTGGCGGCAAAGGCGGTGTAGGCGTACCGCTGGCATTGCCTGATTTCATCGATAATGTTGACGATGAGTATCTGCGAATTTCAATAAGATTGGGTCGGCCAGGTCGAGTTATGCCCGCCTTCTCTTCTATGAAGAAGGATCAAATAAATTCAATAGTTCGCTATATGCGTTCCTGGACCGGAAAACCGGCACCGGTGTATAGCCGCAGGCCAATAAAGGCCGACGTAGTGAGAGGAAAACTACTTTACCAACAACGCTGCGTCACTTGCCATGGTATCGGTGGTGGTGGCGGTAAAGGCACGGGCGTCACATTTTCACGACCACGCGATTTACCCATACTTGCGCCCGCACTTAACAATTCCGGATTTCTGGCTGCCGCCAGCGATGAAATGATTCACAAAACACTGGTTGAGGGTCGCAAAGGTACACCAATGGTGTCATTTCCAAAACAGGGGCTGAGTCACGTCGACATTAACAATATCGTTGCTTATGTTCGTAGTTTTGAGAAACAAAAAAAATCCGACACACATGCAAAATTCGCAGCCGAACCTCCTTTTCTGGT
>JAZFSZ010000066.1:0-12442 GCA_036446455.1 Acidiferrobacterales bacterium
CCCGGGTTAAATTGGTGATGGTGACTTCATATCGCCGCGTGTCATCGGAAGCAAAAACCGGTGCGTACATAAAACTGCTTGCGACAATGGTAACAAGTGCCGCAAATTTCAGTCTGCTGATTTTCATGCTGAATCTCCTGTGATGTGGGGGTCCACCAATGGGTTGACCCTGCTATCAATCACTGGGCCATCAATCATCGGTGTCGGTGTCAGCATGACGTTGATTGTTCACGCGGCTATCACACAATTGTCACGTTTTGGTCACAATTTTATGTTCAGGCCGTCTGATGCAAGGGCAAGTCAAAAGAAATCTCGGTGCCGTTGTCCGGGCTGCTGCTGGCTTTTATAGAACTACCGTGCAATTCGACAATGCGTTTGGTTATCGCCAAACCGAGTCCCACACCCGTATGCGTGTTGCTGGTGCTATCCTCAATCCGGTAAAACCGGTCAAATATAAAAGGCAATTTATCTGCGGGAATTCCAGTGCCGCTGTCGTGAACGCAGATTCTTATATGCTGCCCCTGCGCGGTTACGTTAACGGTAACCTGCCCCCCTTCCGGGGTGTAGCGCAGCGCATTGTCGATTAAATTACCCAGCACGCGCTCCATCAGGGCAATATCTGCACATACAAAGTGGACCGCTTTATCCACATTTGCCGATACGAAGATATTCTTTGAATCCGCCTGCAGTTTAAATTTCAGGATCACATCCTGCAGCAAGTCCGCCAGGGTAAAGGTTTCACAATGGAGTTTTACTTCGCGTGCATCCAGCTTGGCAAGATCAAATAAATCACCGATCAGTTTCGCCAGATGCTGACAATGCTTCAGGGCAACGTCGAGGTATTCACGCTTTTTGGTATCGCTGAGAGTGGCTTCCTTGACTCGCAGTGTCTCCAGGTATCCCTGCAGTGATGCCAACGGTGTGCGTAAATCGTGGGAAACATTGGCGACCAGCTCGCGACGCAGATTGTCATTGCGCGTCAATCGCTGCACCTGGGACATGATACGGCCTGACATTTTATTAAAGGCTTGCCCCAGGCGGTCTATTTCATCGCGAAAAATACTGCGGTCAACGGGAAAATTGATGGCGTCGCTGAATTTACTTTTACTGAATTTATCGATTTCCCGGGTTAATAACGACAGTCGCCGAGTTAACCAGGCAAATAACAGCAGCCCAACAACCAGCACCACAAGCAATCCGGAAGCGCCTGCCCAGGCACTCATCTTCAGGATATAACTGCCGGATAGCAGTTCAACAACGCCGTCATACCGGTCACTACCCAATATGACATAGAGATATCCTTGTAGCTTGCCCTGCTGCCTGATGGCGGCGGCAGAAAACACTTTTTGCCCAGTGGGGTCACGGGGGTTGTCACCAGTAATGGGAAACTGGGTCGCAGAGCTTATAAACTGGTGAATGGGTGCCAGATCAACATGGCTTCGTTTTACTTTGCCCAGCGGTGCCGAGTGAGCCATGACCTGGCCCCGGGTATCGAGCAAATAGATCTCGATACTGGGGTTAATGACCATGTACATACCAAAGATTTTTTTCAGCGCCGCTTCGTTAACCACACCTTGTTGAATCAGATTTCGCCCGTGCACCAGATTATCCGCCAGCTCACGATTCAATTTCTGGCTGACTTCCTGCTGATACATCGATGTTGACATCTGTGTCATGGGGATCAACAGAAACGCCACCAATAACAACAGCCCCAGCAGCGCGGCCACAAGTTTGCCGTACAGCGTCCTGATCATACTTTCGCCTTAACGGCTTGCTCGGCCGGATCGGCAAACTTGTAGCCCACACCCCAGACGGTGAGAAGGTATTGCGGATCAGATGGATTGTCTTCGATCTTGGCGCGCAGGCGGTTGATGTGCGAGTTTACCGTGTGCTCATAGCCGTCATGGCCGTGACCCCAGACGCGGTCGAGTAATTGGGGGCGCGTAAATACCTGCCCCGGGTGGCGTGCAAAACAGGCCAGCAAATCGAACTCCCGCGCCGTCAGGTCTATACATTTACCTGCCAGTTCGGCACGGCGACGATTGCGATTGATCACCAGGTTACCGACGCTGTAGATATCTTCTGTTTCGGTGGGAGCGCCCATTAACGCCATGCGCCTGAAGATGGCTTTCACGCGCGCCACCAGTTCGAGAACGCTAAACGGTTTGGTCAAATAATCATCGGCGCCGATCTCCAGCCCCCGCACACGATCCCGCTCAGTGCTTTTTGCAGTCAACATCAGGATGGGTGTGGTGTTATGGTCTTCACGCAGCAGGCGACACACCTCCAGCCCTTCAATGCCAGGTAACATCAGGTCGAGAATAATCAGATCATAGAATTTTTCTCGCGCCCGCCGCAGGCCGGCGATACCATCATATGCATGGTCGACATTCACCGCCAGGTCTTTCAGGTGAATGGCGACGAGGGTGGCAATATCCCTGTTGTCTTCAATTACCAGAACGCGCTTCATGTGTGTCCACCGGTTTTGCCCCACACCGCACCCGAGCCTAGCGACAATTCTTCACGAAAGTATCACGATGTTTACGGGTCTAAACGGGCATGCCCGTAAATCTACGCGACCACATCAGCGAAAAATGCCGTTTCTTCCAGCCAAGGCAGGTGTTTCCTGGCCTTATTATTGGTTCGTTCGCTTCTGACTCCAAAATATCCGGAACGTTCACCACGGTGTGTGGTCTGACAACAGTCGGCAGGAGCAACGTTTGGACGCAGGCATGATCCGATTCACCCATTTATACTGGTTTTTTTCGTCTTGCCGTGATACTTGCGTGATATTTATTAACTATTAATACACCTATCGGTTCATTCACTGATCGATAACCATGGCGTCAACAGTAATGCCTAACGCTACGCTGTTAGCACTACCACGCAATCGACAACACTAAGGAGAAATTCATGACAACAAGAAGGAAATTTACCACCATGGCACTGGCCAGTGCCGCTGCCGCCCTGTTTATGGCCGCCCCGACAACAGCTGTGCAGGCCGGTAAGGCCGGAGTTAAATGTTTTGGCGTTAACACGTGCAAGGGCCACAACGACTGCAAGACTGCCACCAACGCCTGCAAGGGCAAGGCATCCTGCAAGGGTCAGGGTTTTGTGAAGATGTCCAAACATGCCTGTAAGGAAATCGGTGGATCGGAAAACAAACCTAAATAAATCTACCGTCGATGGTTGACTGGCGCCCGCTACTGCATTCGGGCGCCAGTCTTCTTTTCAAGGAGTCGTGCATGGCAAACACCGACAATCAGCCGCGACCTTATCTCGGTTTTGGCCTGGGCCTGCGCAAAGACCATTATGAAACGGTATTGGCCGAACGCCCGAATGTTGACTGGTTCGAGATTCTTTCGGAAAATTATATGGTCGACGGCGGCAAACCGCTGCATTATCTGACACGCATCCGCGAACACTACCCGATGGTGATGCACGGGGTGTCCCTGTCCATCGGCAGTAGCGAGCCTCTGAACCGCGATTACCTTACGCGACTAAAAGCACTCATCAAACGTGTTGAACCGGAATGGTTTTCGGACCACCTTTGCTGGACCGGAGTGGAAGGTGTCAATCTTCATGACCTGATGCCCATGCCCTATACCGAGGAAGCAGTAGCGCATATTGCCGATCGTGTGCAACAGGTGCAGGACTTCATGGGCCGGCAAATGCTACTGGAGAACGTATCCAGCTATGTCAGCTACAGTAGCTCACAAATGAGCGAGTGGGAGTTTTTGCGCGAAGTCGCAGAACGTGCCGATTGCCTGATCCTGCTTGACATCAACAATATCTACGTCAGCGCCTTTAATCACAAGTTCGATCCCTATATCTACCTGGAGGCCATGCCGACCGAGCGGGTCTACCAGTTTCATCTTGCCGGTCATACCCGGCAAGGCGATATCATCATCGATACCCACGACCATCCCATTGTTGACCCGGTATTCGAGCTCTATGGTGCAGCCGTACGCCAATTTGGCCGCGTGTCTACCATGATAGAACGTGATGACAACATTCCACCGCTTGCAGAACTACTCAATGAACTGAACCAGGTGCGGCACATCGCCGACCGTATTCTCAAGGAGCAAGTGGCATGAGCCAGCTTGCCAAACTGCAACAGGCGTTTCAACGGCGCGTGCTCGACCCGAAGCAAAGCTCCCTGCCAACCTGGGTGAGCGCCGGCGGGCGGGCGACACCGGAAACGCAGTTATTGGTCTACACCAGCGCTTACCGCGCGCGTCTCACCGAAGTCCTGGCGGAAGATTTCCCGGCCATCGCCAATGCCATAGGGGAAGACGGCTTTGAAACACTGGCAGAGGCCTATATCGATGCGCACCCGTCCAGGTATTTCAGCCTGCGCGACTTCGGCGACCACATGGCTGACTTTATGACCCACGCGGCCGACTACAAAGACATGCCCTGGCTCAGTGAGCTGGCCGTATTTGAACGTTTGTTGGGTCGGGCTTTCGATGCGACCGATGCCCCCATCTTCAGGGAGCAAGACATGGCAGCCGTGCCTGCCGAAAACTGGGCCGATTTGCGATTTATTTTGCACCCTTCTGTGCAGCGCATCGATTGTATCTGGGATGCACCGTCGATGTGGAAGGTGTTAACCAGTGATACACCAAAGGAAGTGACCGCCGAAGCCGGTGAGTCAGTGGCCTGGCTTGTATGGCGTCAGCAACTGACGACGCAGTTTCGGTCGTTAAACAAGGGAGAACAAATTGTGCTGGACACACTGCGGGAAGGTGCAACATTTAACGATGCCTGCGTTGCCCTCAGCACACTAATGGCAGAAGACGAAGTACCGCTACACATCGCCACCCTGCTCAAGAGCTGGATTACGCAGGAGCTTATCAGCGGCATCAAATAGCCGCGACCATCCCGCTTGGATACAAACTGAACCCAGAGTTCTTCGTTATTTGTTAACATCGGTCAATGCGCAAAACGCGTGCCCTACAAAGTCTTTTTTCCCTCGCCACAGTTTTTTTGTACGGCCCGGTTCTGGCGGCGCCTTGCCAGTCCACAAACCCCGGTATTCCCGACATCAAACTGCAAATCATTGCAAAAAATATTGACCACCCGGTAGCCATTACCCATGCCGGTGATGGCAGTGGCCGTTTGTTTGTCCTCGAACAGGATGGCCGGGTGCGGGTGATCAAAAACCAGACCCTGCACCCCCGGCCTTTTCTGGACATCCGTGATCGCGTAATTGCCGGTGGTGAAAAAGGACTGCTGGGTATCGCTTTTCACCCGCAGTTCAAAACAAACCGGCGTTTTTACCTGAACTACACCACCAAACGCCCAACACTGACCACCATCGTTGCCGAATATCGGGTCGATAAACAAGGCGTTGCCACCGCCAATAGCGAGAGGATACTGCTCACCATTGCGCAACCCTGGGGCAATCACAACGGCGGGCAACTGGCGTTCGGCGCGGATGGTTACTTATATATCGCCATGGGCGATGGTGGTTCGGGAGATGATCCAACCAACAATGGGCAGAACATATCCACCCTGCTCGGCACCATATTGCGTATTGACGTAAATTCGGGAAGTTCAGGCAAAGCCTATGCTATCCCCGGCGACAACCCCTTCCTGAGAGTAAAAAATGCGCGCCCCGAAATCTGGGCCTGGGGCCTGCGCAACCCCTGGCGTTTTTCATTCGATCGTTTAACCGGTGACCTCTACGCCGCCGACGTCGGTCAGGATGACGTCGAGGAAATCAACATCATCGAAAAGGGCAAGAACTACGGCTGGCGCATTATGGAGGGGCCGATTTGTACACCGGGCGTCAATCCCGATTGCCAGCGAGCCGGCCTCACCTTACCGATTTATAGTTACCGTCACGACAAAGGCGCGTCCATCACCGGTGGTTATGTCTACCGCGGCAGGAATTTTCCTGAGCTCTGCGGCACCTATCTCTACGGTGACTTTGTCTCCCAGGCCATCTGGGGTTTGCGTGTGCAGAATGGCAAGGTCATTAATCACAAAACCCTGTTCTCGAATAAATCCCTGCTGCGACTGGCAATAGATTATTTTCGGGATGACGGCCTGTTAGTCTCTACCTTTGGTGAAGACGAAGCCGGCGAAGTGTACGTGGCGGCGTATCAAAGCGGCCGGATATATAAAATCGTAAGGAAATAAAAGACAATACCAAAACGAAGCACCACCAGCTGTCGTTAATTATTCTGACGTTTCCGCTGTCAGCCTGCTTGTTCCCCGGCCCCTGCGGCGCCGTCTCACCTGCCCACTATGGACTGATCCGGGGCATGTGGAACACGCAATGACGACTGCAAATTTCTTGCTTGCTTTTTCATCAGCTCAACAATGGCATAGACACCAAGATGACGATTTGGGGACAGATGTTCATCCAGATTTAGTCGGGTAAAGAGTTCATCCACATCCAGCTGATCGATCTCTGCAACCGTTTTACCGGCGGATAATTGAATCAAGACAGCCAATACACCTTTGATAATGCTGGTATCGCACTCGCCATGAAATTGAATCAGGTCGGGATCGGCTTCATCCCGATAGGCACTTACCCAGACCTCGCTCATGCAACCCATGACCTTGTTTTCCTTGGTCTTTAACACATCGGGCATGGTATCGAGTTTTTCACCCATTTCGGCCAGGTACAGATAACGCTGATCCCAGTCGCCGAGCAACTCAAAGATGTCTACAATGTCATCCAGCGTGGTCACAATCGTTACTCTCACTGATTACACGTTGAAGGATTCGCCGCATCCACACAGGTCTTTGACATTGGGATTGTGAAATTCGAATCCCAGTTCAATCGCATTATTTTTGAGGTAATCAATTTCGGTACCATCGATCAGCGGCAGGCTTTGCCTGGCGACGACAACCTTGACACCGAGATCTTCAAACACAACGTCGTCATCCGTAACAGTATCGGCATAATTCACCACATAAGAAAATCCGGAACACCCCGATTCACGGGTTCCTAAACGCAGACCCAGCCCGTAACCGCGTTTTTTCAGCATGGTTGCGATATGGCCGGCGGCGCTTTCGCTTAGTGTAATTGCCATTGATACGTCCTCATGCAGCTCAAAGCAGGCCAAGAATAAGTTTCGCTTCGTCGCTGAGGCAGTCCTGACTCCAGGGCGGGTCCCAAACGAGTTCAACCTGGGCATCCTCAACCCCTTCAACCGTTTTAATGGCGGTCGCGACCTGGTCGGGCAGAATGCCTGCCACCGGACACCCCGGCGCCGTTAGTGTCATTTTTATAAATACTTCCTTAGCGTCGTTGATCTCAATGTCATAAATTAAACCCAGATCATATACATTTACCGACATCTCTGGATCAGTCACAGTGCGTATCGCTGCAATTATGCGTTCTTGCTGTGATGCGTTTTTGGGTAGCGGCACCGGGGTTGACGGTACCGGGTCTGGCACTGGCTTGCTTGTGATCTCCGCCTTATTGCGAAACCATGTGGGTGTGAAGTCCATATTACGTTACTCAGGCACGACCGCCGCTGCATCCAGGGTATCGTTCAGTTTACCAACGACGTAACGGTGCAGTTCAGGTATGTCGATTCGCTGGAGCATTTCATTGGCAAATCCGACACACAACATCTTGCGCGCGGTAATATCATCAATGCCGCGCGAGCGTAAATAGAAGATTTGTTGCGAATCCAGTTGTCCAACCGTTGTACCGTGGCTGCATTTAACATCGTCGGCATATATTTCCAGCTGTGGTTTGGTGTCAACTTCGGCGCCGGTGGTGAGCAACAGGTTGTCATTGACCAGTTGGGCATCGCTCTTTTGTGCATTCTTATTTACCACAATGCGGCCATCAAACACGGCGCGACCATTACCATAAAGTATGCCTTTAAATTCCGCGCGGCTGACACAAGCCGGAACACGGTGCTCTACATTGAGATGGAAATCGTTTAGTTGCCGGTCACCGACAGTATAGAGGCCGCTGAGATTACATTTGGCGCCCTCCTGTTTGAAGATGGTGTTGTATTCGGTTCTCGCCCAACCTCCGCCAAATGCCAGTGTCATCGCGTGATAATCGCTTTGTTTATCCAGAGCCAGAGTGACACTGCTGAGATGGTAGGCGCTGCGGCTTTCTTCCTGTACCCGGTAGTGATTTAGTGAAGCGCTTTCACGAACCAGAATCTCGGTAAGATTATTATGAAAGTAATGTGACCCATCGGCACCAATGAAACGCTCGATCAAAGTGGCTTTGGCGCCGGCATCCAGTACAACAAGATTGCGTGACTGGATTAACAGTGAAGTGTCGTTGGTCTGGCTAAGATAAATCACCTCGATGGGCTTAACCAACGCGACATTGCTTTCAACATGAATAAACAGCCCATCGTTGACCAGGGCGCTATTCAGTGCCGTAAAGACGTGCTCATCACCATGGACTGCTTGCCCAAACCAGGCGGCAAGCGCATCGGCATCGGTCACCAAGGCGGAGCGCAGGCTGCCCAACGTTACTCCTTCAGGCAAACGAGTATCGGTGGACAACGGCGCAGCATATTGCCCATTCACGAATACCAGCCGGTAGGCATCAAAATCCAGTAGTCCATATTGATTAATATCGACCGCCTGCAGATCAATCGGCTGGGTGGGCGCCTGCAACGGCTCTTTGAGTAGATTTTCGATACTGGTATAACGCCAACGTTCCAGCTTACGGTCCAATACCGGCATCTCGGCCAACGCCTGTCTGGCAGACCGTCGTACCTCCCGCAGCCAATGTGGACTGAAGGTGGTCGGTTGCGTATCGGCCTGCGCAATCAGCTGCTGTGCCCAACTGGTTTGCTGGTCGGCAGTAATCATGCGGCCGCCTCGTTTTCGAGCCACCCGTAACCTTTTTCTTCGAGATCCAGTGCCAGCCCCTTATCCCCCGATCGGACGATGCGGCCATTAATCAGAACGTGAACATAATCGGGTTGGACATATTCAAGCAGGCGTTGATAGTGCGTAATCAGGATGATACAACGGTCCGGACCTCGCTGCGCATTGATTCCCCTGGCAATAGTGCGTATCGCGTCGATATCGAGTCCCGAATCGGTTTCATCGAGTATGGCGAGCCTGGGTTCCAGCACCGCCATTTGCAGAATTTCATTGCGTTTTTTCTCGCCACCGGAGAAACCGACATTGACATTGCGCTTAAGCAGTTTCTCGTCGAGGCCGACCAGTTTGGCTTTTTCGCGTATACGTTTCATGAAATCAACCGCGTCCAGCTCTTCCTCGCCGCGCGCACTGCGAATGGCATTGTACGATTCGCGCATGAACATCATATTATTGACTCCCGGTAATTCCACCGGGTATTGCATGCCAAGAAATATGCCTTTATGGGCACGCATTTCGGGTTCCATCACCAGCAGGTTATCGCCCTCAAACAAGACTTGCCCTTTGCTAACCTGAAACCCGTCGCGACCGGCCAACACATGTGCCAGCGTACTTTTACCGGAGCCGTTCGGACCCATGATGGCATGCACTTCGCCTGCACCAACATCGAGACTGAATCCGCGCAGAATCTGCTTGCCTTCTACAGCGACATGTAGATTCTTTATCGACAGCATGAGTACTGACCTCCGCTAAAACTGATTAACCCACCGCACCTTCCAGCGTAATGTTCAGGAGCTTTTGCGCTTCTACTGCAAATTCCATCGGCAGCTGCTTAAAGACTTCTTTGCAGAAACCGTTTACCAGCATCGAAACAGCATTTTCCTCGCTCAGTCCGCGTTGCCGGCAATAAAATAACTGGTCCTCACTCAGTTTTGATGTCGTCGCTTCGTGTTCCACCTTGGCAGTCGGATTGCGAACTTCGATGTAGGGCACGGTGTGTGCGCCACACTCATCGCCAAGCAGCAATGAGTCACACTGGGTATGATTACGGGCATTGGTCGCCCGCGGCGTCATGCGCACTAATCCGCGGTAGGTGTTCTGACCATGACCGGCAGAAATCCCTTTGGACACAATAGTACTTTTCGTATTCTTACCGATGTGAATCATCTTGGTGCCGGTGTCGGCTTGCTGATAGCCGCGGGTGACGGCCACAGAATAGAATTCACCCACCGAATCATCTCCGCGCAAGATGCAGCTGGGATACTTCCAGGTGATGGCAGAGCCGGTTTCTACTTGCGTCCAGGATATATGGGAGCGGTCACCACGACAGTCGGCACGCTTGGTGACAAAGTTGTAGATGCCGCCGCGACCATTTTCGTCGCCGGGATACCAGTTTTGTACCGTAGCGTATTTAATTTGTGCATCATCCATAGCGATGAGCTCGACCACAGCGGCGTGCAGCTGGTTTTCATCGCGCATGGGCGCGGTGCATCCTTCCAGATAACTCACATAACTGCCTGCTTCGGCAACAATCAGCGTACGTTCAAACTGCCCGGTATTGGCTTCGTTGATGCGGAAATAGGTCGACAGCTCCATCGGGCAACGCACTCCCTCGGGGATGTAAACAAACGTACCGTCGGTGAAGACGGCAGAGTTGAGACTGGCAAAGAAATTGTCGGTGTGCGGTACAACTGACCAAAGATATTTTTGGACCAGCTCGGGATATTCGCGAATGGCTTCGGACATGGCGCAGAAGATTACTCCGGCATCAGCGAGTTTTTCCCGGAACGTGGTGGCTACGGATACACTGTCGAACACCGCGTCCACCGCCACCCCCACCAGGGCTTTTTGTTCTTCCAGCGGAATGCCCAGCTTGGTGTAAGCCTCCAGGATCAGCGGATCAATGTCGTCGAGACTCTTTGGGCCGTCACCCTTTTTCTTGGGCGCGGAATAATAGGAAATTGACTGAAAATCGATCGGCGGATGCACAACATGGGCCCATTGGGGATCGGTCATTGTCAACCAATGGCGGTAGGCTTTCAGGCGCGCTTCCAGCATCCATTGCGGCTCCCTCTTCTTCGCCGATATCGTGTGGATGATGCCCTCATTGAGGCCGGGTGGTACCGTATCCGTTTCAATATCGGTTACGAACCCATGTTCGTAGTTCGAGCCGATCAGATTGCCAACGGTTTCATCTGTTGATTGCATACCAACATCGCCTCCAGCGTAATTCCTGAGTGTTTTACTCAGGTTTATATAATATGCGACTTAGTTGGATTAAAAAACAGTCTTTTCCTGTAGGGTTTTTGTTTATTCCATAATAAATGTAGGTCTAAGCAGAACGGCCCATGCTCACCCCAACGGCACCAGAAGATACACAGTACCGAGGACGTCTTGTTGCTGGAAAACCGGAATTAACTCAAAGCAATTAAGGAGGATTTAAATGGGCGGTGGCGCTGAAGAACCAGACAAAAATGGAAACGGCATTAGCACCTGACAGCCAGCAGCCAAAATCGCTTGCCCTACTCGGTAATGATGGATTGAGCACCTATAGTTAATCCCTCCATCCTCTTTCCCTGCCTGCATTACCTTCAGATTCTTGAGGGTATAGCCCTGATAATTCGATCTAGTATAAGCGATGGGATGTTCGCAGCTGTTCACCCTCTACCACGCACGCGAGCAAAACAATTGAGATTTCCCTTGGCAGACGACGATAATTTTCGAAAAAATCTTGGCTTTCTGGATCAGAAAACAACTTTGTCAGACAGAATTGACAAATTGTACCAGTATGTCGCTAGTCGCTTCGATTTTGTCGACCATATTTCGGTAGTAATCTATGAGCCGGTGACGGCCGTCCTGAAGTCGTTTCTTGCCACCGGCAACGGTCCGTCTCCGTTAATAAATTACCAGGCCAAACTTGAAGATGTTCGTTCACTACAAGAAATTCTCCGGCATGGTAAACCAAGAATCATTAATGACCTGTTGCAGTACTCAAATTCAACAAGCGTGCACAACAAACGTTTAATCGAAGCAGGTTATCGTTCAAGCTATACCATTCCAATGTATATGGGAGATGAATTTTATGGTTTTGTGTTCTACAACTCACTGACATCGTCTGCTTTTACGGGTGATGTCATCACGCACCTTGATCCAATTGCAAGATTATTGTCGCTAATCGTTATTCATGATATCCGTTCAATTCACACGCTGACAGCGGCAACGCGAACTGCCCAGCACATGGCCAGCCGTCGGGATTATGAGACCGGCGCACACCTGCAACGCATGTCCCGTTACAGTCGTTTGGTGGCGGGACTCCTGTCGAAGAAACATGAATTAACAGATGAAATACTGGAGCATATTTTTTTATTCGCGCCGCTTCACGACATCGGAAAAATTACGATTCCGGATAAAATACTGTTAAAACCAGGCAAATTGACAAAAAATGAATATAGAATCATGAAAACACATGTAGACAAAGGACTGGAAATAATTAACTACATGTTGACAGCATTTCATCTTAGTGAAATGTCGCATATCGATATATTGACAAATATCGTGCTATATCACCATGAATCTTATGATGGCAGTGGTTATCCCAGGGGCCTAGTGGGTAAAA
>JAZFSZ010000067.1:0-3584 GCA_036446455.1 Acidiferrobacterales bacterium
TATGTCCTGGATCAATCTCGCATCAAGGACCTGCGCACCAATGTGGAGACCGGCAATACCCAGGCGGTGCTCGACGGTGACATCGATGCTTTCATTGAAGCCAGCCTGAAGAGTGGATTGTAGTTAATGTATTTTCAAGAAATAATCAATAACTTATTGTATTAAATAATAAATATGAGCAGCGAAAAAGAAATAGACGAAAACGAACAAATCGCCCAACGGCGCGAAAAACTGGCGCAGTTACGACAAGACAGCATCGCTTTTCCCGTCGACTTTCGCCGTAATGTGATCGCCGGGGAGCTGCATGACGAATACGACGACATGGATCCGGCGGAACTGGATACCCGCAACGTACGCTGCAAGGTCGCCGGCCGGATGATGAGTCGCCGCATCATGGGCAAAGCCAGCTTCGCGCACATTCAGGATATGTCGGGCCAGATCCAGCTGTATGTGGAACGTGATGCGCTGGCGGAGGGTGTCTATAACAGTCAGTTCAAGAAGTGGGACATTGGTGACATAATTGGTGGTGAGGGCATCCTGTTCAAGACCAAGACCGGTGAATTGTCGATACGGGTGAGTAAAATCCGGCTGCTGACCAAGGCGCTGCGGCCCCTGCCAGCCAAGTTTCACGGCCTCAAAGATCAGGAAATGCGCTATCGGCAGCGCTATCTGGACCTGATCATGAACCAGGTTACGCGTGAAACATTCGCCGCGCGCACCCGCATCGTCAGCTATATACGCCAATTTCTTGATGATCGTGGATTTGTGGAAGTGGAAACGCCGATGATGCAGGCCATTCCCGGTGGCGCTACCGCGCGGCCATTCGAGACTCACCACCATGCCCTCGATATGGGCTTGTATCTGCGTGTTGCACCGGAGTTGTACCTGAAAAGACTGGTGGTGGGCGGTTTTGAACGCGTCTACGAGATCAACCGTAATTTCCGCAACGAGGGTCTGTCGACCCGGCACAATCCGGAATTTACCATGGTGGAGTTCTATCAGGCCTATGCTGACTACCGTGACCTGATGAATATGACCGAGGACATGCTGCGCGGGCTGACAGAAGAAATAGTTGGCTCGACAACAGTGGAATACCAGGATGAACGCTACGATTTTGGCAAGCCATTCCAGCGTATGACTGTGAAGGAATCTATTCTTGCATTCAATTCAGATATCGATGAGACCGAACTCGACGATGTTGACAAGGCCCGGGCCATTGCCAAACGACTGGAAATCCCGCTGAAAGACGGCTGGGGACTGGGCAAGGTGCAGATCAAGATCTTCGAGAAAACGGTTGAGCACGAACTCAGGGACCCGACCTTTATTACCGCTTATCCCACCGAGGTGTCACCGCTGGCACGACGCAATGACGATGACCCCTTTATTACTGATCGCTTTGAATTTTTTGTCGGTGGCCGTGAGATTGCCAATGGCTTTACCGAACTCAATGATGCCGAAGATCAGGCAGAGCGTTTTCGCAAGCAGGTGGAAGAGAAAGAGGCGGGGGATGACGAGGCCATGCACTTCGATGCCGACTATATCCGTGCGTTGGAACATGGCATGCCGCCGACTGCGGGCGAGGGTATCGGTATTGATAGGCTGGTGATGTTGCTCACCAATTCCGCCTCCATCCGTGACGTCCTGTTATTCCCGCATATGCGACCTGAGTGAGCGAGTTACACGAGCGAAACGAAGAAGTGCTTGACGATACGCCGCAGGCGGTTCTGAAGTGCGACCGGAGTAATAGCATCTGACGCAAAGGCGCGAAGACGCAAAGGAACCCAAAGGGCGGTCCACCGGACCGCGAGAACAGGGAATTTTACTTGTTATGGCCGGCTGAAAGCCGGCCCTATGATTTCTTCTTTTCTTTGCGTCAGATGTTTCTTTTTACCCGGGCGCCGCCGCATCATCGGGCATGGCATAATTGCGCCATATGTCCCCTCAAAAAGTTCTCCCGGTTATCTTTCTCATGGGGCCGACGGCGGCCGGTAAAACCGGGCTGGCCATGGCGTTACATGAGTTGTTGCCCATTGACCTTATTAATGTCGATGCGGCGCAGGTATACCGCGGTATGGATATTGGTACCGCCAAACCTTCCGCTGAAGAGTTGGCGCGGGCGCCACATCGGTTAATCGATATTCGGGACCCGTCTGAACCCTATTCGGCGGCAGAATTCTGTGACGATGCGCGCAGGGAGATTGAAGATATCCATCAGTCAGGCCGTATCCCCCTGCTGGTGGGTGGCACCATTTTTTACTTCCATGCGCTTGAATATGGCCTTTCCAGATTGCCTGCCGCTGACCCGAAAATACGCCAGCGTCTGTTGCAGGAAGCTGAAGAAATCGGCTGGCCTGCCATGCACGCCAGATTGGCGCAGGCGGACCCCGAATCAGGACAGAGGATTCATCCCAATGACGCGCAGCGCATCCAGCGCGCACTCGAGATCCTCGAAATTACCGGTCAGCCTGCAAGCACACCGGGGGATGTCCCAGCGGCAACAAAATTGCCTTACCCGGTAATCAAAATCGCTCTGGTGCCAAAGGACAGGGAAGAATTAAGACAGCGTATCGCCAGGCGATTTCAGCGCATGCTGGAAACCGGTTTGGTCGACGAGGTTAAATCCCTTTTGAGGAGAAATTTAGAGCACAAATTACCCGCCATGCGCATGGTTGGGTATCGCCAGGTGCTACAGTTCCTGGACGGAGAAGTCTCTGAAAATCCAATGGTAGAGAAGGGAATTACGGCCACCCGGCAACTTGCCAAGCGACAACTGACTTGGCTACGTCACTATGAAGGTGTGCATTTTTTCAACTACACCAACCCCGACCTGGTGGCCACTTGTCTACGCTATTTAGAGGGAAAATTGTCTTCGTTGGGCGTATACTGAAAATGTAAAACGTCCCCATAAGTAAGACGGTAAGCTGATTTTTATCTACATTAGTGGCGATTTTGCTGGTTGTTGGCGGAAACTAATAACAGAAGGACAATAATAAAACAGGAGAAAGACTATGAGTCAGGCAAGAGGGCAATCACTACAAGACCCTTTTCTTAACATGTTGCGCAAGGAGCGAATTCCGGTTTCGATATTTCTCATAAACGGTATCAAGCTCCAGGGGCAAATTGAATCGTTTGATCAATTTGTCGTGGTACTGAAAAACTCCGTGAATCAAATGATATACAAACACGCGATCTCGACCGTGGTGCCGAGTCGTCAGGTTAAACTTGCTGTTGATAGCACAGAAGAGGAAGAAACTGGACCCGGAAACAAGTAAGTCCTCGACCGAAGGCGTTGATGGCGCCAGAACGCGGGCGCTTGCAGTGCAATTGCGTCTCCCCGGTGGTCCAGATGATGAAGATCTGAAGGAGTTCCTGTTTCTGGCCGCATCGGCCGGCGCTGACGTTGTGGCTTGTGTTCAGGGTCGGCGCCAGAGACCAGACCCGGCATTTTTCATTGGCAAAGGCAAAACCGAAGAGATCAAACAGCTCGTTACAACAGGCGATATTGAGCTGGTGCTGGTCGACCATGAGCTGTCTCCCATTCAGGAACGAAATCTGGAACGTGCCACTGGTTGCCGGGTGCTCGA
>JAZFSZ010000068.1:0-18932 GCA_036446455.1 Acidiferrobacterales bacterium
ACAATCGATGTGAGTGTGCACGTAGGCGTGGTGGTGCTTGCATTGCTTGGCATGTTGGCGATGACCCTGTTTGTTCAATATGGTGTCTCCAATATGCCAGTGAACCGTTCGGCAATTATTCTTTTATTTGAACTTGTTGTGGGTGCTGTATCGCAACAGTTGTTGACCCATGAAACCATGACATTAATAGAGTGGGCCGGGGGCGGGCTGGTAGTCATGGCGGCGGTTTTAACCGCGCTTAGAGAGCGATCTTCCGGTTGATTTACTTTTTTGTCATCACGAGTTTATTGAGGAATCTTTCTGCAATGTTCCGCATTCGGCTTGTTAAATTAATTGGATTCGCACTTCAGAACCGCTTCGCGTTTCATCAAGTACTTCCTTACCCATATAACCCTTGCAGGTTTCATTATGGATACCCCACCCTTCGGCTCTGGGCAGCTCACATGACTATGTCATGTTCGCTCTGGTTGCGCACCCGAGGGCAAGGTACTTTTGGTACCGCACCTTTGCCCTTTGGGGAGAAAGTAGCCAAAACCAACTGAGACAGCCGTCCGCTTCTTCCTGCGCATCGCGGAAAAACCTCGGTCGCGAATCCTACCCGTCGGTCGGACTCAACAAAAGATTCACTCCTCGATTTTTCCCAGCGCTGCTCTGCGCGACGTACCTGGATGCACGGGCCGTGTAAACCTGGTTTCGAGTATTTACTATAACCACATCTCATTCAACTTACCGAAAGACGCTATAGACAGTATATTTATTCAGTTTTGCAGCAAAATCGATGTAAAACCGCCTTATAACAGCCCACGATTAGCTACTCTGAGGGAAATGTGGCGCGCCTGCTGCTATAACTTAGATTAATTGAATCCGCCACCTGGTTCAATACAACACTGCTAGTGCACTCGGGAAGGACATAATGCTTTGAGTAACGCGATATGAACAGTTCCGGAACACAATGCCTATAACCTTAATGCAGCTGACTCTCGCGATCGAGCCCGATCGTCAACAACTGGCACGATTCGTCCTGAGCGCCGTGGAACAACTTAACGGCAATTCTTTTGTCGCCACACCGGCGGTAAACGCGCTGCTTAACCGTTTACGCCTTTTTGCCAATGAGACGGGGAGCTCACTGGAAGTTGAGTTGCGTGTGAATGACAGCATACTGGAGCTTACTTGGGGTACTGAACGCTTTTCCGTTTGCCATCTGGGCGAACCACCCACAAACGACACGCTGCGGCAGGTAGCAACGGTCTTTAGCAACGCCACTGAAACTACTGACCCTGAATTACTGCGCCGTCGAAATGAACAAATTGCTCAAGACCTTGAGCAGGCGAAACTGCGCGCAAATGCCGAGTTGGCGCAACTCGAATCAGCGCTGGATAAAAAGAAACATGAGTTGCAGCAATCTATCCGTTTGGCTGAGTCTGATGGGCTTACCGAGATTTTCAATCGCGGCGCTTATGAGCGACGACTCAAAAGTGCGATAGTCCATAGCCGGCGCCAGATACAACCTTTGTCACTCCTTCTGCTTGATGTCGACAACTTCAAGGAAGTTAATGACACCCACGGCCACCAGTATGGGGATGAACTTCTTAAACGTACAGCCGATTCAATCTCTGTGGCGATCCGTGACGACGTTGATATTGCCTGCCGCATCGGGGGCGATGAATTTGCCGCCATTATTTTCGCTGATTTGAGAATTGCCTGCCGCATTGCCAACAAGATTGTGAAGATCATGAATGGATCAATAAGTATCGGAGTGTCCACTCTTTCCATGGATGACGAGCAAGAAGCCTTTGTAGCGCGTGCGGATAAAGCCCTTTACCGCGCCAAAAAATATGGAAAGGGTCGATATGAAGTAGATGATTCCAAGACCATGACCAGCCATCTGGCGGCAGGACAATCCTGATTAGCCACATGTCAAGACTGCTGCTTAATCAGTCAGTGCAGAATCCCAGCAGTCATGTGCTGATCCGATCCAAGTTGCGGGCCGTATCTCGACGGCTCGCCTTTGATGACGTCATGCGTGAGCGCCTTGAATTGGTCACCAATGAATTGGTCACCAACCAAGTGAAGTTTGCGGACGGCAGCGGTTTTCTGCAAATATGGGAGACTGATAGCCCGGTCCCCTGCCTGGATATTTTTGCGATGGACTATGGTCCCGGTATTCCCCATTTAACCAAAGCCTTGCAGGATGGCTTCTCCACAGTAAGCACTCTCGGCAAAGGGTTGGGTGCAATCCGCCGACTTGCACATGATTCAGAATTCTATACGGTGCCCGAGAATAAAAATTGCAATCTTCCCTGGACCGGTACAGCCATCTGGTGCCGTTTTTGCGTTGACAAAAAAAATAGCGGCACAACATTGCAGACGGGTACTTACTTGCGCGCCTATCAGGACTCCTACTACAACGGGGATTATCTGGCCACTCTCCGTAACGGCTCGCTATTACGCTGGCTACACCTGGATGGCCTGGGACACGGCCAGTCTGCTGCGGAGGTTTCTTCTCGTGCGTTGGACTTAATCGAGGACAGCAAACTATCTGTAATGGGAGTAATGGAGACACTAAGTCATCGCCTGCAAGGAAGTCGAGGCGCGGTCGCGCTGGTTTGCGAACTGGATACCCGTAAACGCGAGGCCACTATTACTGGTGTAGGCGATATCGTAGGACACCTCATATTAAATGGCGAAAAAAAGAGCCTCACATTTTCGCCCGGGGTACTTGGGCATGCGCACCGAAGTTTTAAACTGCATACATTGCAGTTTCCGACACAGGCATTATTGATCACAGCTTCTGACGGCCTACGAAAAAACTGGACGTTGGGATCATTTCCGGGCCTTTGGCGTCGACATCCACAATTGATCGCATTAATTCTTGGACAGGTTACCAATCGAGGTACGGATGATTGTTCATTATTCGTCGTTCGTACAACTCCGCAAAAGGGGGGCAACAATGGTAAAAAAAAGTAGTACAAAGGCATCCATAAATAAAATCTTGATCGAGATACTCATGATCAATATTGGTAATGTATCTGCAGTGATTGAGAAGAAGGGACGTAAAATTTTCGGAAAGTCCAACCTGTTATCAACCGATGAAATCAATGACTACAGCCTCGAGTTCCTGGAGTTGCTGGTCATGCTTTTGCAGGCTGGAGACGACATTGACCGTCGCGGACCCGAGTTCAGCGCGCTGCGACAGTTTTTCACCAGCTTTTCACAACAAATTCTGGTTCGCGGCGGTAGTCTTGATGAGTTTGTTCGCTATATCCAATTCCTCCAGGGCGTGTTCCTAGAAAGTCTGGAAACTAACAACAAGCTGGAGGTCGAGGATGCGCGCCAAGTGTTATTGCTTCTGGGTTCAATTTTCAATGAAATTATTCTCGATGTGTTTCATACTTACCTGGAAGAAAAGGAACGCACTATATTGGCGCAACAGGAAGAATTGCGCCAGACATCAACACCCATTACGGAAATATGGGATGGCGTGCTGACCTTGCCGATTATTGGCACTCTGGATTCGACACGTACCATGACGGTTATGGAAAACCTGCTAAACCAGATCGAGATTAATCGTGCTCATGTTGTGGTACTTGATATCACTGGGGTGGTTACTATTGACTCACAGGTGTCGCATCACCTGATTAAAATGGTTCATGCCGTGGGGCTAATGGGAGCCAAAGCGATATTGACCGGAATTCGCCCTGAAATTGCGCGGACGCTTGCCGATCTCAATATCGATTTTACCGGCATCACCACTCGGTTAACACTATCCGAAGGCCTGAAGGAGGCGTTTCGGCTACTGCATATTGAAGTTAGCAATGCTCCCGGCCTGAACTGAAACAGTCGTGTCCGCATAGAGTGAGTGAAGAAATGGTTAGTAGAGCAAGCAGACGTACTGTAACCTCTGTAATCCAGGGGATGCATTTGACACCCATTGACCATGGTGTAGTGCTATTGGAGCCCGGCGAGGGTTTGGATCCCACAGACCTCTCTACCTATCTGGTACCGTTGCTACAGTTTCTGCATTCTAGAAAAGCAAAGCGACTGCTTTACGATTTTGGGTCTGTCCCGGTCATTGATGAGGTGTATTACACTTGGCTTATCCGTGTACACAATGCGTGTTATGTGCAAGGCGTGGAACTGGTGGCGGTTAACATCAAACCGCAAGCAGCCTACGCCTTGTCCTTGATTCTGGAACATAAACCCCCTTTTACCTGTGTGCTGGATGTGAACCGCATTCATGAAAACTGATGAAAGTACTTTTGTATTAATTTATCGTTATCAACAATAGTTGGACAATAACGCTAACCTAAAAAACTCGTTGCGTGAATCAAGAAAAGATTAAAATATGTCAGTACAGACTTTCAACCCTGTACTCAGTATTTCCATCATGCCGGTGTAAGGCTCGACGCTATTTTGAAACAGTTATTGACGGATGAAACAATGACGCTGGTAGAGCGGGGTGGGTAGGATTGGTAGTTGCGGCGGTGCTGACCCCACTTCAAGAGCGGTCTTGTGGTGAGATTTTGCTTTCAGCGTGATTATCTGTCGTTTCGCGACAACTATACCGGTGGCTGATCAGCAGCAGGTTACTTCTTCTTTAGACAAGTAAGGAAGAAGTCACTGGGCTATCGGGACCAGCCTCGATTAGTAGCTCTTAAAGCCCGGCGCGATCCGATCGATTGCGTAGGAAGTGCTTGATGAAACGCGAAGCGGTTCTGAAATGCAGGCGGAACACCCTAAATCACCGGCGGCATAGGACAATCCAACACATCGGAGAAAGCGCGCAGCAATTCAACTTCAACAGCCAATACTTGCCCGTCATGCACGATGCTGGCGGCACAGGCCTTGAGTATTCTCGGTTTAAGCAATTGTTTCAGCTTTGTCAGTTTTTCCAGAGACTGATCCAGACCCGCGAGACTGATGTCATTTTTAGTCAGCAGGACAAGCCCGTCCAGTTTCAGTGTTGCAGTGGCGGCGTGGAAAGCATTTTCGACTTCTGCTTGCTGGCGATGCCCTGCATAGGCCATTACCGACAGTATCATTTCGATTTCTTTTTTGACTTGCCGGGGGCGGGAGTATCGTGGCTGTACGTGCGTCAATTTAAAGAATTGGCCATCAAGATGGTTAAACAGAATTTTCTGTAACGACCATTCCAGCAGGTCAACTCTGGAGTCCATTTGAATCAGAGCAATTAAATTACCCCTGAACGCTTTGTACTGATCCAGCGACAATTGTTTCAGCGCCGGAATGGCGATGTCAATTAGCGGTAAGCGGAACTTTACATCCAGCCCATCCATCTCCTGCATTAACGTTAGCGTTAAAACATAGACGTCCGGGTCGGCATGGTCCTGCAACTGTTGCAGCTGTTTGGCACGAACCTTCTCTCCCGTATCAAGCACAAGCGAATAGATAATTGCCCGAGCACCATAGGGTTCGCGCGCGGCGTCTTTAATGACAGTGGGCATTTCCGACAGCAATGAACGCGCGTAATTTATGGCTTCCTGCTTTGGACTGCCGATTTGATCAATTGCGGTCATTACCGCAGCGCCGGCGATTATGGCTGCTGTTTTTTTGGCAGTTTCTGTTTGGGTGCTTTTTTTCTCTGGCTCTTGATGACTCGTAGCGGGACCGGTGGTATCAAATTTGCCATCCCAGTGTGGGTCAATGGCCCGGATGCGTTTTGCCAGTGGCGGGTGGGTGGCAGACAAGGACTGCACAAAGCCGGAAATGCCCTGGGCAAAGAACGCGTGGCTGACCTCCGGTGCGCCGGGATTTTCAACCACGGAACCAATCTCCAGCCCGCCAATGCGCTTTAGCGCACCGGCAATGCCGTCCGGGTTACGGGTAAATTGCACTGCTGAGGCGTCGGCCAGGTATTCCCGTTGCCGGCTTACGGCAGCTTTAATCAAGCCGCCGAAGAAGGTGCCAGCAAAACCAATGACCATCAGCCCGATAGCCAGCGCCATTATTCCGCCGCCGCCTTTATCGCTACTACGCCCGCGCCTCGAAACAGCAGTGGAATACAAAATATAGTAACCAATTATACCGATAATCAGGATGCCATTGAGCACCCCCATCAAACGGATGTTGAGCCGCATGTCGCCATTAAAGATATGACTGAACTCATGAGCGATCACGCCTTGCAACTGGTCACGACTCAAATGTTCGATGGTGCCCTGGGTAACGCCGATAACGGCATCGCGGGGCGAGAATCCGGCCGCAAAGGCGTTAATCCCTTGTTCGCCGGCGAGCAGGTAAACGGGTGGTGCCGGTGTGCCCGAAGCGATGGCCATTTCCTCCACCACATTCAACAGTTTGCGCTGGTTGATATCTTGCGTATTTTGCGGGATCAGTTGCCCGCCCAGCGCCTCTGCTACCGCCTTGCCACCGGCCGATAAGACCATGATCTTGTAGAGACTGCCCACCAGCACCACGATGCCGACGCCGATACTGACGGCAAAAAACGTCTGCCAATCCATTTGCTGGATGAGCGTGCCACCATTCGCCAGTTGCTCACTATTGACATAACCGAATACCATCATCACCAGTAAATTGGTCATGATGATCAAGGTACCGACAGCGAGAATAAACAGGAATACAAGCTGGACCGTGTTTTTGCGCACACGGTCTTGTGACTCAAAGAAATTCATCGTCTACACGCCTACATGTATAGCCAGTCTAGAATGAGACTTTGGGTGCGGCCTGCATGGCCTGACTGTCTTCAAATTCCAGCAATGTGGCATCCTGACTGTGGCCGAACATGCCGGCAAAGGTGACCGGCGGAAAAGTCTGCTTGAAAGTGTTATACGCCATCACCATATCGTTAAACGCCTGGCGGGAGAAAGAGACTTTATTTTCGGTAGAGGTAAGCTCTTCACTTAACTGCATCATGTTCTGGCTGGCCTTGAGATCCGGATAGGCCTCCATCACCATATTGAATCTTCCCATGGCCCCGGCCAATGCTCCTTCTGCCCCGATAAGACCCTTCATCGCCTGTGCATCACTTGGATCTGCAGCCGCTTTTGACAACATAGTTGCTGCCGCATTGCGCGCCGCAACCACTGCTTCCAGGGTTTCGCGTTCGTGCTTGATATACCCCTTCGCGGTTTCAACAAGATTTGGAATCAGGTCATAGCGCCGTTTCAATTGCACTTCGATCTGGGCAAATGCATTTTTATAACGATTCTTCAGGGTGACCAGCTTGTTAAAGATACCGATCACGTAAAATATAACCAGCGCAATTACGACCAATATGACAATCAGTGTAGTACTCATGTTTCTCGCCTTTTTTCCCAATTCCTGTTGAATTTTACGTATTTTAGCATTTTATATTACGCAGGGTGAATTCAACTCCAATTTTCGGGCACACGGGGAATTCGGGAGAAGTTGGACGCAATTGTGGAATGACTGCTAGCATCCGCCCGGGCCGTTCTCGATGGCCTGTAGAACACATTGAGTCTGAATATCTTAAAATAGCTCCACTGTTGAATTGAGGACGTAACCCCATGTTTGTGAAGTTAGTGAGAGAAGGTCTTGGGCGTATTATTATACTGGGCGACTATCTGACCCGCACGCGTAAATTGCAACGCTCAGCAGAAGTGCAGGCGGCAGTGGGCAAGGAGGCAGAAACCCTGTCGCTGTATCAGTTCTATGCCTGTCCGTTTTGCGTGCGCACGCGCCGTGCTATGCATCGTCTGAATGTTCCAATTGAAACGCGTGATGCCAAAATGGGTTCACCACATCGTCTGGAGCTGGAAGAGGGCGGTGGTAGAATCAAGGTGCCTTGTTTGCGCATCGACAATGGAGCCGAGTCAACGTGGATGTATGAATCGGTGGATATAATTCGCTACCTCGAAGACCGTTTTGGTGCTCGTATATGAACCGGTTTATTCTTACTTTATTGAGCCTGATGTTGGTGTCATGCCCCGGTGAGCAGTTATAGACAAATCTGCTTTTTTACTTGATACGACCGTAGCGCAGCGTAGTAAGGCCGCTCTCGGCCCCCGCGAATAGCGTTTAAATAGCCATAGGCGGAACATTGCAAACCAGGGGGACGGAGCACCTCGTATCAGCGCGACCCAAAAATCGCACTGCCAACTCTTACCATGGTCGCACCTTCGGCAATGGCCTGCTCCATATCATCGGTCATACCCATAGAAAGTTGATCAAATCCGCCAATACCAAATTGCTGACGCATTGTTTCCAGTAAACGCTTTAATTGCGAGAAACATAACCTGAGTTCGGCTTCACTGCCGCCATGGGGTCCGATGGTCATCAAGCCGCGTAATGTAATACCTTCAAGGTCTTTTTCAAGAATCTCATCTATCAGTGATGGCAGGTCAGCGATGAGCACGCCGGCCTTGACCGGATCGTTTGTCACATTGACCTGAATTAATGCGTTAACGGCTTTATCAATCTCGATCGCTTTTCTTGAGACGCGTTGTGCAATATGAATACGGCTCAATGTGTGCCACCAATTGAAATTGCCGGGGATGTGTCTGGTCTTATTGGACTGTAGCGGGCCAATGAAATGCCAGTTGATTTTCCGGTCGTTAATGTTGGGAATTTTGGTGAGGGCGTCCTGTACCTGGTTCTCACCGAAATCGAATTGACCGGCCTTAATCGCAGTGTGTATTGCTTCGAGTGGTTTGGTTTTGGACACGGCGATCAGTCGCACGTCGTAAAAATCGCGTCCGTAA
This sequence comes from Acidiferrobacterales bacterium, assembly GCA_036446455.1. Lineage (GTDB taxonomy): Bacteria > Pseudomonadota > Gammaproteobacteria > Acidiferrobacterales > JAJDNE01 > JAZFSZ01. The sequence goes on from JAZFSZ010000068.1 coordinate 8,700, forward strand.
AGATTGCAGGCGTCAGTGAGTCGCCCACGAATGCGCACGAGATTGTCGGTGATGCTGCTGGCTGTAAAGGCGGTGTGTTGCTGATTCTCGACCATGGGCCGAGTCTACGTTTTATGTGCTACCCGGGGCAATGCGACTGCGTTTGCGTACCGTGGTGGTATTGTTTTGTTGCAGGAACTGATCTGGATCGATATGGACGCGTTTGCGCAACACCTCGAAGTGCAGATGGGGACCCGTGGATCGACCGGAGACGCCGACGCGGGCCACTTCCTGACCTCTGACGATGCGATCACCCAGATTCACCAGCACGGTGCTGGCATGGGCGTATCGGGTGCTATAGCCCTGGCCGTGTCTAATTTCTACCATCAGGCCATAACCCTGTTTTTCACCAGAGTAGGTGACGACGCCGTCACCAATGGCGCGGATCGTTGACCCCATCGGACTGGCAATATCGACACCGCGGTGAATGGAGCGGCGACCGGTAAAGGGGTCGGCGCGCATACCAAAACGTGATGACAGCCAGCCGCCGGTAACCGGCCAACCGGAAGGCGTAATCGCTGACTGTATCTGGCTGGTTATCAACAATGTTTGCAGCGCTTTGAGTTGTTCGGACTGCCGCGCCACCAGCTTGTCCAGGGTATTGAGAGCGCCAAACACATTGATCTGCTGCGTGGCGGCGGCAGGATCTGCGGGACCACCCATCGCCGGTCGAGTAGAAAAATCGAATTCACTGGCATCAAGACCTGCCATCCGGGTCAGCCGCGACCCCAGTGCATCGAGACGCATAACCTGTGCTTGCAGGTGCCCCAGACGCTGTGCCAGTGCATTCAGGTGGGCTCCGGCATGCAGCCGGGTTTGTTCAATCGCGCGCCGCTGGGCCGCCAGTTGCTCCTGCTGTGCCTGCAGGTGCTTCATCTGTCGGGCGCTGCCGTCCTGGCTTAGCAGGGCGATGATCTGATAGCTTACGGTGCCGATAAGGGCGGGCAGGACCAGGGCGACGGTCAGAATAATGACAGCGATATGGCGATGCGTGAAACTCGCTGTTCGCCCCTTGCGAATACCTTCAGGTATAAGAATAATGTTCACAATAGTAATGTATAGACCCGGATTAGTGGAATTGCCAAGAATTTAAAGGCTTAGAGGTAATAATTGTACGATGACTGGAACCGGACCCAAAATTATCCGCAGCTATATCAGCGGTGAGGCGGCGACCAGGGCGCAACAGGCGGAAATGCTGCGTCAGACACTGGCACGACCTTGGCAGCAGGTGGTGGGTGTTGATATCGCTGCCCATAGCCACCCGGTGCGCATGGAAGACCAGTGCTTGCTGGTGCATGCGGATAGTTCACTGTGGAGCAATCAGATTCGCCATCGTTATCCGGATTTTGTGCAGCGCCTGCGGCAGTTCCCGGAATTGCGCCAGATCACCGAGTTACGCGTGCGTGTGGTGCCGTCGAACCCGGCGCCGGGACCGGAAAAGGCAACACATCCGCGACCAAGTCTGTCGTCGGATGCCAGCGCAGTGATTGCCGGTGTGGCCAAGGGTATTAAAGACGATTCCTTGCGTACGGCATTGATACGTTTGAGCCGTCGTCAAAAAAAATAAAATGATAGCCGTATTATTTATGCTGGTCAAAACAACACTTTCCATTCTTGACTATTTTCGTGTTAGCACTGTAATTCTGTTGCTGGGGTTACTCACCTCGCTTTTGGCCTATGCCGGTGCGGGACAGGGCGCGTACCCACAAATCATTCGTATTACCGCCGTCGGTGACATCATGCTGGACGGTTCTGCACGCCCCGAACTGGCAAAATCTGGATATGACTATGCCTTTGATGGCACACGAGAATTGTTGAAACAGTCCCATGTGGTATTCGGCAACCTCGAAGGCCCGCTGACACTTCGGGGCAGGGCTGAAAATGGCAAGCAGTTTGTTTTTCGCTCGCCGCCAACGAAGGTAGCAAGTGCATTAAAAAAAGCCGGATTCGACGTAGTCTCGTTGGCCAATAATCACAGCCTTGATTACGGTTCAGTCGGTCTTGGTGACACCATCGACGCATTGGCAGCCGAAGGCATCCGCCATGTGGGTGCCGGAATAAACTCTCGCGATGCGCGCGCGCCGACCTTTGTTGTTGTCGGTGATCACACCATTGCCTTTCTTGCCTATTCACTGACGTTTCCCGAAAACTTCTGGGCTACGCACCAGCGTGCGGGCACGGCTTTTGGTCATGAGAAACACATCGTTGCCGACGTAGTAGCTGCGCGTGAGGTCGCTGATATCGTACTGGTATCCTTTCACTGGGGCGGGGAAGGTATTACCGAGCTCAGGGAATACCAGAAACGACTGGGACACGTCGCCATTGATGCCGGTGCGCAGGCCGTTCTGGGACATCATCCACACGTCTTGCAAGGCGTTGAGCACTACAAGCAGGGCGTGATTCTCTACAGCCTGGGCAACTTTACCTTTGGCTCTTATAGTCAGAAAGCACGACACAGTATGATTGCGCATCTCTACTTTACGGGTTCATTTCTGAACCAGGTTCGGTTGTTACCGGTAAATGTGTTCAATTCCGATGTTATTTTCAGGCCCCGGCCATTGCGGGGCGAAGAAGCGAACAAAGTGGTCAGGGAGTTGCAAACGCTGGCCAGCGAATTGGGTACCGAGATTCGTAATCACAACGGTGTCGCCGTGTTGGACGTGCAACCCACGCTGGCCGCCAGTCCCCCGGAAAATGGCAGTGTGCGCTAGACTATGATCCGGTTTCTCGAACTCTTTATCGGTCTGCGTTACACCAAAGCCAGGCGACATAATCAATTCATTTCGTTTATTTCGTTGGCGGCAACCCTCGGTATCATCCTCGGCGTTGCCGCATTGATTACCGTGTTGTCGGTAATGAACGGGTTTGGCAACGAGTTACGACAACGAATACTGGGAGCGGTATCCCATGTGACCATCACCGCGGATCGAGGGCCGCTGCGGGACCCACGGAAGATTGTTAACGCCACCGGCGGTCTGTCCGGCGTAAAGGGGCGCGCACCCTACATTTCGGCCCAGGGCATGTTGGTGTCGTCGCTTGGTTCCCGTGGTGTTGTGTTGAGGGGGATTGATCCCGAAGCGGAGAAGTCTGTTGCGGTGTTCCACCAGAAAATGACTTACGGCGCGCTTTCAAATTTAAAGTCCGGGGAGTACGGAATTATAATCGGTGCGGAAATTGCCTGGCGGCTGGGTATCGACCCGGACTCCCGGGTAACCGTGCTTTCCTCGCGCACACAAATTACACCGGCCGGTATTTTGCCACGGTCAAAACGATTCCGGGTTGTCGGTGTATTCGAGCTTAATATGACGGAATACGATGGTGCGTTGGCACTGCTGCATATAGACGATGCCCGCCGTCTCCATCAAACCGGCGCCGGTGTAACCGGTGTTCGATTAAAACTTGACGACCTTTTTGCCGCGCCCGGTGTCGCCCGGGATTTGCAGGTCAAACTGGGGGCAGGTTATCGTGTCCGTGACTGGACACAGGAAAATGCCAACTTCTTCCGCGCATTGCGTATCGAAAAAACCGCCATGTTTATTATCATGTTTCTGGCGATTGCAGTGGCGGCGTTTAATATAGTCTCCATGCTGGTGATGCTGGTCACGGACAAGGAAGGAGATATCGCCATATTGCGCACGCTGGGCATGAGCCCGACTCGTGTCATGGCTATTTTTATTATTCACGGTGCCATTCTGGGTACTATTGGCACACTGGTGGGTGCCTTCAGTGGTGTGTTACTGGCGAGTAATATTGATGCGGTAATCAGGTTTTTTGAACAAATATTTCAGGCGCAACTGTTTACCGAGGACATTTACTACTCCACCGGGCTTAAAGCAGACCTGCAGTGGGCGGACGTGATTACGATCGTGCTGGGATCGCTGATGCTGACGATCGCCGCAACGATCTATCCCGCGCGGCGGGCGGCATCTCTCGAACCGGCACAGGCACTTCACCGTGAATAGTGTTGACTTGCCGGGCAGCGGGACCAGATTATGATCCGACCCCTCGAACTCTTTATCGGTCTGCGTTACACCCGCGCCCGGCGGCGTAACCATTTCATCTCGTTTATTTCGTTGATGGCTACCCTCGGCATTGTTCTCGGGGTTGCGGCTCTGATTACGGTGCTATCGGTGATGAGCGGGTTTGGCAATGAGCTGCGACAGCGAATACTGGGCGTGGTATCGCACGTCACCATTACTGAAGGATGGAGCGGTCTGTCACGCTGGCAGCAGGCCGGGAAGGTTGTTTCTTCGCACAAGAACGTTGTCGCGATTGCGCCATTTATTGAAGGCCAGGGCATGCTCATACGTGGACGTGATGCGGCCGGGGTGATGGTCCGCGGCGTGATTCCTGCAATGGAGAAAAATGTATCGCTGATTGCAGAAAAGATGACCGTCGGTAAACTGTCAACTCTGCAGCCAACAACAAAAAATATTATTCTTGGGTACACCCTGGCAAAAACCATGGGCGTGAAACAGGGAGATCGTATTGCACTGGTGGTCCAGTCCAGTGGCCAGGACCAGCGATCCCCAACCATGATGCGTATGACTGTCAGCGGGTTATTTGATGTTGGTATGCATCAGTTCGATAGTGCGCTGGTGCTGGTGCACCAGGCCCAGGCCGCGAAACTGTTTCGCACACAAAACGAAGTTACCGGGCTGCGCATCAAGCTCGACGACGGTGAGTTGGCTCCCCTGGTCGGTGAGCGCCTGGTGAGTCTGTTGGGCGAACACTACCGGGCAAGAGACTGGACCCGGCAGCACCGCAATTTTTTTATTGCACTGCAGGATCAAAAAAGAATTTTGTTTATCGTGCTCATGCTGATTGTTGCCGTGGCCGCATTTAATATTATTTCAACACTGATTATGATGGTGACCGACAAGCAGGCGGATATCGCCATTCTGCAGACACTGGGGTTTAGCCCGGGCAGTATCATGCTGGTGTTTATTATTCAGGGTAGTGTACTGGCACTGCTGGGCACATTGATTGGTGCGGCAGTCGGAATACTGCTGGCACTCAATGTCGAGACCATCGTGTCTGGCATAGAACAATTACTGGGTTTCAATTTTCTGGCGAGTGATGTCTATCCGATGACTGACTTGCCGGCGCATATTGACTGGAATGAAGTCGCTACCATTATTGGCGTATCCTTCGTCATGGGGGTAGGGGCAACTCTCTATCCCGCGTGGCGGGCGGCACGTGTTCAACCGGCGGAGGCACTACGATACGAATGACTAACAACAATAATATCCTGCGTGCGACCGGGTTAGGTAAAATTTATGACGACGGCAAACTCAGCGTTGAAGTGCTGAGAGACGTTTACTTGCGGGTAGACCGTGGTGAGCGTATCGCCATCGTTGGCGCTTCCGGGAGCGGAAAAAGTACACTGCTGCATCTGCTTGGCGGACTGGATACGCCCTCCGCTGGCCTGGTGGAACTGGACGGGAAAGACCTGTCGAAACTCAGTAACGCCGCCCGTGGCCGCTTACGCAATCGTGCGTTGGGTTTTGTCTATCAGTTTCATCACTTGTTACCTGAATTCACGGCGCTGGAGAATGTGGCCATGCCACTGCTGATAAGGCGTTGGCACGATGGGCAGGCCTGGGATCCGGCGCGCGAGATGCTGGCCCGTGTTGGACTCGATGACCGCTTGCACCATAAACCGGGGGAATTGTCCGGCGGCGAACGTCAGCGTGTTGCGGTGGCGCGCGCGATGGTGACGAAACCGTTGTGCATACTGGCAGATGAACCTACCGGGAATCTCGATCGGCAAACGGCTGAAGGCGTGTATGATCTGATGCTGGAGCTGAACCAGGAACTGAAAACCAGTATCGTTATTGTGACCCACGACACCAGGCTGGCATCGCAAATGGATCGGGTGTTGAAACTTGAGGATGGCGTACTGACTACCGCCTAGCGGTGTTTCTTCTTGTCTTGCGGGCTTCCCATTCGCGTACTACATGCCAGCGCCAAAAGATGCGCATGCCAAAATACCCCATAAGTGACAACGCGGTTCCGACGACAAAGCAACCGAGCAAGAAGGGTTGCCAGTCCTGTGCCAGTTGTTGTACTAGCCAGTCCCAGGAAATTTCAAACTTGAATGGATGGGGTTGAACCTGCAGTAACCAGGCGCCAACCTTGTAACAAAAATAGAAAAAGGGTGGCATGGTGATTGGATTGCTGAGCCAGACTAATGCCACTGATATCGGCAAATTGGCGTGTACGAGAATTGCCATTAATGCGGCGGGTATCATCTGGAACGGAATCGGCATACTGGCCATAAACAGACCGATAGCAAAGGCACTGGACACCGAGTAGCGATTGAGATGCCACAGATTGGGGTTGTGCAGCAGGGTACCATAAATCTGTAGGAGTCTGTGATTGCGAACGCTGTGAACGTCTGGCATGAAGCGCTTGATAAATTTACGAGCCATGATTCTTGTAACGACTACCCCATTAATCGAAACTCAGCCGCCAGTCCTGTGGACAAAACAACCGGTCTGGTGCCGGTTTCCCTGTATGGCCTCTAGTGTATAGTTAACCGTTGATTCGTACTAGCGTTAGCAGGGAGGCTGACAATGCTTCGATATGCCCTGGCATTTCTCGCCGGTATTCTCCTGGTCCAGCAACTGTCCACACTTCCCGCGCTCTGGTGGGCTGTGTTACTGGTTCCCTTGCCTGCGCTTTTATACCGATTCCCCGTAGCACGGTTGAGTTTGTTGTTGGCAGCGTTTCTGGTTGCTGGTGTTGTCTGGACCAGCTTTCGTGCCGGTTTGATATTAAGCGATGAACTTGCATCCCGTTTCGAGGGACGCGATATCTGGCTGGTGGGTCATGTCGACTCGTTACCGCGGTTAAGTGGAAACAGCAGCCGATTCGAGTTTCTGGTTGCCTCCGCCAGTCTTGATGATAAAACAATAAAAGTCCCGCACCGTATCCAGCTAAGTGTTTATCAACGCAACGACCGGCCTGAAATTGGTGAACAGTGGCGCCTGCTGGTGCGGTTAAAACGACCCCACGGCTTCCAGAATCCGGGTGGCTTTGACTATGAAGCCTATTTATTTCAAAAACGGATTCGAGCCCGGGGTTACGTGCGCGAAGCGCAGCGGTTGAATGCGGCGGCTGATGGTTGGAGTTTTAACCGTGCGCGAGTAGAAATTGCCGCCCGTTTTCAGACGCTGCTGCCGGATAGCCCGTATCAGGGTATACTGATTGCGCTGGCGACAGGAAATCGCGACCTGTTGACACAACCGCAATGGAACCTGCTTCGTGATACGGGGACAAGCCACCTGGTGGCAATATCCGGATTGCATATCGGCATAATTGCAGGGGTTGCATTTTTTGTTTTCCGCTGGCTGTGGTCACTTCCCGGCATCACCACTTTATATCTGGCCGCACCCCGTTTCGCTGCCCTGTGGGCCATGACCGCCGCCTGGTTTTATGCCGGTCTTGCCGGATTCTCCCTGCCCACGCAGCGCGCCCTGATTATGCTGGTTATGGTACTGGGCAGCCTGTTTCTTCTACGACGGTTTCAGCCTTCCATGGTGATTGGCAGTGCGCTATTGGCCATATTGTTGTTTGATCCCCTGGCCGTTATGGGTGCGGGGCTGTGGTTGTCCTTTGGTGCAGTCGGCCTGATCCTGATGGTATTACAAGGCAGGCACGCACGAGATAACAAGTTGTTCAAACTGGTCAGGATTCAATGGGCGTTGGCCGTCGGCATGGTTCCGCTCACGCTTTATTTATTTCAGCAAGCCTCACTGGTCGCCCCGGTGGCCAATCTTGTCGCCGTACCCGTGTTTGGTTTTGTGGTGGTACCAGCCACCTTGATGGCAGCGGTTGCAACCCTCCTGTTGCCTGATTCGATTGCAGTGGGCCTGCTTTCACTTGCCGATGCGACCCTCCATGGCCTGTGGTCGGGGCTAACCTGGTTGAGCGACAAGACGCCCGTTTACGCCAGCGCCATATCGTTACCTATTGCACTGGCTGCAGCTGCCGGTGCCGTGTTGATACTCTTGCCTCGCGGATTTCCCGCACGCTGGCTGGGAATGACGGCCTTCCTGCCAATTATATTCACGTCAACAGATATTCCCAAGCCGGGCGAATACCGCCTTACCATGCTGGACGTCGGGCAGGGGCTCGCGGTGGTGGTGCAAACAAGCAGACATCTACTGGTTTATGATACCGGTCCACGTTTCAGTAAATCTTTTGATACTGGTCGTGCAGTGGTATTGCCGTACCTGCGTCATATCGGGCGCCGACGTATTGACACCATGATCATCAGTCACGGCGACAACGACCATGCGGGCGGTGCCCATTCGCTGTTGGCCGGGATCAAGGTTGACAGAATCTTGAGCAGTGTGCCGGCACGATTCCCGCGCGGGCAACACTGTCATCGGGGGCAACACTGGCAATGGGATGGGGTGCGATTCGAAATATTGAGCCCGCTATCCCGAGACCGCACTCACAAGAACAATAATTCGTGTGTGCTAAAAATAACTGCTGCGGCTGGAAGCGCATTGATACCGGGCGATATCGAGCGTGAACGTGAGGCCTGGCTGATCGAGCAATCCGGGTCTGATCTCAAGTCCGACGTCCTCATTGTCCCGCACCACGGCAGCCGAACATCGTCCACCACTGATTTTATTGATAATGTTCGGGCAGAAATAGTGCTGTTTCCAGTAGGTTATCGCAATCGATATCGACACCCCAACCGCAAAGTGTTTAGTCGTTATGTCCGTTCAGGCAGTCAAATGCTGATATCGCCGCGAACCGGTGCTGTCGAAATCACGTTCAGCAGCAAGGACAGGAAAATCGCCATCTACCGCCAACAAAAACGGCGCTACTGGTTTAACTGAGTAAATCTGTTGAGCCGGGAATGGTCCGGTTTTGTTCTGACAGGAAGGTCTGATAAATTAAGCCTCCAGTCGAGTTGTCGGATACTAATATATTAATGTTTGAATTAATAAAAACTGGCGGTTGGGTGATGTGGCCCATCATTCTGTCGTCTATTGCTGCCATGGCCATTATTGGAGAGCGTTTCTGGTCCCTGCAAAAAAAATATGTCACACCGTCCAGTTTGCTGCCGCAAGTCCAGCAATGGCTGGAATTGAACGAGCTGGATGATGCGCGCATTGAGCTGCTGCGAAACAGTTCGCCCCTCGGCAAAATCCTCGCCGCAGGCCTGATAAACCGTCATCACGACCGCGAAATCATTCGCGAAGCTGTCGAAGATGCCGGTCGTCACGTGGTGCCGGAACTGGAGCGTTTTCTCAATACCCTCGGCACCATCGCCTCGATCACCCCCTTTATGGGCTTGTTCGGAACGGTGATCGGTATGATTGATATGTTCGCCGGCATCAGCACCCAGGGTATCGGCGACCCGGCGGTGGTGGCAGGGGGCATTGCCACTGCGCTGGTGACAACGGCGGCTGGAATCGCCGTGGCCATACCCAGTATTATGGCCTATCGCTACCTTCGGGGTCGTGTCAATGAACTGCTGCTGGACATGGAGCAGGACGTGATCAAACTTACCGAAATCCTGCACGGTGAGCGGGAGCAAGACTAAATGAAATTTCAACCGAGCCGCAGCGATGAGCCAGAACTGAATCTTGTGCCCTTGATTGACGTTATGCTGATGACGTTAATCTTTCTGGTGGTGACAACCAGTTTTTCCAAAGAAACGCAGCTGCGTATTCGCCTGCCGGAAGCGTCAGCGAAAACCAGGGTCACCGAACACAACATACGTATTCTGATTGATGCCAAGGGGCATTATTACCTGGGCGATAAACAGCTGGCAGACAGTTCACTCGACACGTTGCGCGGCGCCATGCTGCGCCTTGCCGGTAAAATGAAAGATCCCGTTATCATTATTCATGCAGATGGCAAGGCCCCACATGAAGCGGTGATCGCTGTCATGGAGGCGGCACGACGCCTGGGATACTCGCGCCTGACCTTCGCCACTCAGAAACCCGCCACCAGTAATTGACCCTGGTGACCGATTCACAACCAGCGATTAGCGGCCTGCAGCTGTATAAAAGGTTGCTCAGTTACAGTGGTCGCTACAAACTCGCGTTAGTTGTTGTTTTTATCGTTTCAATTGTCGCTGCCGCCAGTGATACCGCTTTTGCTGCCGTGATCAAGGAATTGGTGGATGACGGTTTTATTGCTCGCAATCCGGACGGCGCAATTCTC
>JAZFSZ010000069.1:0-4489 GCA_036446455.1 Acidiferrobacterales bacterium
TACCTTCGGTTTCAGCGCCACCAGTGCTACGGCCGGGTGGTTTTCTTCCGATTACGAAGGTTATCGTAAGCAGAAAGTGGTTTATCACCTGAACTATGACAATCCTAAACGCCAGAAGGGCATGCTGCGCAACATCAACAACCACATCAAGGCTGTCGGTGCCAAGAAGCTGGACCTGCGCATAGTGATGCACGGTAAGGGCTACACCATGTTGAAGTTTGCTAATAATGATCTGAAACTGCAGAACACCATAATTAAGCTGAAAGATCAGGGCGTTAAGTTCCAGTTGTGTGCCAACACCATTCGTGGCAAGAAGCTGGATATAAACCAACTCTTTGGCTATGACCCGAACACGGACATGGTACCGAGCGGTGTTGCCGAAATCGCCAAGCTGCAGAAAAAAGGCTTTGCGTACATCCGTCCCTGAGCCGAAATAAGGCGTATAATACCAATAAGAATTTCCCCTCCTCAGCCCGCCTTAGTGCGGGCTCTTTTTTTGCCCGCTTGAGCTCGCTGCTGTCCCGCAAAATCCTTATCGAACCTGTGTAGTAATGTGCAGAACACGATAGGGCGCGCACCATTTTCCAGATCCTGTGTCAAAATCCAGTTACATTCAGCAAGCCTTCACACCCTGGAAGCGACGCCAAGAACGCAAAGATCGCAGAGAAAGCGAAATATCTCTTTTACTTATATTATTCTCTGCATCCTTTGCGCCTTGGCGACCTCTGTGTTTATTCCACAGAACTATAGGAAGGTGCTTTACTTCGTTCTGGTCATGCGGGAATGACAGAATAGGCGACACGACGGGATCGCGGTAGTCTACTTACAAGCTATCAGGAAGAGCTAAAACTTATTCCGCCGGCGCGGGAAGCACACCCTGTTCGCGAAAGCGTCGATAGTCTGCGAGCACCGAGGCATGATCAAATGCCAGCACCGCTGGCAGCGTATCCAGACTGAAAACACCTACCGCCGCGGCATCATCCGCTGCCACGGGCTCCCCCTTTGCTTCGGCAATATAGATGACAGTTGCCGTATGGCCACGGGCATCGCGCGAGGGGTCTGAATACACACCCAACAACACACGCAGTCTTACCGTGAGTCCGGTTTCTTCCAGCGCCTCGCGTCGGGCCGCGTGCTCGACCGCCTCGCCAATATCCACAAAACCACCCGGGATGGCCCAGCCGTACGGGGGATTCTTGCGCTCAATCAGCACGATCGGCCGGGCAGGCCGATCAACCAGCTCGATAATGGCGTCGGCCGCCAGCGCAGGTGTCGTCGGTCTGGGCACTACCTTCTATTTTCCGGTGAAAAGGAATTAAGACTTGCGCAAACTATTTTTAGCTCCATATTAACCATTATTCCTTAATGACCATTTTTATGGTCTATTTTTAGCAACAATCTGAAACCCGATTAGAGGTTATTCCCTATATATGTACGACGGTTTACTGAATCTTTCCTGGTGGGCCACTGTGCTAGCCACACTCGGGCTTACCCATATTACCATTGTCAGCGTCACCATCTTTCTGCATCGACATCAGGCCCACCGGGCACTCACGTTGCATCCGGCTGTCAGTCACTTTTTTCGATTCTGGCTGTGGCTGACGACAGGCACGGTGACAAAGGAATGGGCGGCGATTCATCGCAAGCACCACGCCAAGGTCGAAACAGCGGATGATCCCCACAGCCCCAAACAAAAGGGCCTGAATCGCGTACTCTGGACCGGCGCCCTTCTTTACCGTCAGGAATCACGCAACCAGGAAACCATGGACAAGTATGGCACTGGCACGCCCAACGACTGGATTGAGTCGCACCTGTACAGCCGCCACAACTGGTTGGGAATCGTACTAATGCTCGGCATCGATGTGATGCTTTTTGGCCTTCCGGCCGGTGCAATTGTCTGGCTGGTGCAAATGGCGTGGATCCCGTTCTGGGCCGCCGGTGTGATTAATGGCATCGGTCACTACTGGGGTTACCGCAACTTCGAAACCCGGGACGCCAGCACCAATATCGTACCCTGGGGTATTTTGATCGGTGGTGAGGAGCTTCACAATAATCACCATACCTACGCCAGCTCGGCCAAACTGTCAGCGCACTGGTGGGAATTCGACATTGGTTGGCTGTACATCAGCCTGCTGCAAATGCTTGGATTGGCAAAGGTTAAAAAACTGCCGCCGCAGCTTGTTTCCAACCCCGCCAAACAACACCTCGACCTGGACACGGTCAGGGCGGTGGTGCGCAACCGCTTCCAGATCATGGTGTGCTTCTCACGCGACGTGACGCGTCTGGTGCATCGTGAAGAACTGCACAAGGCCGATCGCCGGCATCAGGCGAAATGGGCGCTGCTGAAACACGCGCGTCGTTTGATGAAAAAGGAAATGGCACACCTTAACCGGAAAAACCGTGAGCGTCTGCACAGTGTGCTGAAATACCATGCCACACTGAATACTGTCTACGAAATGAAGCAAAAACTACAGAATATCTGGGAGCAATCAGCGGCATCCCAGGAACATCTGTTAAGGGCGCTGGAAGAGTGGTGCCGCCAGGCGGAAGCCACTGGCATCAAGGCGCTGACAGATTTTTCGATGAAGATGCGGACCTACACACTCGTACCAGCGGTCGTTTAACACTTAGATATTGATTCGGTTACTGAGTCGCTGGTGCAGTGGGCTGGTGCGCGGAAAATGTGCCAACAGGAATTCCATTTGGTCAGCCAGTACCTGTTTTCCCTGCAGGTAGACAAACTCCGCGTGAGTCGGCGTAAAAGGAATTGCCAATAACTCCATTCCCGCCTGCTCGGGCGTTAGCCCCGCTTTGTGGTTGTTGCAACGCTTGCAAGCCGTTACCACATTGTTCCACGCATCGGAACCACCCCGGCTGAGAGGCTTGACGTGGTCCCGCGACAAAAGTCGCTGCGGAAACTTCTCACCGCAGTAGAGACACAAACGCGCATCGCGTGAAAATAACGCTTGGTTACTCAGCGGTGGTGTGTAGTTGCGGCGAGATTTCTGCAACGCATGGACGTTGCCAACAGTCGCGATAATGGAATTGATTTCAAGCACGCTGCGCTTGCCGGTGTGTGCATTCACGCCACCATGAATTCGGTAGAGGGTGCAGCCCATGGCGTAAGCCACCTGGCCCAGATAATAGATACGGACCGCATCACGGAAATTGATCCATTCCAGCGGCATGCCGGCGGCATCGGTTCGCAACACTTGTTGATCGAGAGAATACACAATGCACCTGAATCGACTAACAATACGGTGCCTATTTATCGCAGAAATTCACGTATATGTATATATAAGTGATAAAGTCGACCGAGGTAGTTAAACCGCTTTCGTCAATTATTGGCAACAAAGACGTTACCACGCCCGGTATTATTCGCATGACTCAGAAACAGGAACTGGTCGAAACCTATCGCTGGCTACGGCAGTACGGGCTAAACGATTCCCATAGCGGCAATGCCTCCATCCGCAACGGCGATGCGGTCTGGGTCACCCCTACCGGCGCCTGTGCTGACACCCTGACTGAAGCGGATCTGGTCGCCTGCAGCATCGACGGATTTGTGGGCGAGAAAGCGTCGCTGGACGCCCCGTTGCATATCGCCGTCTATCGATCGAATCCTGACGCTCGCTGTGTGCTGCACAGCCATGGCCCCAACACGGTCGCCATTACCATGGACGGCAAAGATTTTGTGCCTCCTGACTTCGAAGGCGCCTACTATTTCCAGCGCGTGCCGGTTCTCAATATTCCGTATCAGGATTACCTGGACGAATCGCCCGGGCAAGTAAGCCGCTCGCTGGCGAGGCACCGTATTACTGTGGTACGCGGTCATGGTGTCTATGCTTGCGCCGAGACAATCAATCTGGCGTATAAATGGACCAGCTCGCTGGAGCTATCTGCCAATACTGCCTTTATCGCCAAACTGTCAGGGACCATCCCGAATTGAATCTCAATGTAATTCAGCAGCGCCAGCATTCACTAACCAGATTTAGTGACGCAAAAGAAAGCGATCTAAAATTTTTTAACAGTACGAAGTTTACAAGCGTAAAAAAGCCCGGCCACGATTAACCAATTTGGTTCGCTCGGTGCCGGGCTTTTTGATTCTTTGATCGAAACTTGGAGGATGCGCAAACAGCCTGTTCATCAATTAGGCCCTGGAATAGCGGCTTAAAACCCGGCCCCGTCAGGCGCTCCGCTCTCGCGGGCCGGGGGCCACCACCTTGATAATATAAATGGGTACTGAATGACACCAGCGCGGGGTCGCTTTGTTTTTATTCTCTGGGAGGTGGCGGCTTAAAACCCGGCCCCGTCAGGCGCTCCGCTCTCGCGGGCCGGTTTTTACTTAATCTTCGCTTCTTTGTATATCACATGTTTGCGTACACGCGGATCGAATTTCTTCACTTCCATCTTGTCCGGCTGAGTACGCTTGTTCTTGGTCGTGGTGTAGTAGTGACCGGTCCCGGCACTGGATACCAGTTTGATTTTTTCT
>JAZFSZ010000070.1:0-11170 GCA_036446455.1 Acidiferrobacterales bacterium
GTCAATGCGCTGTCTCACTATACCGACTGGACCATTGGTCACGTGCATTCCGGCGCGCTAGGCTGGGTGGCGATGATTTCCATGGGCGCCATGTATTACATGATCCCGCGACTGTTCGGGCGTGAGATATACAGTGTGAAGCTGATTGAGACCCACTTCTGGATGGCGACTATCGGAATCATTCTTTATATCACTTCCATGTGGGTGTCCGGCATTATGCAGGGCCTCATGTGGCGCGCGGTCAATCCCGACGGCACCCTGACCTACAGCTTTGTCGAAAGCGTGCAGGCCATGCACCCGTTCTATATCGTACGTTTCCTCGGCGGGTTGTCCTTCCTGATCGGCATGTTGATCATGGCCTACAACGTATGGAAGACCATCGCCGGCGCCAGACCGGTGGAAGCTGTCATTCCAGCGCCAGCGCATTAAGGAGATAGAGCCATGAGTGGACATGAAAAAGTAGAAACGAATGTAGGTCTGCTGATAGTGCTGGTGATTATTATTATCAGTATCGGCGGGCTGGTCGAGATTGTGCCGTTGTTCTTCATGAAGTCGACCACGGAAGCGGTGACGGGACTCAAGCCCTATACCGCCCTGCAACTGACCGGGCGCGACATCTATATTCGCGAGGGCTGCGTAGGTTGTCATTCACAGATGATTCGCCCCTTCCGTGCCGAGACCGAACGCTATGGTCACTATTCGGTTGCCGGCGAGTTTATCTATGACCGACCGTTTCTATGGGGCTCCAAGCGTACCGGACCCGACCTGCATCGCGTCGGCGGGCGTTATTCGGACGAGTGGCACCGGGTGCATCTGACTAATCCCCGCGATGTGGTACCGGAGTCCATTATGCCGGGTTATCCGTGGCTGGAAGAGAACACACTGGATACCAGTGATATCAGGACCAAGTTGCGCGTGTTGCGCATTCTGGGACACCCTTATAGCGATCAGCAGATCGAGGAGGCCCCGGCGAAGCTGGAAGGCAAGACCGAGATGGATGCGGTGGTGGCCTACCTGCAAGGTCTCGGCCGGTCAATTACGAGCCGGAGGTAAGAATATGGATCAGGTCATGCTTCATTCCATCTGGACCGTAGTCATGTTTGCGGTTTTCGTGGGTATCATAATCTGGGCCTGGAGCGGAAAACGCAAAGAGGCCTTCCGCGACGCCGCCAAGATGCCGCTTGAAGATGAGGAATATATCAATCCCTCGGAAAACTCCGGAGACAATAACCATGGCTGATTTTGAAAGTAGCTTCTGGAACTGGTTTATCAGCATCGGAGTTATTGGCGGTATTATTTTCTGTTTCTGGCTTATCTGGTGGGTAGCCAGAGACAACGTTGAGGCTGGCAAAGAGGACACACCGACAGGACATGTTTGGGATGAAGACCTGCAGGAGCTGAACCATCCTATGCCCAAGTGGTGGCTCAACCTGTTCTATATCACTCTGTTTTTTGGTATCGGATATCTGGTGCTTTATCCCAGCCTCGGCACTTGGGCCGGCGTGCTGGGGTGGACTTCGATCGGGCAGTACGAACATGAAATAAAAAAGGCCGACGAGAAGTTTGGTCCGCTCTATGCCGCCTGGCTGCAACAGGATATCTCGGCACTGTCGCAAGATACCGAGGCCATGAAGACGGCGACGCGCCTGTTTATTAACTATTGCTCGATGTGTCACGGATCGGATGCCGCCGGCCTGCCGGGTGGCTTCCCGAATCTGCGCGATAGCGACTGGTTGTACGGCGGTAAGCCGCAGCAAATCAAGCAGACCATTCTCGATGGACGTGCCGGTACCATGCCGCCCTGGGGTGCAGTGTTGGGCGAAGAAGGCCTGTTCAACGTTACCGAATATGTTCTGGGTCTGTCGGGTCGCGCGGTCAATGAACATGCCGCCAGTCAGGGCAAAGTCACGTTCCAGCAGTTATGTAGCGCCTGTCACGGTGCCAATGCGACCGGCAATTACGCGTTGGGTGCGCCGAACCTGACAGATGATGTGTGGCTACACGGTCGTTCACAGAAATCGGTAAAACGTACTATTGCTGAAGGCCGGAAAGGGCGGATGCCGCCACATCGGGAATTCCTCGGTGAGGACAAGGTGCATTTGCTGGCGGCCTACGTTTATAGATTGTCGCAGGAGAGGTAGGTATATTTATCAGGCATTGGGTGGCGGGCGCAAACCAGACATCTTGTTTGCCCGGTAAGACTCCGGTAGCGTATGGAATTCTCCATACAAACTGCGAGTCTTATGTATCATGCAGACACCCAAAATCCAGCGCGTCATTGCGATTCTGTGGCCCTCGTTTCTGATGGCGGGCGCGGCGACTATTTTGTTTTTTACCGCCTTTGACCCCCAGGTGTTGCTCATGGATACGCGATTTGCGGACCTCAGTCGTCTCGGGGCCTACACCATCGGGTTTTTCCTGTTCTGGCTGCTGACCTCCTCGTCCTGCGTTTTGACCTGTTATTTTCAGCGGCCATGCGAGCGGCGGCAGCCTGAAAGCCAAACTTGATTTAACAGGCCAGCTGAATTATTTCATCAGGAACGGGGAGCCCCCGTTTATTGGATTGGTTTGTCATTTTGACTCTATATTAGAATCAACTAATTATGTCTGGATCCGAAAACACAAAGGTGAAATCCACTGAAGCGGCCTCTCTCTACGCCAAGCGCGAGAAAATTTACCCACGGCAGGTGCACGGTATTTTTGCGTTTTGGCGAACCACCGGCGTGTTTGTGCTGTTGGGGCTGTATTACCTAGTGCCGTGGCTTAGCTGGGGCGGACGCCAGGCGGTATTATTCGATCTGCCAGAACGCAAGTTCTATCTCTTCGGGCTGACCCTGTGGCCACAGGATTTCTTCTACATGGCGGCACTGCTCATTATTGCCGCCTTGTCCCTGTTCTTCTTTACTGCCATTGCCGGCCGTCTGTGGTGTGGTTACGCCTGCCCGCAGACTGTGTGGACCGAGCTGTTCCTGTGGATAGAGCGCAAGATCGAGGGTGATCGCCCGCAGCAAATGAAACTCGACAAGGCGCCGTGGTCCGCACGCAAGCTGGTCATCAAGGGCACGAAACACAGCTTGTGGATATTGCTGGCGCTTTATACCGGCTTTACCTTTGTTGGTTATTTCACCCCTGTTCAGGGCCTGTGGGGAAAGCTCATGGTCTGGAACATGGGCCCATGGGAAGCCTTCTGGATTTTCTTCTACAGCCTCGCGACCTGGGGCAACGCCGGGTTCTTGCGCGAGCAGGTTTGTATCTACATGTGCCCCTACGCACGCTTTCAGAGTGCGATGTTCGACAACAACACACTGATAATTTCCTATGACGAACAACGAGGCGAAACCCGCGGTTCCCGCCGCAAGGATGAAGACCCGAAAGTAAAAGGATTGGGGGATTGCATCGATTGCACACTATGTGTCCAGGTGTGCCCGACCGGCATCGATATTCGCAATGGTCTTCAATACCAGTGCATTGCTTGCGCGGCGTGCATCGATGTGTGCAATGAGGTCATGGATAAAATAGGCTATGACCGCGGTCTGATACGCTACACCACGGAAAATTCGCTGCACGACAAAGAAAGCCGTGTGTTACGACCCAGGGTATTTGTTTATGCGGTTATATTGCTGCTGTCGACGTCGGCGTTGGTTTATTCCATGGTGACGCGTGTACCGTTACAACTCGACGTAATCCGTGACCGTATCGTACTTTATCGAGAAAACAACGAAGGACTTATAGAGAACGTGTACCTGATTAAAATTATGAACATGGACAATAAAAACCACGAATATTCACTGAGCGCCTCGGGAATTACGAACCTCAAGCTGGACGCCGGCAAACGTGTGATCCGGGTCGCGTCCGGTGAGGTTATCGAGTTGCCGGTAAGGTTAATCGCCGACCCGACGGACCTCACCAGGCGTTCTACCAAGGTGCAGTTCCAGTTGTTGGCCAGGGACAACAATAAACTCAAAGCCGAAGAGGATGCCCGCTTCCTGGGTCCGGCGGGAGGCCACCGGTGAATCGAGGCCCGGAGCGCCGCTGGTATCAGGAACCTTACGTCTGGATGATAATCCTGATTCCGGCCTCGGCCCTGGTGATGGGTGTTATTCTGATTACCCTGGCCATCGTATCCAATGACGGCCTTGTTGCGGATGATTATTACAAGCGCGGCAAGGAAATAAATCGCGTACTCACTCGCGATATCAACGCAGCGAGAAAGGGATTGGCCGCCGTCGCGGAATTTGATCTTGACAATGGCAAGGTCACCGTTTTATTCAAAATGAAAGCGAACAAAATAGACTCTGATATTTTGCGCTTGCGTTTGTTGCATGCCACCCGCGCCGGATTTGACCAGGATCTGACCCTGCAGCACCTGCCCGATGGTCGCTATTACGCGTTGTTTAAACCCATGGCGCCAGGCCGCTGGCACTTGCAGCTGGAATCGAAGGACTGGAGATTGATTGGCGAGATAAAGTTACCTAATGGCGAGTCTGTCTCCCTGCTGCCGAATCCGGCCTGACGGGCCCAGCCAACTACAACCATGACACTGGAACTCTCCGTGGCAACTGCCTTTTTTACCGGTCTGCTGGGGTCCAGCCATTGTGTAGGTATGTGTGGCGGCATTGTCGGCGCGCTGACCATGGGCATCGATCCACAGGTACAGAAATCGCGTTGGCGTATGCTGCCCTTTATATCAGCCTATAATACGGGCCGCCTGGCGAGCTACTCCATTGCTGGCGCCATCGCCGGTGTGGTGGGTCTTTATGCTATTGGTGCCAGTTCACCGCTACACCTGCAACCCATTGGTAAATACGTATCCTCCTTTTTTATGATTGCGCTGGGATTGTATCTTGGCGGCTGGTGGATGGGGCTGACCTGGCTTGAAAAGGCCGGTGCCGTGTTGTGGAAGCGTATTGAGCCGCTCGGGCGCGGTTTGTTACCAGTTCGTTCCACCGGTCAGGCGGCGCTTGTCGGACTGCTCTGGGGCTGGCTGCCTTGCGGCATGGTCTACGCCATGCTTACCTGGGCGCTGGTGGCCGGCGGTCCACGAGAGGGTGCCACGATAATGCTGGCCTTTGGTGCCGGTACCCTGCCCATGCTCATGGCCATGGGCGTCGCGGGTTCCTGGTTGAGCCGTACTGCACGCAACAGCCTGTTTAGAAAATTCGTCGGCGTCATTGCCATCGCCTTTGGAGTTTTTGTGCTAATTGGCAGCGGCGGTCATCAACACCCGCATGACAATCAACTTCAGGTGCAGCGATCCATCTAACGCGGTCTGCTAAAAAGATGAATGCGTTCTGGGAAAGCAAATCCTTGCATGATATGGACGAAGCAGAGTGGGAATCGTTATGTGACGGTTGTGGTCGTTGTTGCCTGACAAAGCTGGAAGATAATGATACCGGTGAAGTATTCTTTACTAATGTTGCCTGCAAGCTGCTTGATACCGATACTTGCCGCTGCGGTGACTATACGAATCGAAAGCAGCGTGTGCCCGCCTGTTTCGTGCTCGATGCCGAATCATTGAGTGACTATTCCTATCTGCCGCCTACCTGTGCCTATCGCCTGCTGTCCACCGGTAAATCATTGCCACACTGGCATCCGCTGATAACAGGAACTCCCGACTCCGTTCACCAGGCCGGTATCTCGGTGCGGGGCAAGGTAGTCTCGGAACGCTATGTGGATGATTCGGAGCTGCAAGACCGCATTGTGTCGTGGCCAGTGGAAACCGGGTGACTGTTGCTACCGGCTAGCGGTGACCTTTGTACTTGAATGATTGTCCTGCCACAGTTGCTTCATACATCAACCCCCCCTTGGTCATGGTAAAAACAGCGATGCCATGGTCAAAGGCTGCACTGGCAGCAGCGCCTTTTTTAGCGGCTACGGCCGATACTTGAGCCCCAAGTTTCAATTTACCGTTTACGAATCGGCGAAAAACCGATTTGGTCTGGAAAAATATAACTTCACGATAAGCCTGCCCGCCTAACTGGAATCCAATAGAGATCTGGACTAGCTTGGCCGTACCGATAAAACGCCCGTTGCGATAAACCGCACCTTTGCCGTAGGCGCCACCGATACCGATACCGCCCTTGCCGACGGTGGGAAATACAGCATACGCGTAAGAGCGCCTAAAAAAGCGGCTGATACCCGGGTCTTTGCGCTTGAATATCTTGACGGTGTAGTACGCCTTGCTTCGCAGTTCTTTCTGGCTTGCGGCATTCGCTGTGTTGTGAACAGCAGAAATCAGGAAGATCAGGCTGGCAACGAATAAAAAGACGCCGGTTTTTTTCATTTTACGGTCTCGTTAATTTGTCGATTCACTGTCAGTAATGATAATGCATTGTGCCTGATGAAAAAAGTAACAATTTCCGAATCAATTAACATTTTCAGTCAAGTAGTGAGGTGCCGGTAAATATCGGACACCTTCAGAGGCAGGCGGGAAATGTCATCGATTACCGTATAAGCCGCATCGCCGTACATATAGGGTAAATAATCCTTCGCTTCCTTGTCGATGGTAATGCAATAGGAGTGGATGCCGACACGATGCGCTTCGATCAAAGCCCGGCGCGTATCCTCGATACCGTATTGCCCGCGGTAGTTGTCGTAATCATCCGGTTTGCCGTCAGAAATGGTAATCAGGACGCGCGTGCGGGCGTCGACCTCCTGCAGCAAATGCGTCAGGTGACGAATGGCGAAGCCCATGCGTGTATAGTCCTGCGGTTTAATGCCGCTGATGCGAGCTTTGATTTCATCATCATACTTTTCATCAAAGCCTTTAATTTTGTAAATTTCACAACGCTTGCGTGCCATGCCGGAAAAGCCGTAAATCGCATAGCGATCATCCAGAGACTCCAGAGCTTCGGCCATCAGGATCAGGGACTCGCGTTCGGCGTCATTGATCCAGCCCTTGGTAGAGCCGCTCATATCGACCATAAAAATGACGGCAATATTGCGCTCGGTACGGTGCCGACGGGTGAATACGCTATCTGACATCTCGCTGCCATCGCGCGCCTCGGCGATGGCCTGGACCAGCGCGTCGATGTCGATATCGTCGCCCCAGGGCTGACGATTGAGAACGCGGTCTTCGTCACGCATGGCCTCAAAGGTCTTGCGCAAATGTTTAATTAAACCGCTGTATTTGTGAAGCGTGTTATTGACGAAATCGTCATAGACCGGGGTTATCGTCTTTTCGCGCACCGCGCACCAGTGCTTGCGATAGTGCTGGCGACGACAATCCCATTCGTCGTAGAGAAACGCGCCTTCTTCGTGGTAGGTGCCCTGCCAGACGTCGTCAGGATTAGCCTCGCGATCCTGAAACAGTGCCGGGTCGTACTCACCGGGTCCGGCAGGTACAAGATACTCGTCAGGAATATCGCCGAGATCGAGAATAATCGAGGTCATGGTGTCGCGAACATGGTCCGGCGGTTGGATGGGTTTGTCGTCCAGCGTTAATTCGATCGTAAATCCCTCTGGTACCGTGGGATCGGGTATGTGTTTTGTGTCGAACGGTGTTTCACTATCAGGTTCGGCCTCGTCTTCACGCGATATCTCTTCCAGTATCTGGCGCAAGGAATAACGAAAGGACGCTTTTTCTTTTTCGATGCGGGCGGTCTTACATTCAATTACGCTATCGAACCTCAGTTCGCCCTGGTAAAACGCGGGCGCGGGGATATCGATTTTTCCTACATATTCGCCCGTCAGTGCAACGACATCGATCGCTGACGTGTCCGGTTGTTCGAGTGTGGTACGAATAGTGTGCCACTTGTTGTCGAGCGCTGGTTCACCCAACTCAGACCGAATGCGGACGAGCTCGCGATAAAGTCCGGGCAATTCCCGTTTGATACAGGCTTCGAGTCGCACTGTTTCCAGAGCATGAAACAGCAGCAGGAATTTCTGTGAATGAGTCTGTTCGTCGCACATCGATTGCAGATTTAGCCTGAAGGTTCCGAATCGCGTCTGCGCCCACAGGTAGGCCACCATAATTTTATAGATGAGAAAGTTTTCTTTACTGCTTTGTAGACGCGCCATTATGGTAGGCAGAAAAAGTGTCTCGCTATCGGTATAGGCGGTATCACTTTCCTCAATCTTGAGTTGGCGTCCGGATAAACCGTGGGCGAAATGCAGTAGTACACCCGCCTCGTCCTCAAAAAGCGCGCCAGCGGCGCGTTCATGAGCGGTTTGAATAAACTCATCAACATTGCGGATCACTTCCATTGCCGGGTGCATGCCTCGCACATCGTAGATATCCATGGCATGTAACGCCCAGGATTCGATCACCTGTGGTTCGAGTTTGTCCAGCGCATCAATCGCGCCCATAATAAATTGATGGGATAATTGTATATTGGTGGCAGCAATCTTTTGCACCCAACTGATAATGAAGTCCTGATCTTCTCGCGCAATACCGGCAAGCACCTCCGCCACATCTTCAGTATTGATAAACGAGAACTCGACATCCAGCGTGACATCCAGTTGTTGCTGGATTTCCGCATGGGTTAACGGATCGTGTGCTGCCATGGTCGTAAACTAGAAGAGCGAAGAAGAGAGTTCTTTTACCGCCGCCAGCATTTCCGGATCATCTGTCAATGCCTCAGCGATTGCTGCGCGGCACGCCGTCACCGGAGAAATGCCATCACCCATCAGGCGAGCAGCGTGCACAAGGAGTCGGGTACTGGCACCTTCTTCCAGACCACTGCCCTTGAGGTTGCGCGTCATACCGGCAAACTTCACCAGTTTGGCCGCCATCTCGTGGGAAATATTGGTTTCCTTGACCAATATATTGGTTTCCAGTTTGGCATTGGGGTAGTCAAATTCCAGTGCGACGAATCGTTGGCGCGTGCTTTGCTTGAGATCTTTCAGGACAGACTGATAGCCCGGGTTGTAGGATATCGTCAGACAGAAATCCGGCGAGGCCTCCAGGATTTCACCCAGTTTATCGATTGGCAATACGCGGCGGTCGTCGGCCAACGGGTGTATCACCACGGTGGTGTCTTTACGGGCTTCGACGATTTCATCCAGGTAGCAAATGGCGCCACTGCGCACAGCACGGGCCAGCGGCCCGTCAACCCAGATGGTATCGCCGGCCTTAATCAAGTAACGCCCGACGAGGTCTGAGGCGGTGAGATCATCATGACAAGAGACGGTGATAAGCGGTCTCTTCAGGCGCCAGGCCATGTGCTCAATAAAGCGCGTTTTACCGCAACCCGTAGGTCCCTTCAGTAGCACCGGCAGTTTCTGGCGGAAGGCGGATTCGAAGATCTCCACCTCGTCGCCGATGGCCTCGTAATAGGGCTCGTCGTCAATAAAATATTCTTCGGTTTTCAGGGCACGTGCATCCATGGGTTGTATTTCCGGTAATCTGTGAAAAAGCCGGCGTATTATCACCGAAAGTGGGGTGAGGTGATATCCGATATATCCCGCCAGCACGCGGGGGTTTGGGGTGGGGTCGCTTCGCCTTCGGCGGGATTGTTTCCCCTACCTCTGGTAGGAGCCATCTCCGGATGGCGATTAATTATCTTTGTAAGGTTCCGCCTGCGGCGGTTTTAAAAATCTATTAATCGGAGCTGGTCCCGATAGCCCAGTGACTTCTTCTTTACTTGTCTAAAGAAGAAGTCACCAAGAAGAAAGGACTGTACGAGCTACATTCATCGGTAACACTTTAGTACAGATACAGGGGTAACAGATTTACCCTGTGGGCACTAACCAGACAGGAGGTGCCCATGCCCTGGAACGAGGTAAAACCGATGGACGAGAAGGTGTGTTTTATTGCCGATCACCTGCGCCAACACAACACCATGGTGGAATTGTGCGATCGCTATGGCATCAGTCGCAAGACCGGGTACAAATGGATACATCGTTACCGCCACGCGGGACTGGATGGCCTGACCGAACAAAGCCGTCGTCCCCGGACCCATCCGGCCACCCTGCCGTATCGTCTGCGCCAGGCCATTATCGAACTACGTCGCCACAGCCGCATGGTACCGGGGGCCAAAAAGATACAAGCCTTGCTGGCGAGACACTTTCCCAATGAAGTCATCCCCTCGCAGACCACCATCTATAATGTCTTGCGGGCCGAACACTTGGTTCACCCGCGCAAGACACGCCAACGGGTTCCCCCTGGACACCAACCCTTTGCCCCGGTGACCCGGCCCAATGACTGCTGGAGTGTCGATTTCAAGGGACAGTTTCGAACCCGCAATGGCCAGTGGTGTTACCCCCTGACAGTGATGGATCACCGCAGTCGTTATTTGCTGGACTGTCACAGCCTGACCAATACCGGGGTGGCCGATACGCAACGTGTGTTTACGCGTTTGTTTCGGCGCCAGGGTTTGCCGCAGCGCATTCGCAGCGATAACGGGGTTCCCTTTGCCACCCGTGCCGCGGGTGGCTTGTCCCGCTTATCCATCTGGTGGGTCAAACTCGGAATTGTGCCGGAACGGATTGCCCCCGGGAAACCACAACAAAACGGTCGCCATGAACGTATGCACCGTACCCTGAAACAAGCCACCACCCATCCACCCTCGACCACGCTTGGGGCACAGCAGCGTCAGTTTGACCGGTTCCAAACTGAATACAATGAATTGCGTCCGCATGAAGCCCTGGGACAACACACACCGGCATCGATCTATGTATCGTCTTCCCGGCCTTACCCCACCCGTCTGCCGGAGTTGGTCTACCCCGATTACTTTGAGCGACGTCAGGTACGTGCCAGTGGCGTGATATACCGGGGCAATGGCCATGTCTATGTCTCACACCAACTGAATGGTGAGATCGTTGGTCTGGAAGAAATCGATGACGGACTCTGGGATGTCTACTTTGGCCCCATCCGTTTGGGGAGATTCAATATGCGTGAGGTGAAAGGAAAAAAGACCCCTTATTGGTCTTTAAAAGTGTAACCCATGTATCTGTACTGTTGTGTTACCTATGTTCTTGACTCGTACAGGACACCCGATCCTTGCCTCTTCGAGGTTCCCTCACCCTTCCTAAAAAACCGGCGACGCGAGCCCAACTTACCGGCCAGAAAAAACGGGGTCAGTAGCCTCGGCTCTGACTCCACTTTTTTCTAGTCACTATTTAGAGGGCATTTCTGTTTCCTGGCTTACAATGCGGCAACCCAACGGGAACTCAGGAAAGATACTAATACCGCAAACATTGGGTGAAATCGTGCTTCTTTCCCGATTAA
>JAZFSZ010000071.1:0-21890 GCA_036446455.1 Acidiferrobacterales bacterium
CTTCAATCCCGAGGTTTTCCAGGGCGTGCTGGTAAAAGAAAAGGACCTCGAAAATACTACCTATCGTTTTAAACTTGAGGACGGTGAAGTGATAGAGGTGAAGGGTAACGATGAAATTGAATATGACGGTGAATTGCACACAGCCGCCAATCTCTATGACGCCCTGAAAGAGGGCTATTACGGAAAATTATAGAGACCGAGCCAGCAGATGCCCCGATCGGGAACGATTCACCAGGAGAAATCGCTATGACCATCAAAATTGACAAGAAAATTACCGGCTACGAGGTTGCCAAGGAGAACGAGGCACAGCCAGAAATAGAAAGTAATGTCGTGCACATGCACGAGAAGCTGGAACGGCCGGATACCCTGCGTGGTAATACTTACAAAATCAAAACACCGCTAACGGATCACGCGCTCTACGTCACCATTAATGATGTTCTGTTAAATGAAGGCACGAACCACGAAAAATGGCGGCCCTTCGAGATTTTCATCAACTCCAAGAGCATGGATCATTTTCAGTGGGTAGTCGCACTGACGCGCGTAATTTCCGCTGTTTTCCGCAAAGGCGGCGATGTCACCTTCCTGGTAGAGGAATTACGCTCCGTTTTTGATCCCCGCGGTGGTTATTTCAAGAAAGGAAAGTACATACCTTCGCTGGTTGCGGACATCGGGGATGTAATTGAATGCCATCTCAAGGAGATCGGCATGATTAAAAACGAAGAAATGGACGATCATCGTAGGGAAATACTTGCTGAAAAACGCGCTGAGTTTGAATCCAGGACGAAAAATATCGATTCAGAAGACGAAACACCATCTGACTTCCCCGCTGAATCACAACTCTGCAGCAAGTGTATGAACAAAGCAGTAATAATGATGGATGGCTGCATGACTTGTCTAAATTGTGGCGATTCAAAATGCAGTTGATCAAAAATTCTTATAAATTTTTGATTTGTGAGTTGAGTGTCAATAAAAATAAGTAAAATAAATTTGATTTTTTAAAAAACTGTCATTAGAGTTACGTCTTGACACGGATGCCGGGTGTGCTAGACACACACTAACGCAAGTTGGGAATGAATTTTGGAGTGAAAGAATAACAAGCGACAGTCTGGGTTACCAAATCCGCCAAGGCTGATTGCTACCAAGCTCCAGAAGCAGAACAACGAAACGGGTTTCACAACCAAGGAGAACAAGAACCGTCTTGTACCGAATGCGAGTATCGACATTCAGGACCGACGAGTCTCTGTATTATTTCGCTCAAACGGCGATAAGTAATAAGCCGAAGGTTCAGTATCTCACTAATGGAAGTCAAAACAGGCAGCCATGGGCTGTTTTTCCCTGTATTTCTCGTATAGATCCACTTCAACTACCGGTGGGGCCTCATTTCACCCCTGCACTCTGGTAAAACCTCTAACCACAAAGTAAGGAGCACGTTATGGCTGTAAAGAAACGAAGTACCAAGAAAAAGGCCGGCAAGAAAAAGGCCGCTAAGCGTAGCGCAAAAAAACGCGTAACGAAGAAGAAGTCGAAGAAGAAGTCGGAGAAGAAGTCGAAGAAGAAGTCGAAGAAGAAGTCGAAGAAGAAGTCAAAGAAAAAGGCTAAGAAAAGAGCCAAGAAGAGCAAGTAAGTAGTTTTATTTCCAATCACCCCGGTTCGCCGGGGTGATTTGGACATAAACAGGGTCGGAAACGGTGAGTGGTACGCTAAATCCCCGGTTCACGGCCTTTTCTTTTGCCAAAATTCCGGTTGCCGCGCTAAAAACGGGTCATACGGTGCGTCTAATGCCGTGTAAGCGCGAAAATATTTATTCAGGGATAAGGAGCACAGTTAATTATGCGTTTGACAGCGCCGCTTCCAGTGCGTTTAAACGTTCCTTTGTACCTACATCAATCCATTTACCACTAAAATATTCACCACTCACGAGATTTTTTGCAATAGCGTCACGTAATATGGGTGCCAATGGATATTTTCCACGCTGTAAATGGTTAAACAAGTTCGGCGAGTACACACCAATACCACTAAACGTTAACTTTTTACCCCGATCAAGGTTTACTCTGGCACCATCAAGATAAAAATCGCCATTCGAATGGTGATCCGGGTTGTCCACCAACACCAGGTGCGCCAGCCCCTCCAAACTTGTTGGTAGCTTTTGTAATGGAAAATCCGTCCAGATATCACTATTGATGACTAAAAATGGTTCATGATCGAGCAAATCAATAGCCTGCCGAATACCACCACCGGTCTCCAGTGCCCCATCCGGTTCAGCTGAATACTGAATAGTCATCCCATAGCGACGGCCATCACCCAGAAAATCGATAATTTTTTGTCCCAAATGAGCATGATTGATCACGACTTCATTAATACCGGCTTCTTTTAGGTGAACCAATGCGTGTTCAATCAGTGCCCTGCCACCCGCTTTCAGCAGCGGTTTTGGTAATTCGTCGGTCAATGGTCGCATACGTTCTCCGCGGCCGGCAGCCATGATCATGGCCTTCATTCGCCAGCCACTTCGAGTTCGTCAAGCAATTGCGCCAGGGGCAATAGCTTCGGATCGGTGCGACACACCTGCATGACGTAATCCAGCACGCGTGGGATTTCATCGAGGTATTCGCTTTTACCATCACGATAGTTAAGTCTTGCAAAAATACCGCAGACTTTAAGGTGTCGTTGCACCCCCATACGGTCAAACCAGTTCAAAAATTGCGATTCATCATCACAGACGGGTATACCGGACTGTTGCGCCAGTTGATGGTAGCCCATCACCCAGTCGCGCACTTGATTCCGCGGCCAGCGAATGTAGCAATCCCTCAGTAACGACACGAGATCGTAGGTCACCGGCCCCAGTACCGCGTCCTGAAAATCCAGGATTCCGGGGTTATTCTTGTTGGTAATCATGAGATTACGCGAGTGATAGTCGCGGTGTACCCAGACCCGGGGCTGCGCGCGAGCAGATTCGACCAGCGCTGTAAATATGCCATCAAGAACAGCGTGCTGACTTTCACTCAATGCAAATGAAAGGTGTTTGCCAAGGTACCATTCACGAAACAGTTCCATTTCCTCTCGCAACAGCAGCTCACTGTAGTCGGGCAGAAAATCCGGCTCGATGAGTGTCGCAGTCTGTAGTATCACCAAGGCACCCAGGGCATCACCGTAGAGCCGCTCAACCGTATCGTTATTCAGGTTCGGCAAGTAGACCTCGGTACCGAGGTCACTTAAGAGCAAAAAACCGTTCGCGGTATCGGTTTCGACGATACGGGGAACGTTCAGCCCGATATCGTAGAAACGCCGCGCAATGCGCAGGAAGGACGCAGTATCTTCCTTGTCCGGTGGTGCATCCATCACCACAAAGGTGTCGCCATCAACATTAAATCGAAAATAACGTCGAAAACTGGCATCGCTTGATGCTGGGCGCAGGTCAGCTGCACGGTTACCAAACAAGGTGGTTAACCAGTTTTGAAGCTGTGTCTGCCTTACATTTTGGGACATAGATTATTGGTTCGGAAAGGAAAACCGATGATAGTTCCTGCTTTCGCTTGATGGTGCACTGATTCTATGCAATTTTATAGTGCGTACAACAACGCTCGCTGTGTTTATGCGCTCATTTTACCGATTACCGTCGCTCCGCCTGTTTTGTCTGGCTGGCAGTCTGCTCCTGACTTTCGAAGTCGTAGCGGAAGAATTGCCGGTTTGCCCGGGTATTGCTGCAGATCCCATGAAACTGGAATCGTTGCTTGAGTCAGCGGCAAACAAAACCGATGATATAATGCATGTTTCCGCAGATCGCATTGAATTACAAAGAAACGACAAGATCACACTCAGCGGAAACGTCGTCATTATTCGGGGTGAGCAGCGCATCATGGCAGACAAGGCGGTCTACGACAAAAACCGCCAAACACTCGACGCCACGGGTAATGTGCACATGGAAAACCTCAGCGGCGATCGTTTTTTCTCAAACAGTACCTTTCTCAATCTGCAATCGAACACCGGATTCAGCGATATCGGCGACTTTACCTTGCGCAATGGTCGAGGCCGGGGACACGCCGAACGCATTGTGTTTGTTTCCAGGGGACGCATCAAACTCAAGGCCACCCGGTTTACCACCTGCCCGGCGAATAAAGAGGACTGGTATCTGAAAGCTGCTGAGTTTGAATTTGACCAGAACACGGCTACTGGCACGGCACGCCATGCCAGACTGCGATTCATGGGCGTACCACTTTTTTATATGCCCTACCTGAGCTTCCCCCTTGGCGACCATCGCCGTAGCGGTTTTCTACTGCCCGAGTTCGGTAGTACCGATACCGTCGGCACTTATCTCACTGTGCCGTATTACTGGAATATTGCGCCCAATTTCGATGCTACTTTCAAACCACGCTATATGAGCCGGCGTGGTGTACAACTGCAAAGTGAGTTTCGCTATCTGGGTAAACAATATCAGGGGATCACTGAACTGGAAGTGCTGCCCAATGATGCTGTCACCGGTGGCTCACGACTGGGGGCAACTTACCGGCATCAACACCGGTTAGGGCCCCATTGGACGGCCAGCACGGATATCGGTTGGGTCAGCGACACCGACTATTTCAACGATTTTTCAACCCAGTTGTCGCGCACCAGCCAGACGCATTTATCGCAGACTATTGAAACGAAGTATCGAAAAGACGCCTGGAAGCTGGCAATATCTGTCTCAAGTTTTCAGACGGTGGACAAGGCAGTTGCTGCCGCCGATTTCCCCTTCACGCGCCTGCCACAACTGGTTGCCGATTGGCATCCCTCACCGCGCAGCGGCCGAATGAACTATGAGTTTCACGCCAGCGCCACTGATTTCCGGCACGACACCAAAGAAAGTGCGCGTCGACTGCATCTACGACCGTCTGCCAGTTTCCCCATGACAACAGAATATGGCCACCTCATTCCACGCGTGAGTCTCTATAGTACCGCTTATACCAATCGCAACATGGGCACGGATACTTCGGTGATGATACCGGTGGGCAGTATCGACAGCGGACTCACCTTCGAACGCAGCGTCGGCAGTGGCACCCGATCGATGATCCAGACGCTGGAACCAAGATTGTTTTTTGTATATGCGCCCTACACCTTCCAGGACACGCTGCCGCTGTTCGATACCAGCGCCCCCACCTTCACATTCAATTCGCTGTTCCGGGAAAACCGTTTCATCGGTAGTGACCGGGTGGGCGATACGCAACAGCTGACGCTGGCGCTGACCTCGCGGCTGATCGACGATCACAGTGGTTCCGAAAAACTGTCGGCTAGCATTGGTCAGACTTTTTATTTTGCTGATCGCCGGGTATCAGCAGAATTGCCGGCGGCTTCGGCAGAAACAGCCGGCACATCAGATTTGGCGGCAGAAATTACTGCCTGGCTGGGACAGCACTGGTACGCACGCAGTAGTGTGCAGTGGGACACCCAGGCCAGTGTGCCAAAAAGAAATAACCTGTTCCTGCAATTTCAGCCATCGAAAGACCGTATCGTTAATATTGGCTATCGTTACGACACCGGCACCCAGCAACAGGAACTGGTGGACATTTCTACCCAGTGGCCGCTGACGAAAAACTGGACCTTGCTCGCGCGCAGCCAGTATTCACTGCAAGACAATCGCAATCACGATAGCTACGTCGGCCTGCTCTACAACACCTGCTGCTGGTCACTGCGAACCATGATCTCGCGGCGAATCGACCAGAACAGCGCGCAGATAAACAGCGTGGCATTCCAGTTGATTTTCAAGGGCCTTGCAGGTTTTGAGTCGGGTGTCGTCAGCGAGTCACCGCTGGAACAAAGCGTGTTTCATTGACGCTGGCCTGAGTCACAGACTCAGTCACTTCGTGGTATGATAACGCGCCAAATCGGTACACCGCATGATGTATTTTCGACTTAACCTGAAATTCCCCTCGACAGCTTTCCTTGCAGTGGTTGTGTTACTCACTGGCCATACGGTACAGGCTGCACGCCAGTCTCCGACCTGGCTGGATCGGGTGTCTATCATTGTCAATGACGACATCATTACCCAGTCCGAGCTGGAACAACGCATGCGCACCGCGCGTGATAATCTTCGCCGGCGAAAAATCGCGCTGCCGCCCAGGGCAATACTCAAACGCCAGGTAACCGATGTACTGGTTCTGGAGCAGCTGCAACTGCAATATGCAAAAAAACTCGGGGTCGAAATCACTGACACCCAAGTCGATTCGGCCATTGATAATATGGCGCGACAAAACAAACTCAGTCGGTCCAAATTCCTGACCCGGGCCAGGCGCGACAAAGTTGATATCGGGGCGCTGAGACGCGACCTTCGCCGGCAATTAATTGTCCGGGAACTGGTTAACCGGGTGGTCAATCGCCAAATTCAGGTGTCCGAACATGAAGTCGACGATTTCCTTGCCGATCGTGCCCGCCAGGGTGTGAGCCAGGAATTTAACCTCTCTCATATTCTTGTCAGTGTCCCGCCCGGCGCACTGGCATCTGCTCGTCGGACCGCAGCCAAGAAGGCAAATGGAATCAGAAAGAATATTATCGCCGGCGCCAGTTTTGAAAGTCTCGCCATTGCCCATTCCAAGGGCCCTAATGCGCTCAAGGGCGGTGCGCTGGGTTGGCGCAAGTCAGGACAATTGCCGAACCTGTTCGTTAACGCCTTGAGAAACAAGCCAAAGGGATCGATAACGCAAGTGCTGGAAAGCCCGAACGGTTTTCATATATTGCGTGTCAACGACAGTCGTGGTGATGGCTTGAAGACATTTGTACAACAGACGTTAGT
This sequence comes from Acidiferrobacterales bacterium, assembly GCA_036446455.1. Taxonomy (GTDB): domain Bacteria; phylum Pseudomonadota; class Gammaproteobacteria; order Acidiferrobacterales; family JAJDNE01; genus JAZFSZ01. The sequence goes on from JAZFSZ010000071.1 coordinate 6,761, forward strand.
GCGCCACATACTGCTTAAACCCACGGCCATACAAAGTCTCGAACAGGCCCGCGCCACCATGGTCAAATTGCGTCTGCGTATTGTCGCCGGGGAGGACTTCGCGGAACTGGCAAAAAAATATTCCAATGATACAGCCAGCGCCAGTCAGGGAGGCAAGCTCGGTTGGATCAGTCCGGGGCAACTGGCCGGTGAGATAGAGAAGACTATGAATGCGCTTAAACCGGGGGCAATGAGCCAGCCCGTACAATCGCGTTTTGGAATACATTTGGTCCAGGTTCTTGAGAGGCGTAACCAGGATGTTGGCAAAAAAAGCCGGCGCATGGGAGTGCGTCAACAGATTCATGCCCGCAAAGCAGATGAAAAACTGCAGACGTGGTTACAGGAGCTGCGCAGCCAGGCTTACGTTGAAGTTCTATCGAACTAACTACCCCACCCACATTCTACGCGCTGACTGGCAATGAAACGGGAAACGCCAATCATTGCCCTGACACCGGGTGAACCTGCCGGTATCGGTCCCGACCTGGCGATCAGGCTTGCCCGGCATCAACAGACAACTGAACCTCTATTTCGTCTGGTGCTGATCGCCGACCCTGAGCTGCTGCATCAGCGTGCCAGTGCGCTTGGAATAAATATGGACCTGCCAATCTGGTCATCCAACACGGATAGCTCCGTCAGTGTATTGCCTGTTAAAACCACGACAACAGTCACGCCTGGCGTGCTGAATGCGAACAACAGTCCGTACGTCATCGATACTTTGAAGCAGGCAGTTGACGGCTGTCAAAATGGCAGCTTTGATGCCCTTGTTACCGGCCCGGTGCACAAGGGCATCATCAATGCAGCTGGCATCCCGTTTACCGGGCACACAGAGTTCCTGGCAGAGCAATGCGGTGTCGATAACGTCGTTATGATGCTGGTGACAGAAACCGCTAACGCATCCCTGCGTGTCGGTCGCTCCCGGCGTCCTGCCTCCCGCGACACTAACGCATCCCTGCGTGTCGCTCTGGTGACAACCCACTTGCCTTTAGCTGAAGTGAGTGCTGCCATCACACAAAACAAGCTGGAACAAAGCATCCGTATCCTCAACGCTGAACTGAGCGGTCGATTTGGCATTGAAAAGCCGCGCATCCTGGTATGCGGCCTTAACCCCCACGCCGGTGAGTCGGGCTATCTGGGGCGAGAAGAAATCGACATACTTATCCCGGTAATAGAACGCCTTAAGGACCAGGGGTTAAATGTTTCCGGTCCCGCGCCGGCAGACACGGTATTCACGCCACCCATGTTACGACAGGCGGATGCAGTATTGGCCATGTACCACGATCAGGGTTTGCCGGTTCTGAAACACGCCGGTTTTGGTCAGGCTGTCAATGTGACATTGGGATTACCGATAATTCGCACCTCGGTCGATCACGGTACGGCGCTGGAACGCGCGGCAACCGGCGATATCGACAATGGTAGCCTGGATGCAGCTATTCATCTGGCGTGTGAACTGGCAACGAAATAATGGACCACCGGCCCCGCAAGCGCTTTGGTCAGCATTTCTTGCATGATGCGGGCGTGGTGTCGCGCATCATCGACGCATTTGCACCCCAGGCCAATGAATTAGTTGTCGAGATCGGCCCCGGTCCCGGTGTGCTTACGCGCAAACTGGCGGGCAGGGTCGCAAAGCTGATTGCGGTTGAAATTGATCGTGATCTCGCCGCGACATTAAAAACCGGGTTTGCCGACGACGGCAGTGTGCAGATCGATGAAGCGGATGCATTGAAATTTGATTATTGCGCGCTGGTGTCAAAGGATCAGTCACTGCGCATTATCGGCAACCTGCCATACAATATTTCTACCCCGCTCATTTTCCATTTGTTCGATCAGGCCCATTGCGTACAGGACATGTTATTCATGTTGCAAAAGGAAGTGGTGGACCGAATCTGCGCCAATCCCGGTAGCAAGAACTACGGCCGCCTGTCGGTGATGGCACAGTGGCAGTGTAAAGTTAAGCGCCTGTTTACGGTGCCGGCCGGCGCCTTTACCCCACCGCCAAAAGTTGAATCGGCGATAGTGTATTTAAAACCTTATCAGCAGAAACCGCATCCACTCAAGGATTACAATCGATTTGCCCGACTGGTGCAGGCCGCGTTCACACAGCGACGCAAAACGCTGCGCAATTCGATCAAGGCATTTATATCAGCCGATCAAATGCAGGAAATTTCCATTGATCCAGCGCGGCGCGCAGAGACTCTAAGCGTGGCGGAATTTGTCGCCCTGGCTGAAAAGGCAGGGGAGAAAAGCTAAAGGAGAAAGGAGAAAGGTGCAATATACTGGACTGGGGGTTTTATCCCTTATCCCTTATCCTATCTTTACGAGCGCCACCGCACACCGCGCAATTCCTGCAGAACGCCGACATAAATAATGCGCGCCGAGGCCAGCACTGGCAACGCGAAAACCAGACCCATTAAACCGAATAGATTGCCGGCGACGATAATCGCCAGCATAGCGATCAGGGGATGCAGATTGGCAGCACGGGCCAGTATGGTCGGCACCACTATCAGGTTGTCGTTCAACTGGCCCACAGCGATCACCGCTACGGTTGCCATAAGAAGTTGTGGATCAATACTGATGGACAGTGCCACCAGTACCGGTGCGATCAGCCCCAGCAGTGGACCAACATAAGGAATGAGATTAAAGATGCCTGCCAGTATGCCCAGCACGATCGCCATGGGCAGACCCACAATAGCGAAACCGATGCTGGTAACCACAGCCATAATCAACGATTGCAGCATGACGCCCCGCACATACCTTTCCAGCTGGGCGCTGACCTTGTGGTAAATCGTCAGCGTTTCTTCAAACAAGTGGTTGGGGGCAAAGGAAATAACCTGATTGCGCAGGCTGCGGAAGTCGCGCAAAAAGAAAAAGGTTATCAGTGGAATTAAAATCAACCACAAGGCAATGTCGGCCAACACACCGGAGATACCGCCAATAAGTTTACTGCTCCATTGTTTCGCTATGGCTGAAGTGGAGGGCAACAAGCCGCCAGTTTCCATGCCTACCCCGAAATTTTCGTTCAGCCAAGTCTCTACCTTGAACGACAAACGCGAAACGTTTTCCCACGCCTGCGGCAGGCGCTCGCGAAATTCCCCAAACTGCTCGGATATCACCGGTACGCTGTAGCCCACGAATACGGCAACAACACCAACCAATAGCAGCAACACAATGGTGATAGCCAACACGGTATTCAAGCCGCTGCGCTGCAACCAGTTTACGACCGGCTCAAGCATGACATACAATACCGAGGCTATAATGATAGGCAACATCACCGTTTGAAGCAGCCATGCCAGAAGGACTATGGGCAATGCGATTACCAGAAACACCAGACCCGCCTTGATCTCGGGTCGGTCGATAACTCCTATCATTTACTTTGTGCCGCGATCAGTCGTTCGTTGGTATTGCGCAGGCGCTTAGCCAGCACCTGGCCCAGTTGTAATAACACCCTGACACCGAGCTTGGGAGAACGCTCCACCCATTCCTGCAGATCAGGCCGGAAAAATCCGATCAATTCGCAGTCACCGGAGACGGTCGCGTCCGCAGTGCGCACTTCATCACCAAACAGCGCTACCTCGCCGAAGAAATCGCCTGGTCCCAGTTCTGCCAATTGCCTGCCATCGAGCTGAATCACCACCGTACCCGACAACACCAGGTACATACCCAGCCCCGGGTCACCGGCGTGAAACACTACTTCATTGCGGTGATAGTGGCGGTGATACATGCCGTCGACCAGTTGGCGTACTACTCGCCTGGGGATATCCGAAAAAATGGGGGTATCGGCCAGCATGCGCGTGGCTTCTTCCTTCCAGTTGCGGCGGTGGCGAAACAGATTTTCCCAGAAGGGCACCGATTTTTGTTTTTCTGACAAGGGGTTCCTCCCAAATCATTGGCGAGTTTCTGATTTGGTGAATAATAGCACCTTAACCGCGGCCACGGAGCTGGCCCTTTTCTGCAACCCGTTTAGACGGTAGATTGAGCCCAATGGAAAAATTCATTCTTGTAATAGTGTTGACCGTCACACCGGTGATGCTGATTCATTTCGGACTTGTATCGTATATGCAGATACGGGTGGGACCGTGCCTGGCATCAGCGGGTTACTGGGCCGCAGCCCGGCAGAGGATGAACGCTTTGTGGTTTATTTTCACAATTAATATTGCCATGCCTGCAAACCGATGACGTCCCTGATCGAGGAAGTGCGCAAACAGCGCAGCAATGTGTTGAGCCTCAATATCAGCGAACGGTCGCCGCTTGCGCGAGGCCCTGGCATCATGGCCACGCCCACAGTACCGATCATTGAAGACAATAGGCTCCGTGTGATGCGCGCTAGCACCCTGAACCCGAAGCGACCTGATCGCCAGTTAGCACTCCAGGACCCGAATGGCTAAACCCGCGCCCTTCGGCAGCTGGCAGTCGCCTATCAGTGCAACCCTGATCGCTGGCGAAACCATTGGTCTGGATCAACCCCAGTTACAAGATGACAGTTGTTACTGGATAGAAAAGCGCCCGACAGAAGGGGGCCGCCAGGTGATTGTTCAGCAAAACACCGATGGCACCATAAACGACCTCTTGCCACCTCCGTTTAGTGCGCGCTCGCGAGCGCATGAATACGGCGGCGCGGCCTATACCGTGGCAAGCGATATATTCTACTTCGTCAATGACAGCGACCAGGGCATCTATGCCGTCACCCCGGGTACTGCACCGATATCTATTTTTAGCGAACCCGGCTTGCGCTTTGCTGATATACAGATTGATGGCAACCAAAATCGCCTTGTCTGTGTTTGCGAGGATCATCGTGGCGCAGGTGAAGCAATCAACAGCCTGGTGGCATTGACGCTTGGCGACAATCCTGCTCTCACCACTTTGCGTGAGGGGGCCGATTTTTACGCCTCACCAGCGCTTCGCGCCGATGGCGGGTTACTTGCATGGCTCAGCTGGAATCACCCCAATATGCCCTGGGATGGCACCGAGCTCTGGTTGGCAGACATAAAACCTGATGGCGAACTATGCGATGCCCGGTGCATTGCCGGTGGCAAGAGCATCTCCATCTTCCAGCCGCAATGGTCACCGGACAGTCGGCTCTATTTCGTATCAGACGCAGCCGGCTGGTGGCAGATTTACCGTCAACAGGCAGACGGGGCGCAACGGTTGTGCGATATCGAAGCTGAATTTGGACTGCCACAATGGGTGTTTGGACAATCCACTTATGCCTTTGTATCTGCCGACACCATCGTCTGTTGTTATTGCCAGCAGGGTGAATGGTTCCTCGCCCGGCTCTGTGCGCACACCGGCGAATTGAGCCTCATCGACATCCCCTACGGCGACATCAGCAGCGTGCGCGCCAACCAGGACCGCGTCGTTTTTCTTGCCGGATCACCCGTTTCTACCACCGAACTGGTGGCGTATCTTCCACAACAGAAAAAACTCACGGTACTAAAAAAATCGATGCCAGCAGCGATCAGGAAATCATATTTGTCAATAGCTCAAAAGATTTCCTTTGCGACTGCAGGCGGCAATGCGGCCCATGGTTTTTATTATGAGCCGAGAAATGGGGATTACTCAGCACCCGGTGGAAAATCACCGCCCCTGATCGTGATGAGCCATGGCGGGCCTACTGCAGCCACCGGCCGCAGCCTTAATCTCAGGATACAGTACTGGACCAGTCGTGGTTTTGCCGTGCTGGATGTCAATTACAGTGGTAGCACGGGATACGGACGCGCATATCGCCAGCACCTCGATGGCCAGTGGGGTCTGGTCGATGTCAGCGATTGCGAAAGTGGTGCGAAATTCCTGGTGGCGGCCAACAAAGTCGATGGCAATCGTCTGATAATTCGCGGCAGCAGCGCCGGTGGGTACACCACCTTGTGCGCGCTGACATTTACCGACACCTTCAGTGCCGGCGCGTCGCTGTATGGAATTGGTGACCTCGAAGCATTGGTACGAGATACCCATAAGTTTGAATCACACTATCTCGACCGCCTGGTGGGTCCCTTCCCCGGGAGCCGGCAGACCTACCGCGATCGATCGCCCCTGTTCCATGCCGACAAACTTTCCTGCCCGGTTATTTTTTTTCAGGGCGAAGAGGATCGCGTGGTTCCGCCCAACCAGGCCGAGACCATGGTTGCGGCGTTGCGCCAGAATGGAATTGCGGTGAGCTACTTGCGGTTTACCGGTGAACAGCATGGATTTCGTCTTGCAAAAACCATAACCCGCGTTCTGGAAGCCGAGCTCTATTTTTATGGCAAGGTACTTGGCTTTGAACCGGCCGACAAAATCGAGCCAGTTACAATTATGAATGCGCCAGATTAACGCGTTCTATTCTGTGAGATGCAAGACAGACAATACTTCCGTGATTAGTGGAGATTGCCATTACAGAATGACTGAATAGTTTACAATAACGGCATATTTTCTAGGTAGCTTTCCCCGGATGCCGAGCTGTTATCAACTCGGCCATTTCCGAGCGACCTTCGAGCTCCATCATCTTGGTTTCGATCCAGTTCTGGGCACGGTCACGTATCTCTTCCGCGGTAAGTCCTTTGGGATCAATCGCCGGACCAATGACAACGCGAATAGTGCCAGGATATAAACGCGCGCTGCGTCGTGGCCAATAAGTACCGGCATTATGTGCCACGGGCAAAACAGGGTAACCGGTTTCCACTGCCAACACTGCACCACCCATGCCATATTTGCGACGCTTGCCCCTAGGTACGCGAGTTCCTTCCGGAAACACCACTACCCAACGGCCATCCTGCAATCGCTTGCGACCCTGTTCGATGATTTGGTCAACTGCGCGATGCCCGGCGCCACGATCGATGGCAATGGGCTCCATCAACGCCAACCCCCAGCCAAAAAACGGCAGACGCAGTAACTCGCGCTTCAGTACCCATACTTGCGGTGGAAAGATTTGCTGGAAGGCAAACGTCTCCCAGGTGGACTGGTGCTTGCCCATAACAATGGTAGCGCCTTGCGGAATATTTTCCCTGCCTTCGACGACAAAATCTATGCCACACAACCATTTCCCTACCCACACCATAAACCCACCCCAACGCCTGACAGCACCGTAGCGAACTGCAAACGGAAATGGAAACGTCAGCAATACTATTGGCACATATATGATCAGCGATACGACGGTAATGGTGTGGTACAAAAGGGAAGCGATCAGTCGCATTACACGGCCTTCAGTTTTCCGTTTAACAGGCTGTCGGTAAACGCCGCCAGATCATCAAACACCGGCACGCCTTCGAATGCGTCTTTTTCCGGTTTCGCCAGTGTGCGTTCACCTTTACCGGTGCGCACTAACACGGGGATTGCACCGCCTTCACTGGCTGCAGTCACATCGCTTTCGGAATCGCCAACAGCATAAACACCGCCCAGGTTGGTTTTCAATCGCGTTGCGATCTCGGTGAACAGGCCCGGTTTCGGTTTGCGACAATCGCAATGATCATCCGGGCCATGGGGACAAAAGAAGATACCGTCGATCTCGCCGCCATGGTCCCTGGCTGCATTAATCATCTTGGTATGTATGCGATTGAGTGTGTCCATGTCATACAAGCCACGTGCTATTCCGGACTGGTTAGTGGCTACTACCACGCGGTATCCCGCCCGGGTCAGTCTTCCGATAGCCTCAACACTGCCCGGTAATGGAATCCATTCGTCCGGCGACTTGATGTAATCGTCGGAGTCTTCATTGATGGTGCCGTCGCGGTCGAGGATGATGAGATTCATAGGGGGGATTATATCGGTTTTTTGGTTCGCCTGCGGCAGCGATGCAGGGGGCAGAGCACCCCGCATCGCTGCCGCAGGCGGATCAACTTAATTCCGAAACCCTTATCCGGCCGCTAATCATTTTGCTTTTTCTTCCCTGAATTTTTTCCATTTTCTTTAAAGGCCTTTTTGAGATCAAAGTCAGCGGAGATGGCGGTGCCGGCTAACAGGATCAACAAGTCCCCTGTTTCCGGTCTATCGTGTGGCAAGTTTTATGATAGATGCCTTGATCTCGCGCTTGAGCAGGGAATCGACCTTGGTGGCGATACGCTGTTTGGCATCACCGGTGCTGCTACCCGCGGCCTTGACGGCCCAGCGCACACTGCCGCGTATTCGCTTGCTGGCACGTTCCTTGAGCGTGATTTCCAGCACGCCACGGGTCCAGTACCAACCGTCCTGATAACCGATATCTTCAAGATCCAGCTTGGCATCGAGAACAAACTCTGCTTCCTCGCCATCATCGATGCCGAAACCGGCAGAGGCCAGGGCGCTGCTCACTGAAGTTTTCAGGCTGCCGATCGTATCGGAAATAACGTGCGGTGAAATACGCACGCGCCGTAGCAGTTGCTCGAGATCACTGCTCAGTTTTGCCACATCCCACGGGGAGGGCGCGCCGCGGCCACTGCGGTCGACAACACGCAGCATTTTCTGATAGGCCTGTCGTGCTACTTGCTCATCCAGCGCCAGGCTGGCGGATCGTACCTTGCGTAATATATCGCCTTCACCACGGGCGCGCTTGACATAAATCCGTGTCGCACGATCCAGCCGGTCGACTTCCTGCCGCAGGTTATTGGATGCCTGCAGGCGCGACAATACCACCAGTGCGTAATAGGCTCTGGCCCCGGACCCCTGCCAGGTTTCAGCAACGCGCACTCCGGTCAGAACCTGATCGGTACGGCTGCTGATAATGCGCTCGACCCGGGTCTCATTGATGTTGTCGGTACCCGCGGTGCCACGCTTGCGCGCAACACGGGTAATATCCTCGGTCACCTCGCTTACTTTTACCGAAAAAACCTTGGCGAGATTGGCGCGCGCGCGATCCTTTGCCGCTTCCAGATCGTTAGCCGTACCGATGCCCGTAAGATATCGACTGGACGGGTATTCCTTGCTCTTTCCGCTATCGATCCAGTCCGGCTGGCTGGATGCACAAGCGCCGAGCACAAACACCACTACCACCAAACCTGTCAACATTTTTCTCATCTTTATCTCCGCCGATGTATGCCCGGTGGCACCCAATGGTAATTGATATAAGTGTATTTTCCTTTTTCAATTTTAATACCCGGGTACGTGCGCGTATTCACAGCCGAATTGAAATCAGCTGAAACTTCCGCGTCAAGATCATAGATTCCCGGTGGCAAGGCGACACGGACCATCTGGATATTGTAGGGCAAAGTCATCCAGCTCCGGGTATCGGCCCGTTCCGTAACCAGGGTGGCCACTTCCATCAGAAATCCCATTAGTGGCTTGTTATTCTTTCTGGATTCTTCCTGGGCCTTTTTTGCCATCTCGGCCTTGATCACCGCCCGCGCAATAGCCCTTGCCGTAATAACGCCCATCCTGCGTTCGAGTGCGCGCCGGGCAAGACCATTAATATCTTCAACCGGCACGCTCTGGGTAGACCGACCAGCAATCTTTATACGCCCACCGTACGTCGTTGCCGGTAAATGCTGATAATACGGTAGCGAGATACGCACCGTATGATTCGCATGCCGGGCGAAACTCACTACAGAATGTTCGCGCTTCACCGGCGCCAGACCATTGTGCATCAGAAATACAAGCTCCCCGAGCTTTGTTCGTTCGCGCACACTCCGCCAGTGCGTTATAGTGAACTCCTTACGATACTTGCGCAATTCGTTCTTGAGACCCTGGCGCTGCGCCAGACGCAACAAGTCGTACTGCAAAAAGCGGGGCACAACACCACTACCATTTTGCCGCCGTTTGTATGCCCGATAGGCCTTGCGATAGGCCACCATGGCATCGTTCCATTCGCGGCGTTGCTCAAACACAATACCCGCCACGTAGCGACCGAAGGCCTCGACTTTCGCTCCCGCTTTGCCCAGCTCACGCAAACGCACATCCATTTGCATCACTTCCACCCTCGCTTTTTCGCCCTCGCCCAACTCGAGGTAGTTCAGAGCCTTGAAGACATAAAGCAGCACCTGTTCATATTCGTAACCGACATAACTGCGTGTGGCATCGTTAATAACCAATGCCGTTGTCTGCTCACGAATACTGATACCGTAGAGCTGTGTCATAAGCTGCTTGACAGTCTCGAAGACCGTATTACTCTCAGCAAGCCTGCCACTCCTGCGTAACAACATGCCCTTGTTAAGCAAGTGCAACACTTCATCGCGCCGGACATGGCGCCGGGACTCCAGAACATTCAATGCGGCGTCCGGCTGTTGGGCTGCGAGGTAGGTCTCGATGGAACGAAATTGAGTACTGTTGCTGTAGGTGACACAACCGCCGATCCATAACAGACTGCCAACCAGCACGATGCTGGCCGGCAAACGGCAACAGACCCTTCGCCTGCTCATATAACGGCGGCTAGGTGTCAGTAGCGGAATCGCGGGCGTTTGATGTATTTCTTGATCTTCTTCTGACCCATCCAGATCTTACGGTTGTCAGCAATGCTGATCAGGGTCAGGTCGATCTGGTAGAAACGCACTTGTTTGCGGTTCGCCACATCGATAATTGTTTTAATGCTGCCTTTGAGCATGTAATCGGCACCGATCTCCTGCCCCATCGGCTTGCGGGTATCCTCACGGGCGTGGATATCCTGCTGGCGCCGTTCTTCACGAATCTCACCGCGCTCGCCACTGGAGGCAACAAACTCTACCTTGCCCGAATTGATCAGCGCGCGCTCCATGTCGGCGACAAATGTTTCGACGCTGATGTGCTCATCGCTCAGATTGCGCACCTCACCCACGATCACCGTTGGTTGTTTGCGGAATTTGCGTGTGTGGCTGCGCAGCCAGCCGCGCGACAGCACATCCCGGATCATTTCCTCCGAAACCAGACGCGAGTCCGTATCGTTCCAGGCACCGCTCAGATCGCGCACCTCTTTGGCATCGATGCGCTCGACTTTGGTCGCACAACCATTGATCAGTACTGACACAACCATCATTACCAAAACAAGAATTTTTTTTACCAGCATTGTCTTTCCTCCCTACCGGTTTCCTTCCGTCATGTTGTCGAATATATTATCGCCACTCTGATTAATATAGCGCTTGAGATCTGCATTCATGCCCTGGACCTGTGTCAGCGTTTTCTTCATACGCTTCATATCAAGCTCGACTATGGAGTAAATGGTATTGGTGCGTTTGTCCCGCCAGCGGCCGATAATCCGGGCGCTGGTAAGATTGATTTTGCTCAGATTGCTGATCTGGCGCGAGATTATCTGCTCGTTGCCACCACCGCTGGCGGCAACGTAATCGCTGGAGACGACATCCATATAGGAAGACAATACCCGAGCCAGTTCGGCACGCGCACGGTTATCGGCCGCATCGCGCTGCAGGGAGAGATTGCCCATGGGCCCGGCGATACCGACACCATGGAAAAGCCGGCCACGTTTGTCCTTGAGTATCTGGGTACCCTTGTTAACCCACTTTGGCGCACCCTTGATATGCAGGTCACTCTTGACGCGCGTCTTGCCGGAACAAGCACTCAGCGATACAGCGATAAACGCCATTAAAACAATGGCAATGATTCTGCTCGGTCGACTCATGCTCGCCTCCATACGTTTAATAGCTACCCGGCGTTACAGTCTAGCAGGCATTGCTGGAATGCTCGTACCCCGGGGATATTCTCCCAGGCTTTTCCGGCCGAGATGGATGGAAATACTCAATATTTTTCAACAAAATTGCTCATGGTAATACTCCAGCTCATCAATCAGATTCCAGAATATCGTCCATCGCCCGGCCATCTCCCTGAAGAATACTTGCAAATCCCTCACATTCACCTAGGACAGTACCCGAACTATAAATATTCAGAAGAGACAAACCAGCCGCGGCCGAAACAACCTAATCCCTGAATTCAGAAACCCGGATTCTTCCATTAATCATTTTACTTTTTCTTTCCTGAATTTTTTCCATCTTTTCCCAAAAAGCCTTTTTGAGATCAAATTCGGCGGCGATGGCGGTGCCAATTAACAGGATCAATAAATCCGCTGTTTCTTCGGCAAGGTATTCTACCGGTTTGCCTTTGGTGATGGCCTCGGCAATCTCGCCAAGTTCTTCGGTCATCAGTGCCACACGATAGGTCAAGTCTTCGCCACCGGTACCTTTGAAGTCGTGCTTGATGTGAAACGACTGCACTTCGGCCAACATCTCATTGTAGGAATCGAGGTCGCGTTCTTTGCTCATGGTCTAGTCCTGAAGTCGGGACAGGTCGGCAACGCGCAGGAACAACTGGCTCAGGCTGCTGAGCAGCGCCAGTCGATTATCGCGCACGGCCTCTTCATCCACCATCACCATCACGTTATCGAAAAAGTCGTCCACTTCCGGGCGCAGCGCCGCCAGCTTTTTCATCGCCGCTGTGTAATCGCCCCGATCAAACAGGGGTATGATTTCTTTAGACAATGTCTTGATCTTGTTGGCTAGATTTTTTTCCGCCAGTTCCTGTAACAGTCCTTCTGACACATGGTCCCAGTCGACATCACCGCCCTGTTTAAGAATATTGCGAATACGCTTGTTTGCGGTGGTCAGACTGTCGGCCTCTTCCAGTTTGCGGAAGGCCATGACTGCGCGCACGCGCTTGTCAAAATCGTAGGGTTTGTCAGGATTACGCGCGCGCACTGCCTCGAATACATCGATACTGATACCGGCATCGGTATAATAGGCACGAAGACGGTCCATCATGAATTCGTAAACCTTGGCCGTTGTTTCTTTCGGCCGCAGCAGATCCACATGGGCTGCTACCGCTGCTTCCAGCAATGCCACCAGGTCGAGGTCCAACTTGCACTCGATCATGATACGCAAGACACCCAGCGCTGCACGACGAAGTGCAAACGGATCTTTTTCACCGGTTGGGATTTCGCCGATACCAAAGATGCCCACCAGCGTATCGAGTTTGTCGGCGATAGCCAGCGCGCGACCGGTCGTGGTTTCCGGTAATTTGTCGCCTGCAAAGCGTGGCAGGTATTGTTCTTCCATGGCGATGGCAACTTCCGGTTGCTCACCATCGGACTCGGCATAGTAACGCCCCATCACGCCCTGCAGATTCGGGAATTCATACACCATCGCCGTCATCAAATCAGCCTTGGCCAAAAGCCCTGCTCGCTCTGCCGTCGACGCCGCCGCGCCCAGCGCCCTGGCCACTACCGCGGCCAGACGTGAGGTGCGAACGGCCTTGTCATAAACGGAGCCAAGTTGCACATGGAACACCACGTCTTTGAGTTTCTCGACATGGTCATCGAGTCGTTGTCTGCGATCAGTGTCCCAGAAAAACTTGGCGTCGGAGAAGCGCGCGCGAATAACGCGTTCGTTACCTTCACGCACACGTGCCTTTTGTTTGCTCTTGATATTGCTGATGGTAATAAAGTGCGGCTGCAATTTTCCGCTTTTGTTAGTCACCGGGAAATATTTCTGGTGCTCCTGCATTGTAGAGATCAGCGCCTCGGCCGGGACATTGAGAAACTCCTTATCAAAGTCGGCGAAAATCGCCTCGGGCCATTCTACCAAGCTGGTGACCTCATCAAGCAAGTCGCTATCGATAACCGCTCTGCCTTTGTGTTTTATCGCCAGCAACTCTGCGGCTTTTTTGATTTTTTGCTGGCGGGTCTCGTAGTCGGCCAACACAAACGCTGTTCTCAAGTTTTTTTCATAGTCCCTGGCATGGGCAATCGATATCCAGCTCGGCGCATGGAAACGATGGCCGCGGGTCTTGCGACCGGATTTCACCGCCAGTATTTCCGCCGGAATGACCTTGTCACCATGCAACATCACCAGCCAGTGCACCGGGCGCACAAACTCGTCGTTGAGATCGCCCCAACGCATACGTTTAGGAATCGGCAATTTTTTCAACGCCTGATCGAGTATTTCCGGTATCAGGTCTTTGGCTGTTAGCCCCTTTTGCTGCTGACGTGACACCAGCCATTCGCCCTTATCGGTTTGCACACGGCCCAGTTTGTCTACCGACGTACCACAGGATCTGGCAAACCCTTCTGCTGCCCGGGTTGCATTACCGTCTTTATCAAACGCCGCCTGTAATGCCGGGCCGCGGCGCTCGATTTCCTGGTCAGGCTGGCGCAACAATACGGCGCTGACGTTGACTGCGAGACGTCGCGGAGCCGCAAATTTACGCACGACGCTTTTGTCTGTCAGCAGGCCAGCGTCTTTTAGACCATTTGCAAAATGTTCGCCGAGGGCATCACGCAAGCGCTTTAGCGCCTTGGGTGGTAATTCTTCCGTGCCCAGCTCGATCAACAAATCGTCATGTAGCCTGGTCTTGCGCATGACTTTATTTTTGGTGGTTTTCTTTTTACTTGTTTTCTCTTTGGCCGCCTTTTTCTTCGCCATAACTATGCGCCTCCCTTCAGGCGAGGAAAACCAAGTGCTTTGCGTGAATCGAAATAGGCCTGGGCAACGACACGGGCAAGACTACGGATACGGCCGATGTAGCGTGCCCGTTCGGTCACACTGATGGCATTGCGAGCGTCCAGCAAGTTAAACGTGTGCGAGGCCTTCAGCACCAGATCATAGGCCGGTAGTGGCAGACCCTGTTCCATCAGGGTCTGGCTTTCCTGTTCATACTGATTGAAACGTTCAAACAGATTCTTGATATCGGCATGGTCAAAATTGAACGCGGAGAACTCCACCTCGCTCTGGTGAAACACGTCGCCATAAGTCACACCGTTGCTCCACTGCAGATCAAACACACTGTCCACGCTCTGGAGATACATGGCGATGCGCTCCAGACCATAGGTAATTTCACCTGTTACCGGCTTGCACTCGAGCCCGCCCACTTGCTGGAAATAGGTAAACTGCGTGACTTCCATACCGTTTAACCACACTTCCCATCCCAAACCCCAGGCACCGAGCGTTGGTGCTTCCCAGTTGTCTTCGACAAACCGGATATCGTGCACCAGAGTATCGATACCGATTTTGCGCAAAGACTCGAGATAGAGATCCTGAATATTCATCGGCGATGGTTTCAGGATCACCTGAAACTGGTAATAGTGCTGCAGACGATTGGGGTTATCACCATAGCGACCGTCAGCGGGTCGTCGCGAGGGTTGCACGTAAGCGGCACGTGTCGGCTCGGGACCAATGGCGCCGAGAAAAGTCGCCGGGTGAAAGGTACCTGCACCCACTTCCATATCGTAGGGCTGCAG
>JAZFSZ010000072.1:0-38731 GCA_036446455.1 Acidiferrobacterales bacterium
TGCTCATTATGAGTCCCCCGGTTATTGTAATAACAATCTGAAAAAAGCTTATATAAGTGTTAACACTAAAGGCCGCCGTTATACGACGGCCTTTACGTTCACTATTGGGCTTCTATCGCGGATAACTCTTTGTCCAGACACTCAAGTATACGTATCCAACCGCCTTTGTGGTTGTCGCTTTCTTGTTGATCAGGAAGGAATGCGTGACTCAAAGTGAGTCGGGTTTCATTGTCACTCAATGATTCGAAGTTGAGTGTGACCACGGTTTCTATTCCCTGAGTGCCGGGAGATAACCAGGTGAACTGCAGTTTTCGGGGTCGGTCGATAATTTTATAGGTGCCGGTATGCGGAAGATTTTGATCGCCCACCGCCATAGTAAAATCAAATGCACCGCCCTCTTTGGCATCGATAATGGGATTGGGTACATTGACACCCTCTCCCGGACACATCCATTGTTTGATTCCTTCCACGTCCAGCCATGCATCAAAAACGGTTTCCACTGCCGCTGAAAATACGCGGGAGATTTCGAGCTCGTGATTGTTTTCTGCCATGATGTCCTCCATTACTTCTTTCGCGATGCTTTTGATTTAGACGCGACATAATTCTCCAGCGCGTCCAGCCTTTGCTCCCAGAATTCTCTATAAAACCTGATCCACTTTTCCACGTCATTGAGACGCTCACCATTGAAACTACACAAATGAACGCGCCCTTGTACCCTTCTTTTTATAAGGTCTGCTTTTTCCAGCACTTTCAGGTGTTTTGATACCGCGTTAAGCGACATTTCGTGATGCTGTGCCAGATCGGTCACCCGCTGCGGTTCCCGTTTCAGCTGATCCAATATCCGCCGGCGGGTAGTGTCCGCCAACGCATGAAAGATCCTGTCCAGTTGCTGATTTTGAATATGATTTAATTCAACCATTTGGTTGAATATAAACAAGAGTCAACAAGCTGTCAACCAGCGTCTGCGGGATACCACGAAAAGGCTTTAAAAGTATTCAGCACCCTTTACGACAGTGGTCGCGGCCGCACGCTGCGGTCAATCCAGTCTTTACTACCATTCGACTTGCTACAGCTGTGAATGCAAGACGCATTATGTGTTGTGCGTCGGCAAATGATCCTGTCAGCGGATATTCTGCCCCGTTTTTTCACGGGATGTAGTTCGCTTGCGACAAACGGTCATGCGCAACCCACACATTTCGCTGTATCTTACTTGCAGATATTCCTCAGGCAGCGGGCTACATACCTCAGGTTTCGACCCACCCGATCCCTATAACAATGACACAGAGGAAACGACCATGTTTACCGCACTAGGACAGATTGCCGTTTTTATTGCTATCGGCGCACTTTGGCGTTTCATAAAACCCATGGGCATTGGCGTCAGCGCCATGCAGCGCCCCTTGTTCACACTGATCTACGCCGTTCTGTTACCAGCACTGGTGTTTTTCGTCACCTGGAAAATGCCGTTAAACCAGACGGCCCTGCGCATGCTCGTGATCATGGTCGTCGTCACATTGGTGGCCCTGGCATTGGCGTGGTTCTATTACAAGCAAACGAACTTGCCACGACGTATCCAGGGACCCCTGATCATCGCCGCTGTGTTTGGCGGTGTGGCATTTTTCGGCCTGCCGGCAACGAAAATGCTGGTCGCCGGCTGGACGGCGCGCGTTGCTATCGAATACATGCTGGTCGCCAATGTACTCATTCTGCTTACCGTCGGGACCTTTTTGCTGTCGAGCTATGGCGGAGAAGACGCACCAAAAGAAAAGCCAGGTCAGGCGCTGATCAAGGAACCCCTGCTATGGGCAGCAGTGGTAGGCCTGCTGTTAAACCTTCTCGAAGCCAGAGTCCCCGGCTTTCTGGACGGCTTGTACAACATGCTCTCATCGAGCATTCCGCCGTTGATGTTGATCACACTGGGTCTCAGCCTCAACTGGACTGCGGAATGGAACAAGCTGATTGTTCGCGGCTTACTGCCCGCAGCCGGCCTGAAACTGATTCTTGTTCCACTTATGGTATGGGGAATGGTGTGGCTGATCGGGCCGGTGGGTGCGAAGGGTCTGAAGGCTTTGATGATTGATGCGGCCGTACCTGGTTTCCTGTTTGGAATCGTTCTCTGCGAACGTTACAAACTCACGACCGCAGCCTATATTGCTGCACTCAGCTTTACCACGGTGCTGTCATTCATCGCTATTCCCGTTTGGCTTAGCCTGGTCTGAAGACAGGATAAACTGGATCAAAAACCCGCGCCAGCAAAAAATTGTCCGCTTTACTGGCCCGGTTCGCAATCCATTTTAACGAACTGAAATCGTTATCCATTCCATATTAAATCGCCCCTTGTTTTATGGCGCCGGCCACCACGAACCGCGTCGGCTTATCACAATATATTACTGCTGATCAGTGAGCGTTGTTAACCACCCCAACCTGTGGCATATCGGCGAGCCCGGTTTCGCGGGCATGTTCCTCGAAACCACGGTTGCGCCAGAAGAATGCGCCGGGCATGGTGGTGGGGATAACCAGAACATAATACAAGGCGCGTCCAACGAGCATGGTTAGCATAATCAGTGCGGCCAACGCGATCCAGATCACAAGGCCAAGCCAACCTTCCGGGCTAGCGATGCCAATACCGGTCATAGCAACAACACCAATCAACAGTCCAATGTAGCGCGCTAGATAGGATTTTCCATAGCGTGTCCGCTGTTCATAGTGAGACGCCGCGCCCTCACCGCCCTGCCGCTGCATCGCGCGGGCATGAAGAATTAGGCCAATGCCTTCCATAAGCAGGCCAGTGGCAACGGGCCAGGCCAGCACTTGCAACAAACCGGCGATAGGACTGCCTTCGACCAACAACAGGCCGCCGTAAGCAATCCCGACAAACAGCCCGCCCAGTGCCAACGTATTGCCCATGAACGTGGTTAAGGTCTGCCAGTGATCCCAGAAAGGACGTGCCTTGATGCGGTACGCCAGATACATTAAATAGATAGAGGCGGGCCCGCTTACAAGTGCACTCCAGGCAAAGAACTCTCGTGCTGATTCAATAAGTCCCGCGGGCAAGCCGGAAAAGAGTAGCGGTAACACGCTCAATATTGCATAAAGACCCAGCGTATTCAGAAAAATAACAATGCCGGCGGCTTCACGACTCACCGGTGAATAACGCAAATTATAAAAGCCGCGATAGAATCGACTGGGTTTACCAAGATGCATTACAGATAGTACGAGTGCAAAAACTTGTAGTGCCGCCAGACCGAATAGCATCAAGGAGAAACCCAACGGATGTGACGTGCTTGAAATGCCACCCAGACCAAACCACGAAGCCAGGAACAACACCATAAACGCTCCCACGGCACCCTGGGTCAGCAGCGTAAACCATACCAGCGGGTTTTCTCGTGAACTCAGCTGACTCAGGTTCCACTGCCGATCGGTTTGCGTGCCATGTACCTTGGTTTTGTACTCGCCCTCGCCTTGCTCGTCACGCTCGTAGCGAATCGGCATTGAATCCGGGCGCGTCATTTCGTGCGGCAGGCTCCTGGTTTGCTGAAAGCGAATATTGGGATGAGTGATCTCCGGTGATGGGAAACCGGGTATCTGTGTTTGCAGTTGATCGCGGTTCTCCGGCATGGTTTCAATTACACCAAAATCCAGCGCGCCGGCGAGACAAGCGGATACACAAGCCGGCTTTAAACCCATTTCGAGACGGTCGACACACATATTGCATTTTTCAACGTGACCTTGAACGGGGTCCAGTTGCGGCGCGTTGTAGGGACATACCCAGGTGCAATAACCACAGCCAAAACAGATATCGGGGTCCTGCAGTACGGCACCGTACTCAGCAAACTTGGTATACGCGCGGGTGGGACAGCCCTTGAGACAAACCGGATCATCGCAATGGTTACAGGCCATTGAGATGTTCATGCGGTGGTAATCGGGATAAGTACCACCCTCGACAAAACCTACCGCACGAAAGGCCAGATGCGGTTCGAGATTATTTTTCTCGCTGCAGGCGGATTCACAAGCGTGACAAGCGATGCAATTGTCGGCGTTGAAATAAAAACCGTGTTGTTTGTAGCGATCTGGATTATTGCTGACAGTACAATCGCCATTGATGTTCAGGCTCTTGCCCGCCAACGCATCGGCCTCCCGAATCAGCTTGATAAATTTTCCATATTGATTTCGATCCGGTGCATCAGTTTGCGGAATAAAATCGTCATCCGGTTCGTCGTCACTTGTTCTAAACATAAACTTCTACCTTGATCCTAATAGGTGCGTGCTGCCTTGTTGCGTACGCCCGCCGCTTGCTGGTCTGCAGCGGGTTCGATATGCACACTACATTGCTTGAACGCCGGCTGGCGGCTATGGGGGTCGAGCAACCCGAGAGTCAATCGGTTAACACAGTCGTGGAAATGAAACGGGATAAACACCATGTTGGGTGGTACACGCTGTGTCAGCTGTACCATCACCACAGCATCGCCGCGACGCGAGGTAAGACGCGCGTAGCTGCTGTGCTCGATGCCAAGCTCCCTGGCCGCATCCGGATTCATCTCCATATAGGGCGTTGGACTGAATTTATTGAGATTACCAATCTTGCCAGTGCGAGTACGTGTGTGGAAATGTTCGACAACGCGGCCACTATTGAGCCAGAACGAATAGTTGTCATCCGGCAATTCATTATTATCTCTGAATGGCAAGGGAATCAGCTTCGCCTTGCCGTCGGCATGCTGAAATATTCCGTTGGTATACAATCGCGACGATCCGGACTCGGCACCCTCGGTGCACGGCCACTGCATGCCGCGCTGCGCTTCAATTTTATCGTAACTCATCCCTGAATAATCCATCATGCGTCCTTTTGATAACGTACGCAGCTCCTCAAACACACCTTCGGCAGATTCCGGGAACTTGATTCTATTACCCTGATCAAAACGTTTGGCCATCTGGTTAAAAATCCACAGGTCGGGTTTCGACTCAGCATAAGGTGCCACGAAGTTACGTGTGAGATTGACCCGACGTTCGGTGTTGGTAAAACAGCCCTCCTTCTCTGCCCACACGGCTGCCGGCAAGAAGGCATGTGAATATTCATTAGTCTCGACATCTTCATAAGTATCCTGAACCACGAGAAACTCGAGCTTCGCCAGCGTTTTGCGGATACGCGGCGTATTCGCCATCGACGTCATGGGATTGGTGGCCACCAGCCATAAACCCTTGATCTGGCCAGACTCGATTGCCGGAAAAATATCGGTCTGCAACAGGCCACGTTTCTTCGGGAAGAATTCCGCATCGATACCCCAGAAATCTGCGATATCTTGCCGGTCCTGCTCATTTTCCAGCGCGCGATAGCCGGGCAAACCGGAACAGGAAGACCACTCGCGCGTTCCCATAGCATTGCATTGGCCCGTGATCGAAAGTGCGGTGCCACCCGGCTTGCCAATATTGCCGGTGATTAAATTCAGATTATTGATGCCGACAACTCCATCAGAACCGTGCGTACTCTGATTGATGCCCATGGTCCAGATAGTCATGGCGGCGCCAGCGTTGGCATAGGTGCGCGCCACATTGCGAATCGTGTCTTCGTCAATTCCACAGATTCGCGATGAACTGATCGGGTCATATTGTTCTACAAGCTTGGCGAATGACGCGTAATCAGAGGTGTGTGATCCGATGAAACCGCTGTCCTCCAGGCCTTCATCAAGAATGACATGCGCCAGGCTATTCAACAGCACCAGATCGGTGCCAGGTATAATCGGTAAATGGATATCCGCTTTTTGCGCCAACATGGTGACGCGCGGGTCGACCACGATTAGCGGGAATTTGCGTTTCTCCAGCGCTTGCTGCAGGCGCCAGTAAATAACCGGGTGCTGTTCCGGCAAATTGGAGCCGATGGCCAGCAAACACTCGGTGTGATCAAAATCGTCATAACAGCCGGGTGGTCCATCACTGCCGAACGAACGCTTGTATCCGGAAACCGCCGACGACATGCACAATGTGGTATTGCCATCGTAATTATTTGTGCCTATCACGCCACGAACCAGCTTACCGAGCGTATAAAATTCTTCGGTCATGATTTGACCAGTAGACACAATGGCAAATGAATCGCGGCCGTATTTGGCCTGAATACGTTTTATCTCGCCAGCAACTTTATCCAGCGCCTGCTCCCAGGACGCCTCTTTAAACGGCTGGTGCTGTTTGTTGCGCAGCAACGGTACACGACCACGACCGGCAGACTTGAATAATTCGTGCCCATAAATACCTTTCAGGCAAAGCTTGCCCAGATTGACCGGGGCTGAACCAACACCACGACTGGCGACGGCGTCGCCAGCCTGATTCAGGCCAATCTCGATGGAACAACCGGTGGAACAATAACCGCAAGTGGTGTACTTCCAATCGACAATACCCTTATCGGCAATCTTGATCGGGTTTTTCTTTCTGCGCCCGAAAAGCATGGATAACTCCTGAAACAGTAATTTCTATTTATTAGGACAGCCAGCATTGGGTATCAGCGACAAATACACAGTGTCGCCTTTCATACGCACCGGATAACTGGCAGCACAGCCTTCATCAGGCGCGACCGCCTCACCGGAGTCGAGATTGATTTTCCAATCATGTAAAGGGCAGGCAACTTTATTGCCATGCACTATGCCCTGCGACAATGGCCCGCCTTTGTGCGGGCATTCGTCACGCAGAGCAAATATTCTGTCATCAACAGTGCGAAACACGGCGATGTTGCCCTCGGCACGCTCTATCACCCGGGCACCTTGCCTCGGGATATCGTTAATGCTGCCGACCTCGATCCAATCGGATTGTTGTTCTGCGGAACGGTTTGCTACGTTCATAAGATTTCCCTCAGCCTACTTTCTTAAGCGGTTTGAATTCATGTTGATCGACACCCTCGGCACGTTCCGCCCAGGGATCTTGCTGCACAAATTTCTGCGCAAACAGGAATCGCTCTGCCAGCGCCTTGCGGTTTTTCCCGTCTTCAACGACCCTTTCCTTGATATAAGTCAGACCAACACGTTCCAACCACGGTGCTGTACGCTCCAGGTAATGCGCCTCTTCACGGTATATCTGCATAAACGCAGCACTGTATTCCAGCACCTCTTCTTCAGTTTTTACCGAACACAGGAAATCAGTGGCGCGCACCTTGACACCTCCATTGCCACCGATGTGCAGCTCGTAACCGGAATCGACACAAACGACACCAAAATCCTTAATTGTGGCCTCGGCACAATTGCGCGGGCAACCGGAGACCGCCATTTTAAATTTGTGTGGCGTCCACGAACCCCAGGTCATTTTTTCCAGCTTAATACCAAGCTGGGTCGAGTCCTGGGTACCAAAGCGACACCACTCCTTGCCAACGCAAGTCTTGACCGTACGCAGCGCCTTGCCGTAAGCATGCCCGGACACCAAGCCCGCTTTGGTCAAATCACCCCAGATCACCGGCAGCTCTTCCTTCTTCAGACCGTACAAAGCAATGCGCTGGCCGCCAGTAACATGGACCGTACTGACATTAAATTTCTCGGCGACATCGGCAATGGCCCGCAACTCTTTTGGCGTGGTACCACCACCCCACATGCGTGGAATCACGGAATAAGTGCCATCTTTCTGAATATTGGCGTGGGCGCGCTCGTTGATGAAACGCGACTGATTGTCGTCGACGTACTCGCCCGGCCAGGCGCACAACAGATAATAGTTCAGTGCCGGTCGGCACTTGTTACAGCCGTCAGGTGTCCTCCAATCCAGTGTCTTCATGACGACTGGCATTTCTTTCAATTCCTGTTCGACAATAGCCCGTCGCACATCGTCATGAGAATGATCACTGCAGGCACATATCGGTTTCTTCTTGGGTACATCTGAATAGTCACTGCCGAGTGTGTTTGCCAATAATTGCTCTACCAGCCCGGTACAGGAACCGCAGGAGCTGGAGGCCTTGGTGTGGGTACGTACATTTTCCAGCGTAAACAGACCCTTTGAAGTGATGGCGTTAACAATGTCGCCCTTGCACACACCGTTACAACCACAGATCTCCATGTTGTCACTCATGGCGGCAACGGCGTCGGCGCCACCGTGACCGGCATCACCGAGATGGGACTGTCCATAAAGAATGTGATTGCGCATGTCGCTGATATCGGTGTCATCACGCATGAGCTGGAAATACCAGGCGCCATTAATGGTGTCGCCATACAACACGGCACCCTGTATTTTGTTATCTTTTAATACAATCTTCTTGTAGATACCGCCCGCCGCGTCCTGCAAGACAATCTCTTCAGTATCTTCATTGCTAGTGAAGTCACCGGCGGAAAACAGATCGATCCCGGTGACTTTAAGTTTGGTGGATACCATGGAGCCGACATATTGCGCGTATCCCATTTGTGCCAGGTGGTTGGCACAGACCTTGGCCTGCTCAAACAGCGGCGCCACCAGACCATAAATCTCGCCACGATGTTGCACACATTCGCCCACGGCATAAACGCGCGGGTCATAGGTCTGCATGGTGTCACTGACAACAACACCACGTTCGCAGAAAATACCGGCGTCTTTTGCCAGTTTCACGTTGGGTCGAATTCCCACCGCCATCACCACCAGATCAGCGGTAATCTCGCGGCCGTCTTCAAGAACCACACCCTGTACCCGTTTCTTACCAATGATTTCCCGGGTTGAGGCCTTCATCAGGAATTCAATGCCGCGAGTTTCCAGTTCTTGCTTCAACATCTTGCCGGCGACACTGTCGAGCTGCCGCTCCATGAGGGTATCCATCAAATGCAACACGGTGACCTTCATGCCCTGCTTCATTAATCCATTTGCGGCCTCAAGCCCCAATAGACCACCACCAATAACCACGGCATGTCGGTGCTCTTTGGCAGCCGCGAGCATGGCATTGACGTTGGCGATATCACGAAAGGCAATCACACCTTCCAGATCATGCCCAGGCACCGGAATGATGAACGGATCAGAGCCAGTGGCGATCAGCAGACGATCGTAATCCACTTCAGTACCGTCGATGGCGATGACTTTGCGCTTGCGACGATCAATCTTGTTTATCGTCTTGCCAGCGAGCAGGGTGACGCCATTGTCGGAGTACCACTTCTCATCATTGAGCATGATCTCGCTGATGGTCTTTTCACCTGTCAGAACCGGGGAAAGTAAAATACGATTGTAGTTTCCGTATGGCTCGGAACCAAAAACAGTGATGTCATACAGATCGGGTACAAGATCAAGCAATTCCTCGACAGTGCGCATGCCCGCCATGCCGTTGCCAATCAAAACCAGCTTTTCTTTCATTTCCTGCTCCGTTCGCATCCAGACGTTGTGTCTGGCGTGGCCTGTTTAATTTAACTATCCGGCATATAGCAACTGCCATGCCACTAATTAATCATTCCCTTAAATATTATAACTATTTGTTTCTATTACGATATTTTCGGTTTTGTCGGCACAGTAGTGGCCTCTTTGGATTCTCCACGCCCTGACATGGTGCGATGTTCCGAGGGCATGCCTCTTTACAGTTCACTGTTGCCGGTCGTGCCCATCTGCCAGCTAATAACTCTCAGGAATTCTGAAATTGACAGATCGAACACATTGCGTTGATCAATTTCGACCACTGTAAATTTTCGCACCAATGTCGCACATCAAGAGCGGTTAATTCCTCATTGTTGTGCAAATCAGCTGCGAAAAAATTGTTTGCTGATTAAAAAACAACTTGTTTTATAAAGCCGGGTGCGCACCGACCGGTGTGGCACGGCGATTGCTAATACGCTGGCAATTGTTTTTTGTTTGCACAGGAAACCAGCATGTCCACATCCCAACTGAATATTTTTTCGTTTTCAGGAAACACCCGCATTTTACATATGAGCTGGATGGCATTTTTTATCAGCTTTGTGGTCTGGTTCAATTACGCGCCACTACTTGGTTCCATCCGTGAGACATTTGGTCTTTCAGATCAACAGATCAAAACGCTTCTGATACTGAATGTTGCGCTAACCATTCCCGCGCGCATTGTTGTTGGCATGCTGGTAGATGCCTTTGGACCACGACGTGTGTTTGCGATATTACTGCTGGTTTCCAGTTTCTTTTGTTTCGGCTTTGCGATTGCGGAAGATTACAGACAACTGGCACTGATGCGGTTTCTACTTGGCTTTGTCGGTGCCGGTTTTGTAATCGGTATCCGCATGATAAGCGAGTGGTTTCCGGCGAAACAACTGGGCCTGGCTGAGGGTATTTATGGTGGCTGGGGCAACTTCGGTTCAGCCGCCGCCGCAATTTCCCTGCCGACCATCGCCTTGATGTTCGGCGGTGATGATGGCTGGCGTTATGCCGTGGCGTCGACGGGTGTCATCGCCATGGTGTATGCCGGTATCTGGTTCTTCTCGGTAAGTGACACGCCTAAAGGCTCTACCTATTTTAAACCGAAACGCAGCGGCGCAATGGAAGTTTCCAGTCCGGGCGACCTTTACCTCTACCTTATTATGAATATCCCGATGCTGGCCGCGTTGGCGGTACTGGCCTGGAAACTGGGGCCGGGCAATCTTGGCATGCTAAGCGCCAATGTTGTCACCGCAATATACGCAACACTGGTGGGCGTCTATTTGTTCCAAAGCCTTCGAATTTATCAAATCAACAAACACATCTTTAAAGAGCCGGTTCCGGAAATTGAACGCTATAAATTCAAGCAGGTTGCAATACTCAACCTGGCCTACATGGTGACCTTCGGTTCCGAACTGGCCGTGGTGTCAATGTTGCCACTGTTCTTTATGGACACATTTGAGATGTCCGCCGTCATGGCCGGGCTGGTCGCTTCTGTTTTCGCCGGCCTCAATCTCGTCATGCGCCCGGCCGGCGGCCTGATAAGTGATAAATACGGTCGTAAATCATCACTGGTCATAATTCTTGCCGGGTTGGCAGCCGGTTACCTGTTAATGAGTTTTGTCGGTCCGGGTTGGTCGCTTCCGGCAGTCCTGGCGGTTGTTATCTTTTGCTCACTTTTTGTCAACGCTGGCAACGGCGCCGTGTTTGCCATTGTGCCGCTGATCAAGCGCCGCCTAACGGGCCAGGTGGCGGGTATGGCCGGTGCTTACGGTAATGTCGGCGCGGTGTCTTTTCTCACCGTACTGTCATTCGCCGCACCGCAGGTATTCTTTCTGGTCATTGCCGGTTCAGCTGTCATCTCGCTCACTGCTATCGCCTTATTCCTGGAAGAACCCAAAGGCCAGATGGCCGAGGTATTACCCGACGGCACGGTACAAATGATTGATGTCTCCTGATCTCCCTTCTTCCGTTATATGGGTTACGGTGACACCGGTATACTAGCGCTCTATCAAGGCATTAATGACAGATGCAGCGAGTCGAGAAGCGCTCAGCCGCTACGACTGCATGGATGCAGGAGATAGAGCAACGCATGGAGCAGTTGCCGAGGCGTGCGAGTGCAGCACTAGCCGTTGCTAATTCAAACGAGTACAACAACGCGGATGGCCGCTTATCGGCTCGCCTTTATTTAATTCAAATATGGATAATAACGAACTTATCGTCAGCTCAGGGCAGTGCAGCGAGGCTGGCGCCAAGGAAGCCAATGAGGATGCTTGTGGCATCCGCGTGGCAGAAGGCGGGCTGCTTGTTTCCAAAGGCGTAGCCGTCGTCATTGCCGATGGCGTCAGCGCCAGCAAGGCCGGCAAAGAGGCCAGTCATGCGTGTGTACAGGGATTTCTCACAGACTATTTCAGTACCCCTGACACCTGGTCTGTCAAGAAATCAGGCCAGAAAGTTCTGGGCGCGCTCAATCACTGGCTGCACGGCCAGGGGACGCAGCTCTACGGAACGGCCCGCGGCATGGTCACCACTCTGAGTGTGCTGGTCATTAAATCCACCACCGCCCATCTGTTTCACATCGGTGACACGCGCATTTATCGCTTGCGCGGGAAAGACCTGGAATGTTTGACGCAAGATCATCGAATTCAGATTGCGGGCAACAAAAACTATCTGGGTCGCGCAATGGGCATTGGGCTGCGACTGGAGATTGACTACCGCAAAGTGGGAGTCGAAAAGAATGACGTGTTCATTCTAACGACCGACGGCGTTCACGATTTCATCAGCGCCGATGAACTGAGCACAATTGCGTCCGCCAGTTGTGACGACCTGTCCAGGGCCTGCAAGCGAATAGTTGCCAAAGCGCTCCAACACAAGAGCCGCGATAATGTGACCTGCGTCATGGCGCGTGTGAATCAGCTACCCGGGGTCGATAAAAGCAAGGTGTATGAACACCTGACCGAATTACCATTTCCGCCACCACTGGAACCGGGCATGGTGATTGATGGCTTCAAGGTTATACGCGAACTGCATGCCAGCAAACGCACGGAAGTTTTTCTGGTAGTCGATGAAGAAAATGGCAAACAGGCAGTGCTCAAGGCGCCCTCGGTAAACTATGAAGACGACCCAACTTATATCGAAATGTTCTTACATGAAGAATGGGTGGGTAAACGGCTGGACAATCAACACATTCTCAAAATCTGCGAGCAGGCGCGCCCACGCAAGTTTCTTTACATCCTGACTGAATACATCGAAGGACAAACGTTGCGGCAGTGGATGCGCGACCATCCCCACCCCACCCTGACAGAGATGCGCGATATTATCGAACAAATTGCTGCTGGTCTGCGCGCATTTCACCGCATGGAAATGATTCATCAGGATCTGAAACCGGAGAACATTATTATTGATGAAATGGGTACGGTGAAGATTGTCGATTTTGGTTCTACCAAAATCGCGGGTATTGAAGAAACTACCACACCGATCGAACGCTTGTCGTTACTGGGGACTGAAAGCTACACGGCGCCTGAATATTTGCAGGGATACAAGGGTAGCAATCGCTCCGACATCTTTTCCATGGGTATCATCGCCTACGAAATGCTTACCGGGAAGCTGCCCTACGGCGCTGGCATGGCCAAGCGCAATCCAAAACACCTGAAATATATACCGGCCATCAATCGCAATCGCGAGATACCGGCATGGGTGGACGGCGCACTGCGGAAAAGTGTGATGGTAGATCCCAACCAGCGATACGATCTGTTATCCGAGTTTATATATGACCTGTCCCACCCCAACACCAAACTGGTAGGCGAAAAACCACCCCTGCTCGATCGCAATCCGGTCGGGTTCTGGCGCGGTGCAGCGTTTCTTCTGGGCTTGTTAAATCTACTGCTGGCATATCTTCTGTTGAGCTAGGCTTGTCAACGACAACCGTGCTGCGCTTGCAGGCGCTTCAATTGCTCAGCGGAATTGACATTCAGGAACATGGCCGCCTGATCTGGAAATTGCACCTCAGCCATTTTGTACTGGCGCAACCAGCCCTCTACCTTGCGTTGTCCGCTTTCAAGATAAGCGTCGAGCTCGTCTACCAGACTGCACGGTAGCAGAGCAATGGTGTTTTGCAGACGCTCGCCATCGTGGGCAACGCAGAGATCCGCATTTTCAAGCTCCAGCGCCATTTTCATGCGTTCGACCAGGTCGCCGGGCAAACAGGGTGCGTCGCAGGGAACCGTAAGAAGGTATGGCGTACTGGCTACCCGCAGCGCGGTGGCCACCCCCGCGAGCGGCCCCCAATGCTCACCCATTCGGTCCGCCATCACCGGCACACCAAATTCGCGGTAGCGGTCCAGATTCCGGTTGGCGCTGATAATGATGCCGCCAACCTGGTCGCCAATGATATCAATCACGTGCCCAAGCAGCGACTGTCCCCATAACTGCGCCAACCCCTTGTCCTGGCCGCCCATGCGCTCGCCACGGCCACCCGCCAGAATGACAGCTGTGATATTGTTGTTATGAAGGCTTTTGTCCATATTCAATTGCACATTGCTTGTAACAGATACAGGCAGCCAGCCACTATCTTGACGCCAGTTTAAGGCCTACGTTAGTGTTAGCCGCCCTGAGATACAACCACTCCTGGAGTGACCGTGCCAAAAAAAAGCACAATCCCCGATTTTGAAACCGCACTGGCGGAACTCGAAAAACTCACTGAAAAATTGGAGAGCGGTGAACAAAGCCTGGAAGAGGCGCTGAAATCGTTCCAGCGAGGCGTAGAATTGACCCGGGCCTGCCAAAAAGGGCTTGCCGAAGCCGAGCAGAAGGTGGAGAAACTCATCAAAGAAAATGATGAATACCTGATAAAACCTATGGACAATGAAGATTCCGACGCCTGATTCCCGCTTCAAATGTAACGCTTCTACAGGTGCAGCCAGTTGAGTTCCCGACCCGAAATATCTAACGACGTTATGGGTGCATATTGCACCCGGGTCGAAAACGCCCTGGCATCCCGCCTGCCCGCGGTCGATGCGCTGCCCAATCATCTTCACGACGCCATGCGTTACGCCACG
Source organism: Acidiferrobacterales bacterium (assembly GCA_036446455.1). Taxonomy (GTDB): domain Bacteria; phylum Pseudomonadota; class Gammaproteobacteria; order Acidiferrobacterales; family JAJDNE01; genus JAZFSZ01. The sequence continues at coordinate 14,343 of JAZFSZ010000072.1, forward strand.
CTCAGCGGTGGCAAGCGGGTACGGGCCTGCCTGGTGTACGCGGCCGGCAAAAGCATGGGGGCGCCGCTCGACGCGCTGGATGTCCCCGCCTGTGCCGTGGAAATGATCCACAGCTTCTCGTTGGTGCACGATGATATGCCCTGTATGGACGACGATGATTTAAGACGGGGAAAACCTACGTGCCACAAGGCCTATGGCGAAGCCACGGCGCTGCTGGTGGGTGACGCACTGCAGAGTCTGGCGTTTGATCTGCTGGCAAATGATCCGGCGCTGGCCGTCAATGATGGTCAGCGGCTCAAAATGGTGGGTACGTTGGCGCAGGCATCAGGCTCTTTTGGCATGGCGGGCGGTCAGGCAATCGATATTGAATCTGTCGGCCAGCAGCTCGGGCTGGATCGACTGGAAGACATGCACCGGCGCAAAACCGGTGAACTGATCCGTGCGTCGGTCATGCTCGGGGCGTTCACAGCTCCCACTCAAGACCCACTGTTGTTACCGGCGATGGAAGAATTTGGCCGGGCCATCGGGCTCGCATTTCAGGTCGTGGACGACATTCTCGATGTCGTCACCGACACCGCAACACTGGGTAAGCCACAGGGCTCCGATGAAGCCCGGCACAAGCCCACCTACCCCGCGACGATGGGGCTGGAGGCTGCACGAAAACACGCGGATACTCTTTATCACACTGCCCTCGCCAGCCTTGCCCCTTTAGGGGATAATGGCCACATTCTCGGTGACATCGCCGATTTTATTATTCATCGAAAGCAGTAATTAATGACCCTGGCTGACACATACCCCCGACTCGCACGTATCAACATTCCTGACGACCTGCGCGGCCTGAAAGAATCCGAGTTGCAGCCACTGGCGGACGAAGTACGTGCCTACATCATCGATTTCGTATCGCAAACCGGTGGGCATCTCGCCGCCAGCCTTGGCACCGTCGAACTCACTATCGCCCTGCACTATGTCTTTAATACGCCGGAAGACCGCCTGGTCTGGGATGTGGGCCACCAGACCTATACTCACAAAATTCTGACCGGTCGGCGCGACCGCATGGGCACATTGCGGCAGGCAAACGGCATATCCGGTTTTCTCAAACGTGATGAAAGCGCCTACGACACCTTTGGCGCCGGCCACTCCAGCACCTCCATTAGTGCCGCCCTGGGCATGGCAGTCGCGGCTACCATGGAAAATTCCGATCGCCAGGTTACCGCCATCATTGGTGACGGTGCGCTGTCCGCTGGAATGGCGTACGAAGCACTCAACAACGCCGGCGATATGGACGCCAATCTGCTGGTAATTCTGAACGACAACGACATGTCAATTTCCGAAAATGTTGGCGCCATGTCGCGCTACCTGGCGCGGGTGCTGTCGGGTAAGGTCTACACCAGCATGCGCGAGGGCAGCAAACACGTATTAAGCACAGTGCGTCCCATGTGGGACCTTGCCAAACGCGTAGAAGAACATATGAAAGGCATGCTCATGCCCAGCACACTATTTGAAGAACTGGGGTTCAATTATTTTGGCCCTATTGACGGTCACGACATCCGCTTGCTGACGCGCACGTTGCGCGTAATCAGCAAACTGAAGGGGCCTCGTTTTCTTCACGTCATCACACGCAAGGGTAAGGGCTACGAACCGGCGGAAGGCGACCCCTGCACCTATCATGGGGTGGCCCCGTTTGACCCCGATACCGGCAAGTCTGAAAGCAAACCGGCTGGCAAGACTTACACTGCAGTGTTCGGAGACTGGTTGTGTGACATGGCGGAACAGGATGACCGCCTGATAGCCATCACACCAGCGATGTGCGAAGGCTCGGGCCTGGTTGCCTTTCGGGAGAAATTCCCAGACCGTTATTTTGATGTCGGTATCGCCGAGCAACACGCACTGACCTTTGCCGCCGGCCTGGCTTGCGAAAACCTGCGACCGGTGGTGGCAATTTACTCCACCTTCCTGCAACGGGCCTACGATCAGGTGATCCATGACATCTGCCTGCAAAACCTGCCGGTGATGTTGGCGGTAGATCGGGCCGGGCTGGTGGGAGCCGACGGACCGACTCACAGTGGTAACTTCGATCTGAGTTTTTTGCGCTGCCTACCCAACCTTACCCTGATGGCGCCGGCCGACGAAAACGAATGCCGGCGCATGCTGGCGACCGCTTTTACTCTCGATGGCCCCAGTGCCGTGCGTTACCCCAGGGGTGCCGGCCCGGGTGTCGCGATCAAGCGCACGATGGAGCCGCTCGAAATTGGTAAAGGAGAAATACGCCGTCAGGGCAGTCGTATCGCTATCCTCGCCTTTGGCACCATGGTGGTACCGGCAGAAGAAGCCGCCGAAATCATGGATGCCACTGTGGTCAACATGCGCTTTATCAAACCACTCGATCATGAACTGGTGCTAAAAATGGCGAATAGCCACCAACTGCTTGTGACCGTGGAAGAGAACACCATAACCGGTGGCGCCGGTGCCGCCATTAGCGAGGTACTGGCCGCCGCTGGCATCGACACGCCCCTGCTCCATTTGGGGCTTCCCGACGAGTTCCCCCATCAGGGCTCCCGTGAGCAGCTGTTGGCCGAATGTGGTTTGGATGCGGAGGGAATTCGGCGTAACATTCGGCGCGCGGCGCCAGTCGAGCTTGCCGCAGTATTGGGTTTTGCATAAACTTGACCATTCCAGTCAGCTAATCTGACATTCACTTTATCGCCCCAAAAGAGAGTATTTAATGAAGGCCAGCAGCAGCAAGGCGGAAATCGCCGCTCCAATCGCTGACGTACAGAGCTCACCGGATACCCGCCGCATCCCTATTGATAAGGTCGGCATCAAGGATATCCGCCACCCGGTACGCGTAAAGGACCGCTCTCAGGGCGACCAGCACACCATTGCCCGTTTTAACATGTACGTGGAGTTGCCCCACAACTTCAAGGGCACTCACATGTCGCGCTTTGTGGAAATTCTGAATAATCACAAATACGAAATCTCCGTGGAATCATTCTCGGACATGCTGCTGGAGATGCGCCACAAGCTTGAGGCCGACAAGGGCCATATCGAGATGAACTTCCCCTACTTTGTAAACAAAATGGCGCCGGTGTCGGGCGTACAAAGCCTGATGGATTATGACGTCAGTCTGATTGGCGAAGTCAGCGGAGAAAAAACCGTCATGACGATTAAAGTGGTGGTACCAGTCACCAGCCTTTGCCCATGCTCCAAGGAAATATCAGATTACGGCGCACACAACCAGCGCTCGCACGTCACTGTCGCGGTACGTACCAACAGCTTTATGTGGATCGAAGATCTCATCGATATCGTTGAGAAACAAGCCAGTTGTGAGCTGTTTGGCTTGCTGAAGCGGCCAGATGAGAAGTACGTTACCGAACGTGCCTATGATTCACCCAAGTTTGTGGAAGATACGGTGCGCGATGTCGCCGCTATTCTGAATGCAGATGAGCGCATTGACGCCTACGTGGTAGAATCCGAGAACTTCGAGTCCATCCACAATCACTCCGCCTATGCTTTCATCAAACGCGATAAGACTGAAGACAATTAGAGCCGCCAGAAGACAGGCAGCTGATGGCCTACTTGCTGACTATGGCTCTGGGTAGAGTCCAGTCAGGTAATTCGGGTAACGGTTCACCAAAATATTTCCCCTGAAAGAAGTCGATACCCATCTTCTTCAGCAGCCTCAGAGTTGCCTTACTCTCAATATTTTCTGCAACCGTTTGTTTCCCCAGCGCCTTTGCGACTTGTACGATGGACCGGACCATGACCTGGTCCACCTTGTCTTTCCTGATATCTGCGATGAATGATCCACTGATCTTGATGAAATCAATCGGCAGATTCTTGATGTAACTATAAGAACTGAATCCGGTGCCGAAATCATCCAATGCGAACCGACAGCCGACATTTTTCAGGGACTGAATCAGACTGCTAGCCCGGTCCATATAGCGCACGGCAATTTGTTCAGTAACCTCAAATACAACCGACTCTCCACTCAGCTTGTTCTCCTCCAGACCCTCGACAATGCGAACGGCCAGAGCTTGATCTTCAAAAACATGTCCGGAAAGATTGATCCAGAAGCAAATATTTCGTCCCTGTGATATATGGCCTGCCAATATCTGCAAGGCTTCTTTGATTACCCAATAATCGATCTCGACCATCATACCGAAGCGTTCGGCTGCGGGAAAAAATGCACCAGGTCCGACCAGCTTTCCTTCCTGGTCCGGCATGCGCAGTAACACCTCATAAAATTCGGTATTATCATCGTCCTCGCCCACTATGGGCTGGAAATACAAAACAAATTCATCACTATCGATTGCATCCCGTATACGCTGCGACCAGCCGATATCCGCCACCAGACTCTTTTTGCTGTACTCGCTCACCTCAAACATGTGATAACGATTGCGGCCACGCGATTTCGCCTGAAAACAGGCTATGTCCGCCTGGGACAACAACTGATGAATGTTGCATTGGGCACTATTGACCATGGTAATGCCAATACTGCAGTAGATGTTGAACGAATGACCATCCTCAACAAAACGCATGTCCTGCAGCACTTTCAGCACACCTTTTGCAATACCAACTGCATCACTCTGATCAACATCGCGCGCCAGCACAATAAATTCATCGCCACCAAAACGGGCGACGATATCATGCTCGCGCATACGGCGATTGAGCGCCTCGGCCACCTGAATCAGCAGCCTGTCACCAGCAGCATGACCCACCGTATCATTGACGTACTTGAACTGATCAAGATCGATAAACAGCAACGCTGTAGAAGCATCACTGTATCTGGTATCTTGAACTATCCCTTTCATTTCGCGCATGAAATATCCACGATTGACCAGGCCGGTTAGCGGATCGTGGTCCGCCATCTTGCGTAATACCTCGTCCCGCTCCTTCACCGCTTTCACCGTGCTATTAATCGCACGACCAATGGCAACAATTTCTTCATCGCCTACACTATCCACCTGCACATCAGTCTCGCCACGCGCCAGACGCGCCAGCGGGATCTTGAGTTGCGTCAGCGGCGCCAGCGCCTTGTGCAGGTATCGTCTACCCACGTACGTGGAAACAAGTATCACCAGTGCAATTAATCCACTGCCAAGCCAAAGAACATCTCGCAACGACCTGGCGTAACGAGTGCGATCAAGACCGATGTCAATGTAACCAATTACCTTGATGTGTTCCTGACCCGCTTTGTCAAGGTTGAATCCCATCAACCCGTCTTCCTGGATTGATTTCACCCATACCGGCGAGGTAATACGGTAAACCGATTCAATACTGTTTTCATCGACGAGATAGGGCTTCTGCCCGGTGCTGGTATCGTTTAATAGCCGAATTTCAGCCACTGACAGTTGCGGTAAGTCGATATTACGGCCAGCGTCATTTTTGTACGAGGCCAGAATCTTCTGATCTTTGACGCCAAAATACCGAACGTATGCGATTTCAGGCGAATTGCTGATACGTTGCTTGATTCGCGTCAGGCTGTTGCTATTACGTGAAATAAAAATAGGCGTACCCAGTTCATCCAGCTCTGCCACCCATTCTTTGCCACGTTCATTAAGGTTTTGTTCAATGAGGTAATTGCTACTCCACCAGATACCAGAAACTGCGATCAGATAAATTATCGCGGTCGAAATATATTGAAAATACAGGAGTCGCTTGACCAGGCTGCTACGCTTATTGCCATTACCCAATCGTCGGCGCAGCGTACGGTAAACTTTCTTCACAGAAAGAAAGAGACTGGACCGCAGCTGATGCAGGATCACGACTGGTTTTTGTTTAGTCTGCGCCATGTAAATTACATTATTTCCTGTTACGCCTGTTTGTCAATCCGAGTTGAATAGCAACGACATCATTGACCCTGAATTCCGCTCGCGTCAAGTGTGTGACGGCCGGCCCGGGTAATTCGCGTCTACCGGCCCCATCCTGTAATCGACGGTAAACCTGTTCTGCCACATCGTCGGGAACCGCCGCAACACTAACCAGTCCGCCTATCTGTAATAGTTGAGAACTGAACACCATTACCTGAATGCCGTTTTTGACACTGAATGACATCACACTGTGAATCGCCTTACGGCTCAAAACCCGATTGTCGGGTAGCAGCCATAAGCCCTGGTACTTGCCCGCATTTTGTTTGTATGTGTAGACGAGTTCCTTGTCCGATCTCACTACGAGATGTTTTAACCGGATTCCATAACGCCGCGCATCCATTCGAGCTTTTATCAGCATCTGGTGGTGCGCCGGGCCAGTAATAGACAACACGGTCTTCAGATTGGGAGCCAGTTGCTTCCATTTGCGGAACAGCCGATCCGGTGGCGGCACGGCACTCACGCCCTTACGGAAGGAAGCCACCAATCCATATTGCCGGTAGTTAAACACCTGGCAAAATACCACTTGTTTGCCCTTTAACTGCTTGCTCAGACGAGATGCCCTGAGTCCAATCGTAACAATCTGCTTTCTGCCAGATTTATTCAGCAGTTCTATTATTCTGTTATCGTTTACGACATTACCCGTCAAATAATAAACTTGTGTGCGCTCTCCCAGTTTTTTCTTCAGTTGGTCTGCCACTTCTGTGAAAATTCTGGCATTACTGCTGCTAATAATAGCTACAGAGGCATCTGATACCGGTACTCTTAATGCGGTCGACAGGCAGCCTGAGAGTAACAATAGTGCCGCCAACACTGTGACCCATGCCAGCTGACGGACCAATCGGATCGACGCCGGCTTCGTACTAAAAACAAGTAATCTGAATGTTGGCACAATCTATTCCCTTACTGGTAATTCCCTTATTGTCTTGCCAATATCCGTTAGAAGTTTGCGCCACAGGGCACTTGCCTGCCCCAGTTCGTTCCCTACCGGCGCTCAATAAATGTGGTCCGGCAAAGTTGATAAAGATAGCGTTAAACGCACATCCCATTCCAACGGTATAGTGCAGTATTCATGCCATAATCGAAACCAAATGTAGGCCAGAAAACGGTAGTATTACCAATACCTTCTATCCGCTAGGGGCGGGCTATTAGACACTAACAGGACCTAACCGAAATCGCTGGATCCGGAGGGTCCGGAGAAAAGGTATAATCCCCGAGTGAGCGAGATTCTCATTATCAGGCATGTGGCCCACGAAGGCCCCGGCTACCTGGCAGACTTCTTCAACAAGGAAGATATCGCCTATCGCGTATTTGCTCTTGATGCAGGCGAACCTTTATCCACATCGCTGGACGGCATTCAGGGACTAGTTTTCATGGGTGGGCCCATGAGCGCAAATGACAATCTGCCCTGGATTGAGCCGGCGCTGACCCTTATCCGAAACGCATTTGACAGTGATATACCGATGCTTGGACACTGCCTCGGCGGGCAACTTATGGCCAAGGCACTGGGGGCCGCTATCAGCACCAACCCAGTACCGGAATACGGCTGGTTACCCGTGCGTGTCGCAGACAATGCACTGGCCCATGACTGGTTTGGTGATACCGCAAAGGAATTCGATGCCTTTCACTGGCACGGTGAAACGTTTGACCTGCCCGAAGGGGCTACCCATGTACTCGACAGCGCCCATTGTCGCAATCAGGCCTTTGTCTTTGGACGTAGCCTGGCCATGCAATTCCATATCGAGATGACAGCTGAACTGGCGCGCGACTGGGTCGGCCGTGCGGACAGCAAAATGCTTTCGCCCTCGGCTTCCATACAGAGTCACCACGACATCCTCAATGATCTCGACAACAAAATCACAATGCTGCAATCTAACGCTGACACTATATACAAGCGTTGGCTACATGGCTTGCGTTAATACTTCCAGCATATGCCGACAAGAATAGGTATTGATCTCGGAGGCACCAAGACCGAAGGCATTGTGATTGATGACCAGGGCACCATCCTTGCACGCAGGCGAAAATCCACACCGAGTAGCGAAGGTTATGCGGCTATACTTGATAATATCTGTCTGCTCATCAAGGAGCTTGAAATAGAAACCGGCACAGATGCAACGATCGGCATCGGCACGCCCGGCGCACTGTCATCCCGAACCGGGCTTCTGAAGAATTCGAATACCGTTTGTCTAAACGGTAAACCATTAAAAACAGATCTGGAGAAAAATCTGAAGCGCCCTGTTCGGCTGGCTAATGATGCAAATTGTTTTGCCCTCAGTGAGGCCATTGATGGCGCCGGTAAGGATCACAATGTGGTTTTGGGTATCATTGTGGGTACCGGCGTCGGGGGTGGTATTGTTTTTAACAAGAAAGTACATGATGGCCCGCAACATATTGCCGGTGAATGGGGCCACAATGTGCTCGAGCCTGACGGCCCACGTTGTTACTGCGGAAGAAACGGCTGCGTTGAGACATTCCTGTCCGGACCGGGTTTACTGCGAGACTATCAACAACATGGTGGCAACACAGCAACCGATACCCGGTCTATCATCACTCTCGCTGCCAGCGGTGATTCATACGCAGAAGCATGCATACGGCGGTATCTGGCGCGCTTTGGCAAAGCGTTGTCTGTTGTTATTAATATTCTCGATCCAGACGTCATTGTTCTTGGCGGTGGCATGTCCAATCTCGACCGGCTCTATTCGGATGGTAGCCAGGCAGTGGCCGAGCATGTTTTTAATGCAGAGTTACTGACACCCATTGTCCGTAATTGTCATGGTGACAGCGCCGGCGTCCGCGGCGCGGCCTGGCTCTGGCCCTAGTGTGGATTGCCCCTGTACTCTACACTTATCACCCCTTTACAACGGGACTTAAACACGAAATCGTCAATTAACCCCGATGTCCTTAGTATCCTCAGGCGACTGCTTGAGGATTGTCCTATGGGCATGAGTGAGTACGGGCTCATTCAGAAGCTGCGCCTGAATGGATCGGTGGATTTTATCGACAACGAATTCCGCGACAACCTGACCCTGTTTCAATCACACTTTCTGCTATTTCATCATCTCTACCAATTGCAAGCTCAGCTCTGGTCCAGACAACGGGGAAACCTGGAGATCTCACCGCTTAATATCAGGCTATCAGATTACCATGATGGCGAAAAACACTTGCAACAACATGACGCATTGCGAAACTACTATCTGGATATGGACAATCTCGACAACACAACACCAGAAGACATCGATAAAATGCTCGACAATTTCTGGCGACGTTATCTGAGTCCGGCAGAAAGAAAGTCTGCGCTGAGCCTGCTTGGCCTGAAAGACCCGGTTGACGATCACACCGTTAAACGAAGCTATCGCAAACTGGTAATGGAGCACCACCCGGATCGCGGTGGAGAAACAGAACGGCTGCAATCCCTGAACGAGGCAATTCGCGTTTTATTAAGTTAGCTCGGCCTCGATTTTAATCCCCTAGACATCGATTCCTTTCATACTGTCTCCGCGCACCAGTACGTGCGCCAGATTGCTGTAGATATTCAGCAACATAATTGGCGCTGACACGAAAATGACCGGTTGTCATCCAGATCGCGAGAGCCACGTCCAGGACTCACGGCCTTTGCCGATAGCGCCCACTGATATTCAAAATTCGGGTAACACCGGCTGCCGAAGAGCCTCTGAGTTACAAAAAAATCGCTTGTCAACTGCCGAATTATGCGGAATTTAACGCCGACCAGCTACAGATCAGCTTTGAATGGTTGGTTTGCTGTACCGGTTTATCATATTTGGGCGGTTTATCCGCCTGAAATAGCGATAAATCCATAAAATATGAGTATTTTCAGAAGTCGGCATACCTATTGCAGGGATCCTACCCCTATATAGACATCGGTTGTCACCTGGAGCGACGAAACTGGGGTATTGGCTATATATTGACTATATATTGACTATATATGAGTCGCGTAACCGAAAAAATCTTATTATCGGGGATAGCATAATGGATAAATGGATAACCAACAGCCTACTGGTACTTGCACTGCTGTTAACCGCATCCACCGCAACAGCAAAAGACGACTTCCCGGGGCGCAAGGTTTTTCCCGACATAAAAATAATGAGTCTGGATAAACTCAATCGAGACTTCAACAAAGTTATTGTAGTAGACGCCCGCACCCGATACGAATATGACACCATTCATGTCACCGGTTCCTACAACATCCTTGTATCCAAAACCAGCTTTGAAGACGAAGTAAGAGAACTGCGCCAACGCTCTACCAAACCGATCGTTTTTTATTGTAATGGCCACACCTGCTTCAAATCCTACAAGGCCGCTCGCCGTGCCCAGAATGCCGGCGTAAAAAATGTTTATGCCTTTGATGCCGGTATTTTTGACTGGGCACGCGCTCATCCGGAAAAGGCGGTATTGCTGGGTCAAAGTCCTATTCGCATTAGCGATTTGATCAGCAAGAAAGACTTCAAAAAACGTCTGCTAAGTGCTGAGAAATTCCAGCGCCGTGTGACACAGCCCAACGTGCTGGTGCTCGATGTTCGCAGCCGCCTTCAACGTGCTGGCGCTGGTCTGTTTCCGTTCGAGGAAAAGTTCGCCAGTCTCGATAACAGTGAAAAGCTGAACCGCTATATCAACGAGGCGCGCCGCAAAAATAAAACCGTGCTCGCCTACGACGCCGTGGGTAAACAAGTGCGCTGGTTTGAATACTATCTGCGCAAGAAAGGCATCAAGCGCTACTATTTCATGAAGGATGGCGCCAATGGTTATTTCTCCCTGTTGGCCAAACAGCAAAACAGTTTCGATGTAAGTAAGACAGTTGCCAAAGCAGTCAAGAAATAGGCGGATCGAATCTCCTCCCATCATCCTGTTGATGGACTCGGGGCGGCCAATTGGCCGCCCTTTTTTATCTGTTGCATCCGCTGTGCTTCTCAGCCGGGCCGCTTCTTCGCCACTGACAAAGATTGGTAAATATTCTGCACTCAGGAATTATTTACAGGAGACATTTCAAACAGTTGTTTTGCTGAGTCAAGATTGTGCCGGGTCTGCGCTCCACACCCGGCCGGCCGGGTGTAATCAATGCTCGCGAGTAGCGATAAAATTGATGCCTGGCCAGCGCTCAATGGTCAAATCGAGATTGACTTTGGTGGGTGCGAGATAGGTCAGCTTGCTACCACTGTCGAGAGCCAGATTGGCCTCGTTTTTCCTGCGAAACTCTTGCAAAATTTTCTCATCGTCGCAGAGAATCCAACGTGCCGTATTGACATTGACGTCTTCGTAAATACATTCAACGTTGTATTCGTCCTTAAGGCGATAAGCCACTACGTCAAACTGCAACACACCCACGGCACCCAGTATCAAGTCATTTCTGGCAAGCGGCCGGAATACCTGGGTAGCGCCCTCTTCACTGAGTTGGTCCAGCCCCTTTTGCAGTGCTTTCATGCGTAACGGATCTTTCAGTATCACACGGCGGAACAGCTCCGGCGCAAAATTGGGGATCCCGGTAAATTTAAGATCTTCGCCCTGGGTAAAGGTGTCACCGATCTTGATAGTACCGTGGTTGTACAGACCGATGATGTCACCCGAATACGCAAACTCAACACTTTCCCGGTCACGTGCCATAAAAGTGATGGCATTCGAAACCTGCACATCGCGGCCAATGCGGCCCTGGTACATTTTCATGCCTTTGGTGTACTTGCCGGAAGTAAGTCGCATAAAGGCGATACGGTCACGATGTTGCGGGTCCATGTTTGCCTGAATCTTGAAGATGAATCCCGTCATATTCTCTTCGTCCGCTTCTACCTGACGCTGTTTTGTCTCACGTGGGCGTGGCGACGGTGCATACTGCACGAAATCATCCAGCAACTCCTGCACACCGAAATTATTAATGGCGGATCCAAAAAATACCGGGGCCAACTCGCCTTCGTGATAGGCCTTCAAATCAAATTCATTGCTGGCGCCTTTGACAAGTTCAACCTCATCACGCAGTTCTTGCGCCTGCGAACCAATTCGCTTATCGAGCTCAGGATTGTTCAAGCCATCAATAACATCTCCTTCCTGGATCTTGCCGCCGTGGGTCGCACTGAAGAAATGAACGCTGTCATTGTGGAGATGATAAACACCTTTGAATCGCTTGCCACTGCCAATGGGCCATGTCACCGGCGCACAGCGTATTTTTAAAATATCCTCAATCTCATCCAACAATTCGATAGGGTCGCGACTCTCGCGATCGAGCTTGTTTATAAAAGTCATAATGGGCGTATTGCGCATTCGGCACACATCCATCAGCTTGATGGTGCGGGGTTCAACGCCGCGGGCGCAGTCAATCACCATCAACGCGGAATCCACCGCCGTCAGGGTGCGGTAGGTATCTTCGGAAAAGTCTTCGTGGCCCGGTGTGTCCAGCAGATTGACGACACAATTATTGTACGGAAACTGCATTACCGACGAAGTCACAGAAATGCCACGTTGCTTTTCCAGCTCCATCCAGTCGGATGTGGCGTGGCGTGCGGCCTTGCGTCCCTTGATGGTACCCGCCAGTTGAATGGCACCACCAAACAACAACAACTTTTCGGTGAGCGTAGTCTTGCCGGCATCGGGATGGGAAATAATGGCGAAGGTTCGCCGCCGGGAAACTTCTTTGGCGATCTCTGACATGACTATCCGGATTTGAGGGCTATCTAAAGGCGGGGGATTATACACAAATGGGGGGTTTTGTACCGCCTGTGGCACTAATACGGAGTGTTTGCCTTATATCTACCTTCGGCTAATTACTTCAGAATTCCTCCGGAATTCATGAAGCGCTTACTATGCTGATACTCTGGTCCCTGCGATCACACCAGATACTTCAGCGGTGCAAATACCAGGAGGCGATAACGGATTCCTGGTGGTTTTGGCAACCTTCAGGGTTTTATCCTGGCAACAAACGGAACAAGTTTTGCGATGACAAATAGCGATATTTATCGCTTTTTTTAGTCATTCCTGGCCATCCGGCGTCGGTTTTGACCCGCCGGATGGCATCATGACCCCGTTATTTATGGTCACAGACGCAACGTACCCCGGCGCCCTACCCACAGCATCTCCCGGAAACACTGGAAAAGCCTTCATTAATGAAATTGCGGGGAAAAAACATTGATCTGAATCAGTGGGTCAATTCCTGGCATGCGGCAGAATTATGTGTGCTCAACAGTGGTTGCAACTCTGCATATAATCCGGATTCTTTTGTAAACTGAACACCGAACAGGGAGGGTTTTGTGTGAGCGTACAAAGAGTCCATGTTGCTGGTGGAAAGTTCATGCTAAACAATTCCAATAAAGTATTGATTCTCAGTGAGCTACAACATAGCTACCTTTTTGCCGGAATGAATAATGATCAATTGCGCAGGGTAGTCGAATCGAGTTCTGTATTAACCCTGGATGACGGGGAACAGCTGTTTACCCGAAATGATCCGGCAAAACATTTTTACCAGGTGAGAAGTGGCCAATTCAAGCTTTTCCGTCTTTCCAAAAATGGTGTCGAAAAAGTGATTCATGTGTTCGGCGCCGGTGAGACATTTGCCGAGGCCATTATGTTCATGGAACACCAGTCCTACCCGGCCACCGCTGAAGCACTGGTAAAAAGCGAGATCATCGCTTTCGAGAGCAAGGTGTTTACCGAGATACTGCGCGAAAGCGTCGATACCTGCTTTCGCGTAATGTCGGACATGAGTATGCGGCTTAAAATGCGTCTGGATGATATCGACGCCCTTTCCCTGCAAAATGCGACCCTTCGACTTGTTAACTACCTGCTGCAACAGTTACCCGAGGACGCCAATGAATCGTCAGATATTCGGCTTACCCTGCCAAAATCTGTAGTCGCGTCGCGCCTGTCCATTCAACCCGAATCGTTTTCCCGTATATTGCATAGCCTGATCAAACAGGGCCTGATTAATGTCGATGGACCTGATATTCATATCAACGATTTACAGGGTTTGCGCAGCTATAACGGATAACTTCATTGCTCTGCCCCTGCAGTCAGTGGCTGGTACCGCGGGAGCGATTAATCCAGTTGTAAACATTATATTTAGTCCCGGTGTCGCTGGCAGCCGCACACCAGTCGGGCACTCGCTCGTGGCGTTTACGAAAGCGTTACGCTTTAATTATAAGCCTGGGATGTCACGGACTGCCGCAGATCCATTCCGTGGCTAAGGATTCTTGATATAAGCATTGGGCCGCATATAAAACCACCAGTTAATTATGAGACAGATTGTATAGAATATCGCAAATCCGTAAAGGGCGTACTCGGGTGTTGTGGCTTTAATTTGTTCGCCAAAGACCTTGGGAATAATAAAGGCCCCGTAAGCGGCAACAGCCGATGTCCAGCCCAGTACCGGTCCTGCCTGCTCTGCATTGAATACCATAGCGATGGTTCTGAACGTTGAACCATTGCCCACACCCGTGGCAGCAAACAAGATAATAAATAAACCAAAGAACGGCAGAAAATACTGTTCCGGAGTGGCTGACTTGTAAGCCGCGGCCATAAAATAGGCTACCCCCAAGGCACAAACAATCATCACGATGGAGACGATTTGCGTGACCTTGGCGCCCACTACCTTTTCGGAGATTTTGCCTCCGATTGGCCGGATCAAGGCACCGATAAACGGGCCCATCCAGGCAAACATCAGGGCACTGGGTCCATTAGGATTAACCTGAGTACCGTGGGATTATTGAAGCTGGCATGTGTGATATATCTGTGGTCTTTGTGTCAAGACTGCGGGCGATATGTCTTGCAGTCGTTCGGGCGCAGGCAATACGGTCACGTACTGATACACCGTCGATATAATTGGCCCCTATATGCAGCCCTTTATGTTTCTGTAGGCAATGTGAAATTGCGCGAACACGCTGTTGATAAGCACCATAATAGAGAGGTAATGCCTCTTGGTGCCTATCGATTCTAATCATCTCTGGATTAGCTTTCAATCCAATTAATTTACGCAGGGAATCAAATATTTTATCTGTAGTGGTTTCGTCATTCCATTCTGCCACTTCAGGCGTCCTTGCTCCACCAAGATAGGTGGTCAATAATACCTTCCCTATGGGTGCCCGGTCAGGAAACAGGGTGCTCATCCATAGATTACCTGTCATAGGTAATCGTTCCTGTCTTGGAACCAGAAATCCGACGCCGTCCAATGGATGTTTGATGGCGTTACGATCAAATCCCATGTGCAGGACTGTGACAGGGGCATAACGGATGTCCTCAAGTAACGATTTTAATTCATGATCTGTCGGTGAAACCAATGATGCTGCAATCGGAGCGGGTACAGTAAGTACAACATGTTTAGCAAGCAGTGAGTATTGTCCCTCGGATGTCGATGCCGTGACTTGCCATCTATTACCTTTCTTGACCAGCTCATCTGCCTTGTAACCCGTGTGCAAGTTAACCCCAGGGGCTTGTGCCAACGTATTTACCAACGTATTCATGCCACCATTGAAAGAAAACGTATCGGTGACGCAGGCCGTGCGCCGCCGTAATAATCGGTTAACCAGAACACCAGCAGTGATACTGCCAAAGCGTTTTTCCAGGGCAGTCAAACGGGGTAAGCATGCTGCTGCATTGGCTTTATCAGGATCGGATGCAAGTGTGCCTGCAATAAAGGGTTCCATCGCTTTTTCCAGCATCTCATTACCCAGTCTACGGATGATAAACTGACTAACGGATTCATTATCAGGTTCACCAGCAGAGATAAACGGTTCTGCCAATAGCCGCAATTTGCCGCGCAGGCTCCAGAGAGGGGATGCTATCATGGCGCCCATGCGCATTGGTAATGCGGTTAGCTGTCCATTATTTAATAGATACCGACGGGATTCGGCTTCAGGTGAGCGTGTTGTTTTGAGGTTTTCAAGGCCGGTAGCCTGCACCAGTTCCACAACTTCCGGGCGGAAGTTCATCACCATGGCGGCGGCGCGCTCTGTCAGGTAGCCGTCCTGCCGGGTCGATTTTATTTTACCGCCAACACGCTCATCGGCCTCCCAGACTTCGACACCCACGCCCAGTTGCGTCAGCCACCAGGCCAAAGACAGCCCTGAAATGCCGCCGCCGATGATGAGGACATCGGTCTGGCTCATGAGTGGCCTCCCGAGGCCTTTGGGCCATCCAGCCGGGTGACCTTGGCAGGTGCAGGCCTGCCGGGAGGCCCCGCCGAACCAAAGCGACGTCTGACCAGAATATCCAGGTGTTCCGGGGTGACCACGCGTTCATGTTGTTCGCGTACATAGCTCTCGGCGCGTTTTTTCACCATCTTGCGCAGAAAGGCCGGTACGCGCGACAGCCGTTGCTCGGCCGCTGGGGACCACTGCACCTCATTTTGTTGATCCCGCCACGGCTGGATAACCGTCCCTCCTTCGGGAAGGTAACTGCACCACGGATCGGCGCTCATCAGATCGCCCTCAATCGCCAGGGCGCGGGCGCGGCAACCGCCACACAGGGCCCGGTATTCGCACTGGCCGCATTTACCCTGTAACTGCGGCGCACGCAGTTGTTGCAAGGCCGGACTGTGATCCCAAATATGGCTAAACGATTCTTCGCGGAGGTTGCCCACCGCTTCATCGATATACGGGCATGCCGTAACCCCGCCCTCCGGGGTGATTCGACAGTAGTGGGTGCCAGCGATACAACTGCTGCCGTCATAACCCTCGGCGCGGGTCAACAGAGAATCGGGATTTCGTTGGTGGGCAACCCGTTGAAAATGCGGCGCACAACGGGCGCGAATGATCAGGTCCTGACTTTGTTCCTGCGCCTGCAGAATTTGATTCAGCACTTTCTCATAGCGGGCCGGGGTGATGTCGGTCATGGATTCTCCTCGACCGGTGCAGACCAAAAAGAAAAAGTTCAGTACCCAGGCGCCACTGGCACGGGCAAAGTCGATCATGGCCGGAACTTCATGGGCATTGGCTTCGGTCACCGAAAAATGGATTTGAAATGCCAGCCCATGGCGGCGGCACGCCTCCATTCCGGCCAGTGTTTTTTGCCAGGCCTTGGGGCTGCCGCGGAACTGGTTATGTTGTTCGGGATCGAGGGAATCCAGGCTGATGCCGATGCCCATGGCACCAGCGGCCTTGAGCGATTGCACCCGTTTGTCCGTGAGTAACACGCCATTGCTGCCAACCACCATAAACAGACCAAGCTTGCTACCGTGTTCGAGTAGCGTTTCCAGATCACGCCGCAACAACGGTTCACCCCCGGTCAGGACGACCATGGTTGCGGTACTACGTTGGCCAATTTCATCCAGCAAACGGCACACTTCCTCGGTACCGAGTTCGTCTTCGCTGCCGTGCTCCAGGGTGGCCGCGTCCAGATAGCAGTGGGCACAGCGCAGGTTGCAACGCCGTGTTAAATTGATTGCTAGAAGGTAGAGATCATCCATGGAATCTCGACCTAGTTTCCATAGGAACGGGGATCGGCAGGGTTCAGGTGGAAATAGCCATTCTCTTTCCACTCTGCCTTCACGGCCTCTACCGCCGCCGCGTTGACCCGTGCCATACCCTGGCGTTGCACCCACGCTTCGATCTCCCGAATGAGCATGCCCTGCACCATGGGCGGGACGCGTCGGATTCCGTTATCGGCCTCCGGATCCCAGGGTAAGGTCCGGCTGGCCTGATCCGAACCGGTCTGAAAGGTGTCCAGCACTACCTGTAGGAAGTCGACACCGATTTTTTGAAGACCTTGGCTAGCCGCGATCATCTCCGCAGCCTTGCGAGTCATGTCACGGGCCATACCCACGGGTATTTGTCCAAGTCTTTCCAATGCCTCGCTGGACCAACTGATGTCGTCAATTTTGTTGTCTGCGGCAGCTACCGGTTCTTTTGGTTTAGATTGCGCGTCTGTAGGCAGATCTCTATTTTTCATTGTCATCTCCATTGTCTGGCGGGATTGTTGCAGTCCGGCTTTGGCAACTTCCAATGTTATCTCGGTGATATCTTGTTGCTGCGCATAGTTCTCAATATGTTTTTGGCTGCTATCGCGCATAAAACCTTCCGGTACGCGCATCAGGCGTGCCAGGGCAGCCGCTTGCCAATGTAACGAACCAGGGACGAGGGGCGAGGGGCTATGAATAGTGGAGTTTGGTTCGGCCACCTTATCGTTATTGTTGGTATCGAGTGCCGGTGGGGCGATAAAACTTTCGAGGTGTTTTTTTTCTACTTTGGCAGAACCGTCTGTACGGGCTTTTTTCTCGGCACGCTTGCGCAGATTATTGCGAACGGATGAATCTTCGGTCTGGTTTAATAAGGCTTCGGCATCCGTTGACCAGTCCAGATTTTCGAAGCCTTTGGTTTGTACTTGTCCCGCGGTTAGTTCACCGGCGTCATGCGCGGCGACAATTTCAGCCATCGCCTGTTTGGCATGGCTGGGACACAGTTGTGCAGTGGCCTCATCAACGATCTTCTCGGTGATTACTGTATGCCCCTGTTTCTGGGCATGCCGCAGGATCGCCATGCGCGCCATATTGCGCGCAAAATCAGGCACCTTGTCCATGGCCTGCTCGGCCTCGATAGTCCAGGAAGTCGTGACATCGGCCACCACATCCAGACGAGGTTGGTGTTCACGTTGACTGAGGAGCACCGCACAGTCCACATCGTGCAACAGGTTTTCCGCGTTACCTCCAATGTCCAACTCCTCATCGGCATGGATACCGAGTTTGCCGATAACTAACAGGGAGGGATTTATTCCTTTTATATACTTACTAATGGCGTCATGGGGTTTGCCGTCCAGTAACTCGGGTTCGATTTCGATATCGTGCTCCCTGGCAATGGACTGGGCGACATCCAAGTGACCCTGATAGATCTTGGCCAGTCCGGAGTCGATGATATCTTCATGCAGTTGCTCCTGTTCCTTGAAACGAAACACCTTGCCAGCCTCTTCCGAGAGTACATCAGCGATTCGATTGAAGGCGACGTAATGGAAATAGGGATCGAACACCGCGATAACTTTCACCGGGACCCGCCAATGCTTCGCCAGCTGCAGGGCGGTGAGTAAACCGCCATAGGCCCTGGCAGAGCCATCCACGGCAACCACGATGGTACCTTCGTTCAATGGACGCTTGGGTTGTTTGATGATTAAGGTATCGATATCACTGCGGCGCGTGACCCGTCGGCATACGGTACCCAGTCGGCTACCTCCTACGGCGCCCAGACCCAGCGCGCCCATGACCAGAAGGTCATACTTGCCACTGTTGGTCTCCTGGGTCAGGGCGCGATAATTCTTACCTTCCAGAGAACAACGGTTAAATCGGATTCCAGCTTGCTGGCAGTTAGCGTCAGCTTGATCCAGATAGGCGTCGGTGATGATCGACAGACCACGAGTAATCAGATCATCATGCACATCACGCTGGCGTTCCAGTTCCTGTTCTTCACGGAATTGTTCCGGCAGGCCGCCTTCCATCTGGCGAAAGCGCACATCATGCAACTTGGCGGCATAGACATGGGTGCCCGTGATGCTCGCGTCTTTGCTTAAGGCCGCTAACATCAGCGCCATTTTTATGCCCTGGTTGGCATGATCGGATGAGTCCAGTGCCAGCAGGATAGAATGGTACATGGACAAAGGTTCTTGAGCTTTGTCCCTTGCCTGTGTCTGTATGCTCATCATCATGCGCCTCTATTCAGGGTTAGCTTTACCTGAACCCACGGATTCAGGTATCAAAGCAATCATCAGCAGACTGAACACCATTGCAAACCGAATCGGCTTTGGTGAAAAATTCAAACCTGTGCCCATTTTTCCCCTCTTATTATGTAAGTAGCTGTATTCATAACGCATCAATTAGCTGGCGCTCTCAAAGTTTTGAGGTAGGCCACGATGGCCAACGCGTCTTCATCCGCGAGTCCGGGAGCGAGCATCTTGGTGCGAGGTTTTATCGCTTGAGGGGCCTTGATCCAGCGATAGAGCCAATCCGCATTTGATATGAATCCGGCCCGATCCAGGGCGGGACCGATCCTCCCTCCCTGACCCCCTATACTGTGGCATGCCTCACAGCCATAAGTATTTTCATAAAGACTCTTCCCGGCTTCTACCCGTTTATCGTCGAGCAAGGTGTCGGGGTCAAGATCCACATTTCTGATCCTGGCGAACTTGGGTCTCTTCCTCTTCATCTCCGGTGTGATCACAATCTTGGGTGCATCATTCGGATGAAGGGTCCTGATATAAGCCACAATGGACCAGATTTCCGCTTCCGAGAGGGTGTATTTATAGGTCGGCATTAGGGACGGGACATACCTTTCAACGACCCCTGCCAAGATCGCTTCAAAGGCTTTCTCCGGAGCTATTTGATCGCGGCTCAGGGTTTCAAAGAGTTCTTTATTGGTCAGTTCCGCGAGATGCTTTTCTTCCGAATCGGTCAGATCACTCGGACTAGGATCCAGGAATTCGGCATTGTAACCGTCACCCTTACCTGTTTTTCCATGACAATCGACGCAGTAGTAGTTAAAAAGTTTCCTCCCGGTGGCCACAAAATTATCTTCAAATAAAGTGCACCCGGTGGTCATTCCGAAGAGGCCGAGGATCAAGACCAAAGACCCTATGCCAGAAAGTCTCTCTTTCATGCCCCGACCCCCTTGTTCTTGCGATTCCTCCCGATGAACCACCATTCCGCTCCGCCCATCAGCAGGATCGCGATGAAGGGATAGAGATAGATCGTTGCCGGGGTGGTGGGTTCCAACAGCAGGTTGTACCAAGAGGAATGGGAAAACCTCACCCCCGTCTCGTTGTTCGTACCGTCCCAGGCAAAGAAGGCCATCGGGATGAACTGACCGGGCGCGAACTGGATGTCGAAATCTCGGTCCGGGGTGGAGAGGTCTCTTTTAAAGACGAGCCGATACTGACCGTCATCGTACTTGAGCTTTGCTGTCACCTGTTGACCGCTCTCGCTCTGGGCCTGAATCTGATTCGCTCCCTTTGCGTTGAGCTCGATCGCGTCAGACCGCTCCGAACTCCAGCGCCAGAGATAGACGGGATTCTCGCCATCGCCCATCAAGAAATAGGGCCGTTTGGGTCCGGTCGGAACCGCCACCGGGAATTGAACCGCAACCGCATCTTTAAAAATTTCGCGGGCCGGATCTGGTTTGGTCTCGGTGGAATCATCCCAGACCAGCCGAAAGGCCACGTCTTTATCGTTGTAGACCGCCTGGACCCGGACGTTGTCCACCCGCGGCGTGAACATCCGGGGTTCCACGATGACCTGCCCCACCATAGGGATATCCAGGTAGTCCACACGGTCCCAAAGCGGATCCTCGGGATCGGAGGGAATCTTCTCGATGCGCTTTGCCACGAGAGTGTGGCCCAGCTTTCTCTGTGTCTGAAGAAACCTCACGTAGTGGGCCAGGGCCCAGAGGTCCTCATCGGAAAGGCTGTCCTGGAAAGAGGCCATAGGGGTTCCGTCCAAACCCGTCGCGATGGAACGATAGATGTCCTCCACCGCCGCTCCCGCTCCGCTGCGGTATTCCCAGGGATGGGTCAAATTCCGGGCAAAGATGCGGTGGCCCCAGTCATCCTTGAATTTCGGTTCCCGGGCCTTTTTCCCATCTCCTCGCCCCACCTGCCCGTGACACTCCCAGCACTTGGTATCTTGGTAGACCTTCTTGCCCCTTTCAATCAGTTCCGGGCTAGCCTGGGGCGCTTTCCCAATCTTGATGGCTTCTCCCGGATACTCAAAACCTTCTTCGGAGAACGCCTTAATATAATCGACCAGGGCTTTTAGCTCCGCATCCGTGAACCGGTCCCAACCCGGCATGGCGGTGCCGGGTATACCGTGACGGATCGAGCGGATCAGATCCTCATCCGTGGGAGAATCTCCACTGGGCGTGGAGCGAAACTTGTATAGCCCCCAGGTGAAGTTCCGGGGGCGGGGCACCATAAATTCCTCCGCCGGACCATCGCCTTCACCCTTGGCCCCATGGCAGGATGCGCAGTACTTCCCGTAGTTCCTCCGGCTGGCCACAACACCATCCAGTGTCTTTGGTCCTTCTGCTACCGTCTCCGGTACTTCCTCTACGTGCTCGAACTCCCCCATGGCACCTTCTGCTTTCCCCCAGGTCCGGGGCGACCAGCCTGTGGTATCATATAGGTAGAGAATGACCTTCCACATCTCCTCGTCGGTGAGCATCGTCTCCCATCGGGGCATGAATGAATTCCAGGGCATGGATTCATCCGGAAGACCTGGCCCACCGGTGCTGATCCGCCAGAATACAAAGGATTCCGTCAACTGGGCAATCGTCCCGGAGTCCTGGAAATCGGAAGGGGGCGGGTTCATCCCGTGGGCAAAGTGTCCCTTACCCTCCAGGGCAGCCCCATGACAGAAGAAGCAGTTTTGAAAATAGATCACACTCCCTTCCTCGATGTACCGCTTGAGGTTCGCCTCATCATCCCGCAATGAATTATAGAGCGCGGCCACTTCAGGGGGTGGCGCCGGATGGATCACCCGCGAGGCAATAGGAGGTTCGAATCGAGGCACTACCCGCTGATAGACCCCATAGCCGACATAAGCGGGAATCGTGACCAACAACGCCCATCGGGCCGCCCGCCACGGCCACGCCCGAGCGGCGTCCCCTCGCAGGAACCAAACGATCGGGCCCTTAAACCCTTGCAGTGTATGTTCATAGATCGAGACAGCCAACGCCAACCCGACTGTGACCGTAGCCATGTACATGAAGATGATGCTTGACGGCAGCGGGGGCTTGAAAAATTTTAGCAACAGATAGACCCCGATCCAGACGATAGCCACCTTGGCCGGTATCGGAATCCTCCTTCTTTTGGCCTGGGACTTTTCGACCTTAGTTTCCACCAGTCACCGCCTTCCGATCAGTTCCAATAACCCGATTGGCAAGCCGGAGGAACAGCTTACCTCCCTTTCTGTAGAACCAATCTATGTCAAGAAGGATAACCTTCCATTCCACTGGATGTAGTCCGGATAACGTAAGGAAAACGAAAGCCAACACCGCGAACGACAGCAATAGGACCATGTTCAGAACATGGTCCCCTGTGTATACCTGATAATCTACTGGATAGGGGAGGATGTTATAAAGGGCGTCAGGAAATATACCTACAAAGACGGACAAAAAGGCAGCCATCCCCATGGCGATGAGCATATTAAGGGGAGGCTCCTTTGTTCTTATTCCAGAGTCATGGGCAAAAAAGGTGTGATAAGGAATTTTGATGCCTGCATGGTGGAGGACACCCGCCGAGGCAAACAGCAAAACAAGCCATAGAATACCCATCCCATCCTGGGTAACTGAGCCCAGGATCATTGATTTACTTACAAACCCGCTAAATAAGGGGAATCCAGAAATCGATGCGGCGCCTATTATACAAAATAGAGTTGTCAGCGGCATGGTTCTGTATAATCCACCCAGATCCGTGGCCTTGCTTTTTCCCGTCTGAAGCATAACAGCGCCCATAGACATAAACAGGAGGGCTTTAAAGAATATGTTATTAAATGTATGGGCAACGGCGCCATTTATGGACAAGGTTGTTCCTATTCCGATGCCAACGACTATAAATCCGACTTGATTAATAATGCTATAGCTAAGCACTTTCCTCAGGTCGTTTTCAATAGCGGCATAGAAGATAGGTAATACCGTCATCGCCGCTCCAACCCATATCAGGATCTCTGTACCTGGAAATGATCTTGCCAGGGCATATACTGCGACCTTGGTGGTAAATGCGCCCAAAAATACCGTGCCTGTGATCGTTGCCTCGGGATAAGCGTCAGGAAGCCATGCATGGAGGACGGGAAAGGCGCAATTGATGCCAAACCCGATCAATATCAGATAGGATCCCAATCCATTTAATCCTATAAGTCCGAACTCGATAGAACCCGTCTGATGCACATGGATGATAATACCGATGAGAAGGAAGAGACCTCCAAAGAGATGAACCAAAAGATATCTCAATCCTGCTGTATAAGATGCCTGTGTCCTTCTCGCCCAGATAAGGTATGTTGAAGCGACCGCCATTATCTCCAGGAAGACGAAGAGAGAAAGAAGATCTCCCGCAAAGACAGCCCCTAAAGCGCATCCAGCATAGAGAAAAGCCGCCATATGTTGCCCATCCTCTTTTTTTAGATGAAGGGCATAGAGGGTTCCTATAAAGGATATTATCGTGAACATGTACCCAAAGGCCCTGCTCAACCGGTCAACCCTGCCGAAGATGAGATCGTAATCCAGGAAACCGGCAATCCATTGGTTGCCTTCAGGGATACTAAGGACGTTTATAAAGGCAATGACAGGCAGAAGTAACATATAGGCGGACTTGAGCCTCCCCTTAAGAAAGGGGATGAGGAAGGCCCCGATGATCAATATGGCTGCGGGGGGAAGGCTATTAATCATCGTAATAACCCTCTTTTCTTTTAAGCAACTTGCGCAGGATATAACTAGACACCAAAACGATACTGACGTAGGCGACAAATCCATATGCCGCATAAAAGAAGGGATACCCTTCCCATGGGAAAAAAGAGTGTTTAGGGAGAAAAAGATCAGCGATAATGAGCAATACACAGAATATATA
>JAZFSZ010000073.1:0-13941 GCA_036446455.1 Acidiferrobacterales bacterium
AACGATCAGTACCATATTAAAATAGTCAAGCAATAAAGTTAGTCGCGTTATATATAAAAGTATTATGTCTACATAAGTAATCACTATGCGATTACTGATCAAGATCAATGTTGCAATTGATAATTTTAGTTTTAATTCGAATGAAGATTTTTAACTAGCCAATCAACAGGAGAGCGTAATGAAAACGCGAGCGTTTGTTTCAGTGTTAGTCGGGCTTCTCGGCTTTGTGTGGATGGGGACGGCAAATGCTGTTCCATCCTTCGCAAAAAAATACGAGAAGACTTGTAGTAGTTGCCACACAGCCTGGCCGCAATTAAACAAAGCTGGCCGCATGTTCAAGGAAGCCGGTTACAAGTTTATTGGCGGCGCTGACAAGGACCAGACTATCGGCGACATCAAGTGGGACAAGATTCCGCCGATCACGGCTATCCTGGTCTCCCGGCCCTACGACAAAAAGAGCAACGGTGACGCCAAGATGCGCGCGCTTCATGAAATAGAGCTGGTGGTGGCCGGGCGCTACACCAACAATATCTCGGGCTATTTCGAGTTGGAGATGGAAGACGAGACGATAGACGTCCCTGTAACAGGGACTGGCTTACCTCCAGACGCGGTAGCTACGATCCCGGCCTTCAACTGGGTGATAATGCCCCATGGCGCAGCCACGTACCATGTCTCCAAGGCCGTTAACGTCCAGGTCGCCTGGGCGCCCTTGCACTGGGCGGATCCCTATGACACCTATGCCGGCAACCGCACGCTGACCAAGTCGGGTCTGGCATCGGGTGAGAAGCTCGGTGGTTCGCGGCAAATGGTATCAGTCTACGGCCGGCCCATGAACAATCTGTTCTACAACATCGGCATCGCCGGTGCCGACGGTGACGCCGAAGGCGAGGCCCCCGGCACCAGCATCGTCCGCGTGGCCTATGACGTCACCAATGACATCATGGTCGGCGGGCTGGCAGTCTCGGAAAGCGGTGTGAGCAATACCGGCCTCGACGTGCAGGCGGATATTGCCGATATGCGCGTCAGTGGTACTTATCTGACCGGTTCCGGCACCACCACCACATCGCTGCAAGCCATGTACGTGGCCAAGGACGACAACAAGAAACCGACCTGGGTGCCGCTGGTGCGTATTGATCAGGACACCGCCGGTGTCAACGCCACGACCCTCAACCTGGGTTACTACTTCACGTCCAACGCCAAGGGCTTTCTGGAGTTTTATTCCAAACCGGGTAGCCCCGACCGTGTAATCTTGCAGTTCGTAACCGCCTTTTAAGCGGCTAGCAGTATGGTAGTTGATTGGTGGGCGGGATTTTCCGCCCACCTCTTTGTGCCTGCCACTATTAAATTACAGGTATTGCTGTGTGCTCCTTTGCCTACGGGATAGAGTTAGGGGAAGTGGATAGGTAGAGAACGTAAGGATGTATTACCCGCACCATGCGTAGGGATTTAAGGACTGCGGAACGGATTAACGTAACAAGGCGAAACCACCGAATTAGTAGATGTATTGAAAATGATTGTCCCTGTTTTTTGCTCCCCGAAGTGGACACGAACAGTAGAGCAGAAGGTCGGGTGCAACCTGCGCAAGATTTTTCGTTGATGCGTATGGCGCAGTTGAGGGCTTAACCCCCGGAGAAGACTTAATCATGAATCGCAAACCTGGATGGATAGGATGGGTGACTCTCGTATTATTTTTCGCGGTGTCAGCCAGTGTTTCGGCCGCGGGCAATGGCGAGAAGCTGTTCAATAAACGCTGCAGTCAATGTCACACACTGCCAAGCCCGGACAAACTGACGTCGAAAGAATGGGTGTCGCGGCTGAACATGATGGCGCCCATGGCGGGGCTTAAGAAAAAACAAAAAAGCGAAGTGCTGAATTTTCTCCAGAGTCACAGCAAGAAAGCGTCTACTCTGGTCTCCATGTCCCGGGAGAAAAAGTTGTTCGAGGACAAATGTAGCCTTTGCCACAGCCCGCAAAGAGTATTCTTGCGGCCCTTGACGGCTGAATCCCGACGCCACATCGTCCTGCGCATGCAGGAACGCGCATCGGGCTGGATTTCGCCGCAAGAGGCGGAGCGCATTCTGGCCTACCTGGACCAGGGCGCACCAGGGATCAAGAAACCCAAGAGGAAGAAGATTAACGGTGGAACTGATACCGTGTTTCGCGAGCGCTGCACCGGTTGTCACAGCCTGGAGCGAATCTATCTGGAACTGGAGGAACATAAACAGCTGGCGGGCAAATCAGCTGGTTGGATGCACATTGTCAAGCGTATGCGTGAGAAGGCGCCTGACTGGATGACCAGCAAAGAAGCCGAAAAGATCGTGAAATACCTGAGTTCACTCAAACCTGTCATGAAGAATGAATAAGTAAAATTATTCCGGCATGAAAAGGACAATTTGCACATAACGCAATTCGTTGGAAGGCTGGTCTTTCGACTGGCGTTGCTGGTAGCCGCATCAATGCTGGTTGCGTGTGACAAGCCCACGCCAGAACAAATCTAGGCCAAACTCCATTTACCCGTAAAAAAAGTGACAAGAGATGTAGCACTGGGCAAGAGTATTTTCCAGGGGAAATGTTTGTCCTGTCATGGCATCGGTGCGCGCGGGACGAACAGGGGGCCGCCACTGGTGCATCGCACTTATCGACGATCTCACCATCCGGACATGTCATTTCACCTCGCGGTCAAGAATGGTGTCAAGCAACATCATTGGCACTTCGGCCATATGCCGCCTGTCGGAGGTGTCACGCCCGAGCAAGTGGAGCATGTGATTGGCTATGTGCGTGGCGAGCAACGTCGTGCCGGTATCCGGTAAATCTTCCTGGTAACGACTTGCTTGACCTGTCACCTACTGACAGGTTTTAGGCTGGAGCCTGGTAAAACAAATGAACTGATTGCCATGGTTAAAGAAATTGCGACTCTCATCGCGATAGTGGTTGTGTCAATGAACCCTCTGGCACAGGCTGGGCCGGTGGCCATCAAAAAATCGATGGCGAACATCCTGCCCGATATCCCGATAAAATCCATTAAACCTTCCGGCATTTCCGGTTTGTTTGAAGTACGAATTGGCACCGAGGTGTATTACGTTACCTCGGACGGCCGCTTTCTGGTCAGTGGCGACATCATCGACATGAAGTCGGGCCGGAATCTGACCGCCATCGCCCGAGGGCAGGTTCGCCTGGAACTGATCAATGCGGTCAGCGAAGACAAAATGATTATCTACAAACCCAGGAAAACCAAACGCACCATTACTGTTTTCACGGATATCGATTGTATTTACTGTCGAAAATTTCATAAAGACGTGCCGACACTGGTGAAGGGCGGGATACGCATTCGCTACATCGTCTTTCCCCGAGATGGTCTATCGACGAGCACTTACCAGAAATCGGTAGCTGTGTGGTGCAGCCGCGACCGCAAGAAAGCGCTGACTCTTGCCAAGGCCGGTGGCAAGCTAAAGAGCCAAACCTGCGCCAATCCTATCGCCGAACACTATGAACTCGCCGCGCGGGTGGGTGTCCGCGGAACTCCCACCCTGATAACGGATGATGGTCAGATACTGTCGGGTTATGTACCGCCGGACAAGTTATTTGCCTTACTTGGCATTGATAATAAAAGCTCAATCACCGGAAGCGCTAAATAGCCATGTATGAACAAACTAAGGTGCAGATAGCGAAGCATGTTGGCGTGGTTAACTACTGCCACTGGTCAGGAGGATTACCGTGAGTCGCTATCTCGTCGGCATAGCGATTTTCGTTGTCATTATGGCGCTCCTGGGTATCGGCCTGACCCTGGACCCACGCCGGATACCATCGCCTCTGATCGGCAAACCGATGCCGCCCTTCGAGCTGAGCACCGTGCATGATCCAAAGCGCACTCTCGGCAAAAAGGACCTTATCGGCGAGGTATCCCTGCTCAATATCTGGGCGAGCTGGTGCCAGGCCTGTCTTCTGGAACACCCGGTACTGATGGAACTCGCTCGCCGGGGCACTGTGCCCATTTATGGATTGAACTACAAAGACAAACGCACAGATGCCATCGCCTGGTTGAAAAAATACGGTAATCCATTTGTGATGAGCGCATCGGATCTCAATGGGCGTGTGGGTATCGAATGGGGTGTCTACGGAGTCCCGGAAACGTTCATCGTTGACCGCAAAGGCACGATTCGCCACAAACACATTGGTCCCATCAGCATGGAGCAGCTGGAGAAAGAAATTTTGCCCCTGGTTCAGCAGCTGCAGGCGGAACCCGTGTAAACCAGGCTCGAGTCAGAGAATCCCGGTGGGACCAACGGCCCGCCTCGCTCGCCGCGGCAGAATGCCGAGCCCGAAATTGAGGCGTGGTCGCGCGGTTAAAGCGCTGGCTTGACCTGTAAGTTGCACGCAGGTGTTAGACTGAATTGAACCTGAAAAGTGTGTGTGTCCCATGACGACAACCAAACTTGACCGTCAACGACGACAACTATTGATTGCCACGTCGACCATTGGCATAGTGGGACTGGGATTGGCGACCGTCCCGTTTATTCGCAGCATGTTGCCCAGTGCCCGTGCCAGAGCCATGGGCGGTCCGGTAGAAGTTAATTTCGCCGGCCTGGAAGTGGGGCAAATGCTGACCGTCGCCTGGCGCGGGAAGCCGGTGTGGATATTGCGGCGCTCACCATCAACGCTGGCGCAACTAATTGAAATCGGCGAACAACTGGCCGATCCCGAATCCCGGGTTGAATCACAACAGCCGCCGTATGCGCACAACATCCATCGCTCGCTTCGGCCCGAGATCCTGGTAGTGGTTGGCTTGTGCACACACCTGGGGTGCATTCCAAGCGAACGTTTTACGGTCGGTACGCCATCGGGCCTGGGTGAAAATTGGCCAGGTGGATATTTTTGCGCCTGTCATGGTTCCAAGTTCGATCTCGCTGGCCGGGTGTTCAAGAATGTGCCCGCACCCACCAACCTGCTGGTTCCTCCCCATACCTTTCTTACCGATACGAGTCTGCTTATCGGCGAGCATCCGAAAACCCGATAAACCGACTGCGTCGATTCCAGGGAACAAATCCCGCCACAGGATCGGCACAGTCATCAATTGACCTGGCACCTGCGCACAGGTTGTAGGGTAATTTCTCGTGGTAGTGCCACCGGCAATGCCGCGATATGAACAAATTACCAGTAGGCTGCTCTAAAGATCTTTACAGTTTTTGTTACACCGCAGCAATGAGCAATAGTTCAAATCGAGGCTCGAAAACAATATTTGCTACCAATATTGTAGTGTTTTATGCACAACCCAGGGCTCTGACATTGATGGTAGGATTTATGGGCTGACGCCCTCATATTGATGGTAGTGCAACGATATTTCTGAAATAAGCGAGGTAACCTGAATGCAGACCCAATATTATGTAACCGGAATGAGTTGTGATGGATGTATCAAGAAAGCCAGGGAAGCATTAACTAATGTGACCGGGTACGAGTCCGCCGAGTTTGATCTTGAGGCGGGCACAGCAGTTATCAAGGGTAATATTGATCCGCAAGCGGCGGCGCAGGCACTGAACGAGATCGGTTATCCTGCAGTTGTGAAAAGCGACTGAACAGTCATATGGACGACAAGACCAAAGAGCCGACGCGCTTGTCAATATCCGGAATGAGCTGCGCTGCTTGTGTGGCAACGGTAGAAGACGCGCTAAAAAATACACCGGGGGTTGCAGAATCCAGTGTGAATTTTGCCGAGCATACCGCCACGGTTTCGGGCGAGGTCGCGGTGGAGAATCTGATTCAGGCGGTAAAGGACTCGGGGTATGGCGCCGCCGAACTGCGCGGAGCCGAGGACGAGCAGGAGAAAGAAGCCGCTGAATTTGCCCATTACCGCAAGTTACTAAAACAAGCCGGCGTTGCCGGGCTGATTGGCGCACCGCTGTTTTTGGCTGGTGTACTTGGCTATATGCCGGGGATGGAATCTGCCGGCGAGCGCCTGTTCTGGCTTGCCATTGGTGCTGCGACGCTGTTTGTGCTGTTCTATTCGGGCCGTCATTTCTACACCGGGGCCTGGAAAGCATTTCGTAATCACAACGCCAACATGGATACACTGATTGCGTTGGGCACAGGCACGGCATGGTTTTATTCCATGCTGATCACCATCTTTCCGGACATCGTTCCCAGTCTTGCTCGTCATGCCTATTTTGAGGCCGCCGCCATTATTATTGCCTTGATCAATTTCGGTTCCGCCATGGAAATGCGCGCGCGTGGCAAGACCTCCGAGGCCATCAGAAGGCTCATCGGGCTGCAGCCCAAAACGGCGCGTGTTATCCGGGATGGCAGGGAGATGGATGTGCCAATCTCCGAAGTGGGGCTGGAGGAGACCCTGAGGGTTCGCCCCGGCGAGAAGATTCCGGTTGATGGCCGCATTATTGAGGGCCATTCCTCAGTTGATGAGTCGATGCTGACCGGTGAACCCTTGCCGGTAGAAAAACATAAAGACGATGAAGTGGTGGGCGGCACCATCAACAAGTCCGGCACCTTCCTGTTTCAGGCAACTCGCATCGGCAAAGACACCGCCCTGGCGCGCATTATCGAAATGGTGCGTCAGGCACAAAATACCAAACCGGCCATCGGCCGCCTGGCAGATCGTATCTCCGCTGTTTTTGTTCCCTCGGTTCTTATTATTGCCGTAATTACTTTTGTCGCCTGGGGTAACTTTGGGCCGGAGCCGCAACTGAGTTATATGCTGGTCACTACCATGACGGTACTGATTATTGCCTGTCCCTGTGCGTTGGGCCTGGCGACGCCTATTTCGGTCATGGTGGGTGTGGGCAAGGCTGCTGAATTTGGTGTATTGATTCGAAACGGTGAAGCGTTGCAGACTGCCGGGCGTCTCACCACTGTGGTGCTGGATAAAACCGGCACCATTACCGAGGGTCATCCCACGGTTACTTCCTTGCTACCCACACCGCAATATGAAGAAACAGAGTTGCTGCAGTTAGCGGCAAGTATTGAAACCGGTTCAGAACATCCATTGGCAGAAGCAATCGTGGAGGCCGCCAAGGAACGCAAACTGTCGCTGCACGATGTTACCGATTTTGACGCCGTGGCCGGTCACGGTGTGACTGCTCGTGTGGACGGCAAGTTGGTCGCGTTTGGGAATGAGAAACTGATGCAGCGCGAAGGCGTGTCGCTGGGTGCGCTCACTGAAAAAGCACTCGCTTTGGCGTCGCAGGCGCAAACGCCAATGTACCTGGCCGTCGATGGGCAGGTCGCCGGCATCGTCGCGGTCGCTGATCCCATCAAAGAGGATTCACGTACTGCAATAGCGCGTTTGCATGCGTTGGGCATCAAAGTGGCGATGGTAACGGGTGACAATCGCGCCACGGCAGAGGCGGTGGCAAAACAGGTCGGTGTGGATGAAGTGATGGCCGAGGTATTGCCGCAGGATAAGGTAACCAAAGTCACGGAACTACAGGAGCGCGGTGAAGTGGTGGGCATGGTGGGCGACGGTATAAACGATGCCCCGGCACTCGCCGGTGCCAATGTCGGATTCGCCATTGGTACGGGAACCGATGTGGCCATCGAAAGCGCCGATATCACCTTGATGCGGGGCTCATTGCATGGCGTGCCTGATGCCATCGCCATTTCCAATGCGACAGTACGCAATATTAAACAGAATTTGTTTGGCGCCTTTATTTACAATGTGCTGGGCATACCGGTGGCAGCCGGTATTCTATTCTCGGCGTTTGGAATATTATTAAATCCAATTATCGCCGGTGCTGCCATGGCCATGTCATCCGTCACTGTCGTGAGCAATGCCAATCGACTGCGCTCCTACCAACCCAAGGGGAAATCAGGTTGAATCTGGTCATCGTCAATTCAGCCGGCCTGTTTGCCATTGGGCTGATCATCTGGTGGTTCTGGTTATCGAAACCCAGAGCCCGTGCTGAAACGGGTGCCAGGCCGATAGATATTATTGTCGACCAGGGAGTCTATACCCCATCGCGCATCGAGGTGCCGGTGGGGCGCCCCATTATATTGCGCTTCCTGCGCAAAGACGCGAGTCCTTGCGCAGAGAAAGTATTATTTGATGATTTTGGTATTGCGGTAGACCTGCCAGTGAATGAGCCGACAGATGTGGTAATCATTCCAAAAGAAGCGGGTGAATTCGAGTTTACGTGCCAGATGCAGATGTATCGCGGGCAACTGATTGCCATAGCGAATCGTTAGCAGGCATCAAGCGCGTGCCACGTCGAGATATTCTGCTTCGTTTAATTGGTCGCCGGAGAGATATTGCAGGTGGCTGATATCGCGTACCAGAACGCCGCCGCGCGGCGAATCGATAATTTCCTCTCGACGCAGTTCTGCCATGATACGGCTCACGGTTTCGACTGTGAGGCCCAACATCTCTCCTATCTCTTGTCGTGAAAGGGGTAACGGTATCAGGATGTCATTACTGGCCTCTACCGGCAGCAGGGACAGAATAAAGGAAGCGACCTTTTCGGCTGCGGTTTTTAGACCCAGGTTGCAGATCATAGCCTGGGATTTACTTAATTCCTGATTTAACTGACCGATGACATCCAGTGCCGTGGTCGGGTTTACCTCTAGTACGTGCCTCATGTCCTTGTGTTCAATGCTGCATGTGTTTACCAGTGTGAGTGCTACCGCAGTCACCGGGTAGGCGCCACTACTGGTATTACAGAAGCCGATTAGCTGACCGGCACCACGTGGGCACATCAGCTGCTCGCGACCATCGGGCAGGCTTTTGCTCAAACGCACCATGCCTTCCTTGACAATATATAGATGCTTGCAAGGATCACCCTCGCGGAAGATAACATCACGTTTGTTGTAGGTCTGTTTGCCGACGATTCCTTTTATATCGCAGACCTGGTCCGAAGAAAGTCCAGAGAACAGACGTGCTTCGCACAGGACGCAATCGTCTACGCGGCAAATGCAAGAGGGGTCGGTATCGTCGAATTTCATAAACTTACGTCATACCTGTAAAGACTACTGTAAAGCCTATGCCACTTACGGCAATGTTGCCATTGAATATGTTGAAGAGGATATTACCATTTAAGTATGGCTGTAGGCTGAAATTCGGTCGCACTTTAGGACCAATAGGCACCGCCCGTCGCGACAATAACCGTAATGATTCCCAATATCAGGTTCAACAGAACCAGTTGCCGTATCTGGTTCAATTGTTTGCCGGCCACGGGCCAGTCACCGGTCTCCACGGCGCGATTAAGGCGTTGATAGGGAACAAAAAATAGGTGCAGGAAAATTGCAATCATGACCAGGCCAATGCCCTGCATGGCGTGAATATAGTGACTGATATTGGCAAAGCCGCCAAACGCCGACGGCGACAGGATCATCCAGTAACCCGTGGCCGGTAGCAGAATGATGGCTCCCCAGACCCAGGGAAAGAAGCGCCTGAAGGTAGCCGACCACAATGGCAGGCGTTGTGGTGGCTCCAGCGTCGCCACCGCGGCCGGCCGCAGCGCCATGTAGGCAAAAAACATCCCGCCTACCCAGATGATGACGGCCAGCATGTGAATTGTTAGTGCAATACCCATATGATTTACCTTATATATATTATGTTTTGCCGCAGAGGCGCGGAGACGCAGAGAAAATATCAAGGGCGGTCTGCCAGACCGCCATAATAAAGGATTTTTACTTTTTATGGTCGGCTGCTAGCCGGCCCTATGATTTTTATGTTTTCTCTGCGTCTCCGCATCTCCACAGCAGGTTTGAGTAAATTATCATTAATATGTCCTTTGAAGGGCTGCAAACTTGGGCTTGATCAGGTAAATTCCGCCTTTCAAGTTCTTCGCGGATACCGCGATTTAACTGATACCCCAAGGACACGGCCATGCCAGATTATCAAATTGCCCCGTCGATTCTATCCGCCGATTTTGCGCGCCTCGGTGACGAAGTAGATAAAGTGCTCGCCGCCGGTGCCGACATTGTCCACTTTGATGTAATGGACAACCACTATGTGCCTAATCTTACCATTGGCCCGCTGGTGTGTGAGGCGTTGCGCAAGCATGCCGTCGAAGCGCCCATCGATGTCCATCTTATGGTCAAACCCGTGGACCGCATTGTGCCGGACTTCGCCAAGGCCGGTGCTACCTATATTACGTTTCATCCCGAAGGCTCGGGGCATGTTGATCGCACCCTGCAGTTGATCCGGAACGAAGGCTGCAAGTCCGGACTGGTATTCAATCCGGCAACGTCGCTGGACCATCTAAAATACGTCATCGACAAAGTAGACATGGTGTTACTGATGTCGGTCAACCCCGGCTTTGGCGGCCAGAGTTTTATCTCTAGCACGCTCGAAAAACTGCGCGAAGTACGCCAGATCATCGATGCCTCCGGCCGTGATATTCGTCTCGAGGTCGATGGCGGTGTAAAGGTCGATAATATCCGCGAGATCGCCGAGGCCGGTGCCGATACCTTCGTCGCCGGTTCCGCCATCTTTGGTGCCGCCAGTGACAGCGATGCCAATCGTTATGACACGGTGATTGGTGCCATGCGCGACGAACTGGCCAAGGCCGGTAAATAAAGAAATTGCCGCGGAGGCGCGGAGGCGCAGAGAAAATATTAAGGGCGGTCTGCCAGACCGCTAAAACAAGAAATACTTCATATTAAGGCCGGCTGGAAGCCGGCCCTATGATTTTTCTTTTCTCTGCGTCTTTGCGCCTCTGCGGCAAAGGGTTTTTATGTCTGAAACTGTTACTAATAATTCTACTTTCTCGCTGCCGCTGGCAGTAAAAATGGTAATGATCGATCTTGATGGCACCTTGATCGACACTGCGCCGGATATTGCCGCCAGCGCCAACAAGATGCTGGAGCAGCTTGGCCTGCCGATCCATGATCCGGCATTGGTGGCTACCTGGATTGGTAATGGTGTCGGTCGCCTGGTCAAACGTGCGCTAATCGGGCAATTGGAAGGTGAGCCAGATGCGGCCCTGTTTGAGAAAGGCTACCCGATTTTCCTGGATGCTTACGCCAAGTGTGTTTCCAGAGACAGCCATCCTTATGAGGGTGTGGTAGAGGGACTTGATGCGCTGAAACAGGCCGGATTTTCGCTGGCCTGTGTCACCAACAAGGCCGAGGCCTTTACAATGCCTTTACTGGAGGACCTTGGCCTGGACAAGTATTTCGAGCTGGTGCTCAGCGGTGATGTCTTGCCGAAGAAAAAACCGGACCCGCTACCGCTGTTGCATGCCTGTGAGTTTTTCGGCATCAGCCCGGATCATGGCGTACTGGTGGGCGACTCCATTAATGATGTCCAGGCGGCCCGTGCTGCTGGAATGCCTGTTATTCTGGTTCCCTATGGGTATAATCGAGGCCAGGACGTGAACGAACTGGATCCGGATGCGATCATCGATTCACTGACTGATTTGTCACAACACTTGTCACTCTATACTGAATAAAATCATCATGAGCATCGAGTCAACATTATGGGAAAGCAAAATCTGGCAATGGTAACGCCGGTCAATCGTTTGTTTATTTTCCGTTGATTCAAAAACTCATGGTGGCATATGACTCCTGATAAATCCGAACTGGCACGATCCGAATTCGATCAATACGCTAATCAGGGCTTTAACCGCATCCCGTTGATGCGTGAAGTGCTGGCGGATCTCGATACGCCACTCAGCGTCTACCTCAAACTTGCGCGTGACGACGATGGCAATCGTCGTTATTCCTACCTTTTCGAGTCCGTTCAGGGCAGTGAGAAATGGGGCCGGTATTCCATGATCGGCTTACCGTGTCGCACCGTATTGCGGGTAACCGGCAATGCGGTCAGCATTGAACGCGATGGTGTGCTGGTCGAGGAGACGGCAGAAGACGACCCGCTTGCCTTTATTGAGCAGTTTGCCAGTCGCTATTCGGTGCCGGAAATTGACGGTCTTCCTCGTTTTACCGGCGGGCTGGTAGGTTATTTTGGCTATGAAACCGTACGTTACATCGAGCCCAAACTGGGCGTGATGGAAAAACCCGATGCCGTCGGTGCGCCCGATATATTGCTGATGGTGTCGGACGAGGTGGTGGTATTCGATAATCTGCTGGGTAAGCTCTACGTGGTGGTTCACGTCAACCCGGAGATAGAGGACGCGTTCAACAAGGCCAATCATCGTCTCGATGAACTGGTGCAGCGATTGTCTTCGACGTTACCACAGGCCCGGTCAGGCAGTACTCACCGTAAAATCGAGGAGTCTGATTTTACTTCTGAATTTAATCAGCCCGAATTTAAATCAGCAGTCGAGCGTGCGCGTGAATACATCCGTGAAGGCGATATCATGCAAGTGGTGTTGTCGCAGCGATTGTCGATTCCTTTTACTGCCCCACCGCTGGATCTCTATCGCGCTCTCAGAACGCTTAATCCCTCTCCTTATATGTATTTTATCGAGCTGGGCGATTTTCAGGTTGTGGGCTCATCACCGGAAATTCTCGTGCGACTGGAAGACGGCGAAGTCACAGTACGACCCATCGCCGGCACAAGGCGCCGCGGTCACAGCGAAGATGAAGACAAAGCGCTGGAAAAAGAGCTGCTGGCCGATCCCAAAGAGCTGGCCGAACATCTGATGTTGCTCGACCTGGGTCGCAACGATGCCGGCCGCGTGTCCGAGATCGGCAGCGTCAAGGTTACCGATAGTATGATCATTGAACGTTATTCCCACGTTATGCATATCGTTTCCAATGTTACTGGTAAATTGAAAAAGGGAATGGGCGCTATCAACGTATTACGCGCCACCTTTCCTGCCGGCACTGTCAGTGGCGCCCCCAAGGTGCGGGCGATGGAAATTATTAATGAACTGGAGCCGACCAAACGCGGTGTTTATTCCGGTGCCGTAGGTTACATTTCCTGGTCTGGCAATATGGATACGGCCATTGCCATCCGAACGTCAGTGATCCATAACAAGCGATTGTACATTCAGGCGGGTGCCGGCATTGTGGCCGACTCCGTGCCAGAGCTGGAATGGAAAGAAACCATGAACAAGGCACGTGCAATATTTCGTGCGGCGAGTCTGGCGGCCGCCGGGTTGGACTAATTTTTGGCGCAAAGGGTCGCTCTTGCGCATCCCTGCACATCGCGCAGAGACGCGGAGTCGCAGAGGAGATAAATTCAAATGGAGTTGAATGATATAACGGAATCAATTATTGGTGCAGCAATTGATGTTCATAAAGAGATTGGACCAGGGCTGCTGGAAAGTATTTATCAAAAATGCCTGGTGCACGAACTTAAACTTCGTGGATTGAATATTGAAACTGAGGTATCAATACCGATCCAGTATAAAGACCTGGAACTCAAAGATGCATGCAGGGCTGACATGCTTGTAGAAAACAAGGTAATTGTGGAGCTAAAAGCGGTGGATAATATGCACTCTGTCTATACTGCTCAATTGCTATCTTATCTGAAGATGAGCTCTCTATCGTTGGGTTTATTGATTAACTTTAATGTATCGCGGCTTGCTGAAGGAGTAAAAAGAGTTGTTAACAATTATTAATAGTCTCTGCGCCTCCGCGCCTCCGCGGCAGAAACAATTATGCTATTAATGATCGACAATTACGATTCCTTTACCTATAACCTAGTGCAGTATCTGGGCGAGTTGGGTGAAGACGTGTCTGTCTATCGTAACGATCAGATTACGGTCGATGAAATTGGCCGTATGAATCCGGATCGTATCGTAATTTCACCCGGACCCTGTACGCCCGATAAGGCTGGCGTGTCGGTGGAAACCATTACAACATTCGCCGGTAAATTACCCATTCTCGGCGTGTGTCTGGGCCATCAGAGCCTTGGCCAGGCTTTCGGCGGCAAGGTTGTACATGCCAAAAAGCTGATGCATGGCAAGACCTCAATGATTCACCATGATGGCGAAGGTGTGTTTGCCGGTCTGGCCAACCCGTTTGAAGCGACGCGGTATCATTCGCTGGTGGTGGAGCGCGATTCCTTGCCTGACTGTCTTGAGATTA
>JAZFSZ010000074.1:0-5889 GCA_036446455.1 Acidiferrobacterales bacterium
TTTTCGTTAGTAATGCTGACGACTCTGGAGACGCTTACCGAGCTATTCTGATCGGGCAAATGGGGGGCAGAAAATAGGTCTTCTGACGATTTACGGAATGTCCGCTTATAACCAAGCGGTCATTTGTCCCATTTTTTCAAGTCCCGTGGGGTCGCTCTCGGCCATCCTTGGCCTTCGCGACACTTGTGCATCCATGCACATCGCGCAGCCGAGACAGGCGAAGAAAAATTCGGAAAGCGAGCCTCCTGTAAAGGCAACCCCGCTACTAAATTAGATATCCAATTTAGTAGCGGGGTCCGAGATATACGCGCAACGAAGGTTTTTCTGAGAATCGCAGGAAGAAGCGTACGGTTGTCGCAGATGGTTTTGGGTACTTTCACCCCGCTGGGCACACGTGCCGAAACAAAAGTACCTGGGCTATCCGGACGCCCGAACGAAGTGACAAAGTGCCCGTGGGGTGCCAGCCCCGATTAATAGATTTTAAAGGTCGCCAGAGGCGAATCATAAAACACTGGATTCCCGCCTCCGCGGGAATGACGGGATGGCTAGATTCCGGCCGCCGCCGGAAAGACGAAAGATAAAACCAATGCCAGAATTACCTGAAGTTGAAACCACCCGCCGCGGTATCCAGGCGGCGCTAATCGGTCACACGGTGACAAAAGTGATCGTGCGGGAACCGCGACTGCGTTGGCCGGTACCCGCAAACCTTGATCGCGAGCTGTGTGGACAAACATTCACTGCCATTAAGCGCCGCGGTAAATACCTGCTGCTTGAAACCGCAGCGGGGCACTTGATTATCCATCTTGGAATGTCCGGCAGCCTGCGTACCATTGACGCCAGTACCCCGCCACGGCCGCATGACCATGTCGATATTGTTCTGGATAACGGCAAGTGCCTGCGCCTGCACGACCCGCGCCGCTTCGGTGCTGTGTTGTGGAGCTGCGACGATCCCCTACGCCACCCACTATTGGTAAAGTTGGGACCAGAACCGATAACCAACGATATTGATCAGCAGGTTTTCAATGGTGACTATCTGTACGACCGGTCCCGTGGGCGACGTCGTGCAGTACGTGAGTTCATTATGGATAGCCATACTGTTGTCGGTGTTGGCAATATCTACGCCAACGAGGCGCTGTTTGTTGCCGGTATTGATCCTCGGCGTGGCGCGGGTCGCGTCAGCCGCCAACGTTACCGGCACCTGGCCACTGCCATCACCGATACCCTGACCCGGGCCATCGCCGCTGGCGGTACCACGTTGCGGGATTTCAGCAATGCCGACGGCGACCCCGGGTATTTTCAACAAACCCTCCATGTCTACGCTCGGGAAGGCAAAAATTGCCGCAACTGTGGCAATAAAATACGGCGATTGGTACGCGGCGGCCGCTCGCTGTTCTACTGTCCTCGCTGCCAGCACTAGCCCCTCAGTTGCACGCAGTCGGCTGGTTCAATGGTATTTTGTAATGTAATCGATGGGTCAACGGCATATATGCAGCCCCTGTCGGGATGTTACCGTTTGAGCCTATTCGATTCAGGCCAAATCTGGCTGCGTATCCGGGCGATGCTCCTCACACCACAACCACGGTTATGGTTTTGCCACGACCTCCCACCCTGTTTTGCCACATTTACCCTGAGATCGACCCCTTCATGCACATAGGGGTTGGCCTTTCCCCAAATTTTTTCCAAGAAATCCACAGGTTATGCTATATACTTAATGGAATTAGCGAATCCGCCGACACCCGATACGAATAAGATATTGCGATTTTTATGACATCCAGTAAAACCGCCAACATCGAGTCACATATCCGCGAGTATGGCCAATGGCGTCAACATCTGCATGACGACGTGGCTGAATTCCAGGACTGGCTGAAGCAACAGGACCTGAGCGATATTCACGTAGACCAGTCACTGACAGACGTGCTCAATACCCTGCGCGATGACAAGCTGTATGTCGCCTTCGTTGCTGAATTTTCCCGCGGAAAATCCGAACTCATCAACGCCATCTTTTTTGCCGGACTGGGCAGACGCATTCTGCCTTCGGCAGCCGGGCGCACCACCATGAGCCCGACGGAACTGCTTTATGACCGGAGTACTGTGCCGTGCCTGCGATTGCTGCCGATCGAGACACGCAAGACCGGCACCACAATCGCCGAATACCGTGGCTTTGAAGATGAGTGGACGGTGATCAAACTCGATCCCAAGTCCGCAGAAAGCATGGCTGACGCCCTGCAACATATCGCTGAGACCAAGGTCGTGTCTCAGAAAGAAGCGCAGGAACTGGGTTTTCATATTACTGTCGATGAACATGAAGAGGGCATGCATATTCTGGATGAAGGTGGTGTCGAAGTACCACGATGGCGCCATGCCATCATCAACTACCCGCACCCCATGCTGGAAAAC
Organism: Acidiferrobacterales bacterium; assembly: GCA_036446455.1. GTDB lineage: Bacteria > Pseudomonadota > Gammaproteobacteria > Acidiferrobacterales > JAJDNE01 > JAZFSZ01. The sequence continues at coordinate 2,398 of JAZFSZ010000074.1, forward strand.
GGTCTGGTCATTCTCGATACACCGGGGCTCAACGCCCTCGGAGCCGAGCCCGAACTGACGCTCAATATGCTGCCCGGTGCCCATGCGATATTGTTTATTCTCGCCGCCGACGCCGGTGTCACCAAATCCGATATCAATGTGTGGCATGACCACATCGGCAGTAAAAAAAGCGGCTCGTCCAAGGGACGTTTGGTGGTATTGAACAAGATTGATGGCCTGTGGGATGAGTTGCGCGATGAGTCCGATGTGCAAAACGAAATTGATCGCCAGATCAAGGACACCGCCAAACATTTAAAAATTCCGGTGGGTAATATCTTTCCGGTGTCAGCTCAGAAAGGTCTCTATGGAAAAGTCAAAAACGACAAGAAAGTGCTTGCCCGTTCCCGATTGATGGAACTGGAAGATGCGCTGGGCAGAGAACTGATTCCAGCCAAGCGCGATATCGTGCGCAGTAATATCCGTGATGGCATGGATGACATCGTCACCGCCACCCGCACCATCATTACACAACGTCTGAAAGGGGTGTACGAACATATCGGTGAGTTGACAAGCCTCAATGGTAAAAATAAAGACGTTATCGAACACATGATGGAAAAGGTGCGTACTAATAAGGAAGTATTTGAGAAAAGCCTGCAGCGCTTCCAGGCCACTCGCAGTATTTTCTCACAGCAGACCAACGTGCTGTATTCACAACTTAATATCAAGAATCTCGACAAATTGATTGCGCAAACCAAACGTGACATGGAAATCAGCATGACCACCGGCGGTCTCAAGAACTGCATGAAGAATTTCTTTGCTCAAACCCGCGGCACGATGGAAGAGGTTGCACTGCAAGCCAATGAGATCAAGGAACTGATGGAAGGTGTGTACGTGAAATTTCAGCAGGAACACGGCCTTTCCAACATCAGGCCCTCAAGTTTCTCGGTCATGCGCTATGTACGCGAGATCAAACGCCTCGAGGCCAAGCACGAACAATTTATGTCCGGCATCTCCATGATAATGATGGAACAAAAAGTGCTGACCAGGAAATTTTACGATTCTGCAGTCGCCAAGGTGCGTGCCATTTTCAAGATGGCCAATCGTGATGCCGACAACTGGCTGAAGAACATCATGTCACCAATGGAATCACAGGTGCGCGAACATCAGATCCAGTTACGACGTCGCCTTGAATCCATCAAACGCATTCACCAGGCCAGCGATACCCTGGGTGAACGTGTGAAGGAACTGGAAGAAACGCGCAAGATGGTGAGCGAGCAGGAAAAGATTTTTAACAAGCATTCCGGGCATTTGCTTAAACAGCTGATCGCAGAAGATGATAGTTTCGATACCATGCAGTATGAAATGGAAGACCGCTCTGGCTGAAATGCCCTTACATATTGATCACCCAGACCCACCAGCATTACAGCGACAACAGTCAACTTCAGTACCATAAAGTATCTTCTCGTTTACGGCGATTAGTGGGCCAAGCAATAACGACAATCAGTGCGCCCGTTATTTAGTTTGGGTTTCGACGGATTCTGGTAGCGCCAGCCCTTCTCCACGCGGATCGCTGGCGGCAATGACTTCCCTGTTTTTTTTGTCCCACACGACAATCTGCATATTGCCATAAGGCCGGCGGCGCTGTTTCAGTTTGTGGCCGCGACGGGTCAGGTTCTTAATCTCTTTTGCCGACAACGCACCGGCTTCGTATTGCACCACGTCCGGCACGTACTGATGGTGGTAGCGTTTTAACGCCACCCAGTCTTCGGGTCCGCCTCTGTCGTCACTCACCTCCAGTGTCACCAGCAGCACCATGGAAATAATACGACTGCCGCCGGGTGTGCCGAGCACAACAATCCTGTCTTTTGTCTCAAGAAAGGTAGGGCTCATGCTCGACAATGGACGCTTACCCGGCGCAATTGCATTGGCTTTATTGCCGACCAGGCCATAGGCATTAGGCACGCCGGGTTTGATGGAAAAATCATCCATTTCATTGTTCAGCACCACACCGGTGCCGGGCGGCATAAACGCAGAACCGAATGGATAATTAACACTCAATGTCGCCGCGACGCGGTTGCCCTCTCGATCGATCACCGAAAAATGCGTTGTGTCGCGTCCCTTGGAACGGTATTTTGATTTTCCCCATTTCGTGACTGGTGTCGTCATGTGCGAGATGCTGCTACGCAAATAGGACGCATATTTGCGACTGGTGAGTTTATCAAACTCAACGTTCACAAAATCACTATCGCCGAGATAAACTGCGCGGTCACGATAGGCGCGGCGCATGGACTCAATAATCAGATGTTTGCGCTCGGTACTTGAAACGCGAGCCAGGGGAAAATCGTGCAGAATATTCAAAATCTGTTTTAAAACGATACCGCCGCTTGATGGTAGGGCAGCGGAGGTATATTTCACCCCCCTGAATGATCCGGTGACCGGTTTACGCTCGACGATTCGATATTGCTTCAGATCCTGTTTCGTCCAAATACCACCGGCTGCACGCACACCTGTTACCAGTTTGCGGGCTAATGGTCCCTGATAAAATCCCTTGCTGCCTTTACGGGCGATACGCTGCAGGGTTCGCGCAAGATCCTTTTGAATCAACTCGTGGCCGATGTCGGGGACGAAGCTGTTATCAAGAAATACATCTGCGGCGGCAGGTGAAGCCATGATTGATTCAAGTCGAAATGTTGCCAGCCGACGATAGCGCTCATATACCGGAAAACCTTTGCGTGCCAGGTCAATCGCCGGCGCCAGATTCTGTTTTAATGTCAGGCGGCCATACTTGCTGGTAATGTGATCCAGCGCCGCCGGTATTCCCGGGATAGCCGCCGCCAACGGCCCATCAAGTGATGCCCGTGGAATCGGGTTGCCTTCCTCATTCAGATACATATCGCGAAACGCCGCCAGCGGTGCACGCTCACGACCGTCAATCATGGTCTCGAATCCGTCGATTGACCGGTGCAACAACCAGAATCCACCACCGCCGAGTCCTGAGCCCATGGGCTCAACCACCGCCAGCACTGCCGTGACGGCGACGGCAGCATCGAATGCGTTACCGCCGCTGTCCAGTATTTTCATTCCCGCTTTTGTCGCCAACGGATGGGCACTGGCAATCGCGGCCGCTGGCAGTCTATCTACCTGCGCCGATGCCGCTGCAGAGACCAGAACAACAAGAATAAAAAGTAATTTAATTGCGCGCACAGACGGCAACATACCTGATAAGGAAACGGTCTGCCAAGCGTGCTGGCAGACCGCATTAAATATGTTATTAAAAACGATGTGGGGTTCTAACCGGTTTTCCGCATCAGATCATCGTACTTGGCCTGCAGCTGGTCCTGGGATTCTTCCCTTTCCAGATTCGGAATAATACAGTCGACCGGGCAAACCTCGGTGCACTGGGATACCGTGAAATGGCCAACGCATTCCGTGCACAAATCAGGATTGATCTCATAAATCTCGTCACCCTGATAAATGGCATCATTCGGGCACTCCGGCTCGCACACATCACAA
>JAZFSZ010000075.1:0-8920 GCA_036446455.1 Acidiferrobacterales bacterium
CACGTGAGATTATTGCAGCTCCTGCCTTCAATACCGGTTTCAGGTATATATGCAGACTCTCATTCAATGGCATTGTGAATATCTGATGTGAAAGGGCGTGTCGGACTACACATTGTGGTAACTCCGATACCACTCGACAAATCGTCTGATTCCTTCCTCAACAGAAGTGCTTGGCTGATAACCAACATCCCGAACCAGGTCATCCACATCGGCATAAGTGTCCGGAACATCACCCATCTGCAAGGGCAGAAGGTTTTTCTCTGCCTTTTTTCCGAGACAGTCTTCCAGTATTTCGATATACCGAATCAATTCCACCTGTTGATGGTTACCGATATTGTATAACCGATAAGGTGCTGTGCTTGTTGCCGAGTCGGGCGTATCGCCGGACCAATCCGGATTGGCTTCGGGGTTTTTATCAAGCACACGAACCACGCCTTCAACAATGTCGTCTATATAGGTGAAGTCACGGCGATGATTGCCATAATTAAAAACATCAATCGGCTTGTCGGCGAGTATGTTCCTGGTAAACAGGAACAAAGCCATATCTGGCCGCCCCCATGGACCATAGACCGTAAAGAACCGCAAGCCCGTCGTCGGTAAGCGGTAAAGATGGCTATAGGTATGTGCCATCAGCTCATTCGCTTTTTTGGTTGCTGCATAGAGGCTTACCGGATGGTCCACGTTGTGATGAACCGAAAATGGCATATTCGTATTGGCGCCATAGACAGAGCTACTTGATGCATAGACCAGGTGTTCGACATTGTTATGGCGACAGCCCTCAAGGATATTTGTAAAACCAACCAGATTTGTATCCACGTAAGCGTGTGGGTTTTCGAGCGAATAACGCACACCCGCCTGGGCAGCAAGGTTCACAACGCGATGCGGCTGATGCTTGGCGAAAACGTCACTGATTTTCTTGCGGTCTTCGAGGTTAGCTTTGACCTCAATATAATCATCGTATGACTTGTTACGTTCAAGACGAGCCAGTTTCAGGTTAACGTCATAGTAATCATTGAGATTATCAATGCCGATAACCTCGTCACCCCGTTCCAGCAAGCGCAGCGATAAAGCTGATCCTATGAAACCTGCCGCTCCCGTTACCAATACCTTCATGTTAGTTAAAACCTCTAAACAGTTTCCTGGATGTTCAAGACAACCAGGTCAAACAAGTTTCTTATAAGCGGCCATCCACAGATTCCTTGGGCAGGATATATTTAACATCAAAAAGAATACAATCCTGTCGACCCAGAGCACGGATGGCCGTGACACCCATTTCGAGAAATTGTTTGTGCCCAACTGCAACAATTATGGCATCGTATTTGCCTTTCACGGGATCCTGGACAGGAAGAATGCCATACTCGGCTTGTGCTTCTTCCGGATTAACCCAGGGATCATACACATCAACGGAGGCGTAATAACTCGCAAACTCATTAATTATATCGATTACCCGAGTGTTGCGCAGGTCAGGGCAATTCTCCTTAAAGGTGAGCCCCATTACCAGGATGTTTGAATCGACCACATGGATACGCCGTTGGGTCATCAGCTTAACCACACGCTCGGCGACGTAAGCGCCCATGCCGTCATTGATCCTGCGCCCGGCGAGGATAACTTCCGGGTTGTAACCGATCTCCTGAGCCTTGTAGGTCAGGTAATACGGGTCAACGCTGATGCAGTGACCCCCTACCAGGCCCGGACGGAAGGGGAGGAAGTTCCACTTGGTACCCGCGGCTTCGAGTACTTCTTTGGTATCAATATCCAGACGATGAAACAGTAGCGCCAGTTCATTTACGAGAGCGATATTGAGATCTCGCTGGGTGTTTTCGATGACCTTGGCCGCCTCTGCTACGCGGATGCTGCTGGCCTTGAATGTGCCGGCGGGAATGATGCGACGGTATAGGCTATCCACAAATTCAGTTGCTTCGGGGTTTGAGCCTGAAGTGACCTTGGTGATGGTTGTCAGACGGTGTTCCTTGTCTCCGGGATTGATGCGCTCAGGGCTGTAGCCCACGAAAAAATCCTGATTTAAACGCAGGCCCGATTCCGATTCCAGCAACGGAACGAAGACTTCTTCGGTGGCTCCGGGATAAACTGTCGACTCATAGATCACGATGCCATTCGGTTTGAGTGCTTTGCCGATTGTACGGCTGGCCGAGCATATCGGCGATAGATCGGGGCGATTATGGCTGTCCACCGGTGTCGGTACGGTGACGATAAAAACATTACATTCGGCCAGGCGTGTAACGTCATCGGTAAACTCCAGATGCGGGTTGGCCTTGAGTTCCGCGGGATCAACCTCGAGCGTACTGTCCTGGCCTGATCGGAGTTCCTCAATACGGGCGCTATTGATATCGAAGCCGATTGTCGACAGTTGCTTACCGAATTCCACCGCTAGAGGAAGTCCAACATAGCCCATGCCAACAATGGCGATTCGTGCATTATCAGGCGAGTCCATTCTTTCGGTCTTCTGTCTTTTCAAGATTGAAACGACGGGGAGCTTATCACAACATGACCATAACGCTATAAATAGCAATTGCACATGGCTTGTGCTTCATGTGCTCGGGCGTGCAAATGGCTGTAAACCCCATCGCGTTGGAATAAATCGGAAACTATTATTTAACAACAGCAACCCGAATATCTTCGCATCAGTTTGGTTGGGGGTGAGGACACAAAAAACTGGTGAAACCCGGAGAACTGCAAAAGCCCCAAATATGCCAATGAGGATGAAAAATAGATAGATTGGAGGGGTGTTACTATATCACATGAAGCTTCGAATATTACTATCAGATATATTTAGGTTTTTTTACCGATACCGTATGCAAGTACAGATTGAACGGAATATTGCGGGGTATGCCGCGTGCAAAATGGAATTCGCCTTTTTTGAATTACCTGCTACAGTTCGCCAACTGCTGCAAAAAACAACAAACTACGAATTGTAGTAGCAACGCGGAGGGTAACCGCGATTGATGTACAGGGGTGCATCGGAGTCCGGGTGATTTCGGTCGTACACATATAATACGGTCTGAGGATAGGCCGAAGATAAGTCCAAGGAATTGGAAGGGGGTGCGGCATGAGAATCCGCGTCTTCCATCACTACGTACATGCGCCGATCTGGATACTAGCGCTTATTGAAACCGGTGTATTCTTTGCGTCGATATATGCCGGTGCGCAATTACGCTTCATTGAAGATTATGGTTCTGGAATAGCACAACTCGGTCCGTTGTATCCTCGGGCCGTAGTGTTGACGCTCACCATGTTTGTCGTATTGACGAGCATGGGTCTCTACCGCGCCGACATGAAGCTGGAAGATCGGAGTTACAACTCACTATTTGTAACCAGCTTCGCAATAGGCTTCATCGCTATTACAGCGATATTCTACATCTTTCCCACTCTTTATCTTGGTCGAGGTGTCTTAGGCATCGCATTTGTTCTTGCGTTTATCGCTAGTGCAACCGTACGTTATATTTTCGTTAAGGCACAGGACAGCGAGATAACGAAAAGACGCGTATTGGTTCTTGGTGCCGGTAGCCGGGCCGCTCGTATCGCTGAAATCGCCAACTCAAATACAGGGGATAACCGGTTCCATCTTGTCGGTTTCGCTGCGTGCGGAGCGCTAGACAACAGTATTGACAAGTCTCTGTTATTACCAAAAGACGCGCCGCTCGTCGCACTGGCGAAGAAACACAATGTGGATGAGATCGTCGTCGGATTGCGTCAACGGCGAGGTGGTAGTCTGAATATGGACGAACTTCTGGAATGCCGCATGGAAGGAATACGGGTTATAGATCTTTCCAGCTTCTTTGAAAGAGAGACGGGCAAAGTCCAACTGGACTCACTGAATCCAAGCTGGATGGTGTATTGTGACGGTTTTAGCCGCAGCGATATCCGGAACGTCGTGAAGCGTATGTTTGATGTAAGCGTGAGCACCGCGCTGTTGGTATTAACTTTGCCGGTGATGATTCTGACCGCTATTATAGTCAAACTCGAAAGCTCAGGGCCTGTACTTTACCGACAGCGGCGATTAGGGGAATGTGGTCAGCCGTTCGATGTGCTTAAGTTTCGCAGTATGCGAGCCGACGCCGAGATTGACGGCAAGCCACAATGGGCGAAAAAAGATGACAACCGGATAACACGGATAGGTCGGGTAATTCGCAGACTGCGTATTGACGAGCTTCCCCAGCTTTTCAATGTAATCAAGGGCGATATGAGTTTTGTCGGGCCACGACCAGAACGGCCGTACTTTGTAAATAAATTTATTAACGACATACCCTACTATCTAACTCGACACTCGGTTAAACCCGGGATAACCGGATGGGCGCAGGTTCGTTACCCCTATGGGTCGTCAGTCGAAGATGCCAGGCAAAAGCTGCAATATGATCTGTACTATGCGAAAAACCATACTTTGTTTCTTGATCTTGTCATTTTGTTTGAAACTGCTCAGGTTGTATTTCTTGGAAAGGGTGTGCGCTAGCAAATTGGGCAAGCAATTGCGCCATTCTTCAATAGGGGCGGGCCATGAAACGCTGTGTGACTCGCCTGGAGATCGGTTGCCCGCTAGATGGCCACTGTTTAATTCTGTCGAGAACGCTTATTTAATTCTCCAATAGTCGACCTGACTCGGTCGCTACCGCTTTTCGAAGCAGGCCTTATCGAGGGCAGGCCGCCTCTATTGCAATGTGGCGTGCCTGAGAAGTCGATACCGGCAGTTTTACCACTTGCCTTCAATCAGGTGGTGGAAGAAAAGAAACCTCTGGATAAACAGTTGGTTATGGCAAAAACCGCACAAAACAAGGGAAATTTGCAGTCGACAAAGATACTTTGAATATATAGTAGCTAACGATTATATTCTCCTGGTCGGATATCCCGCGAAGTCGGTGAGCCGATATAACGGTTGCCCGGCTTGACCCCGTTGATCTCGATAAATACAGTCAATACTTTATCAATAGGAACAACTCGGTATCCCACTGGGAAACATTGGGGTACCTACTTTAGTCGGAAAAAAATAACATAAGGTCGGTTTTCAAACGTGCAGATTAATTATCAACAATATGTGTTGGTTCCGGACGTACGTTACGTTGTCGCAGTGTGATCAGGTATCATGGTCTCTACGTGTGGCATTGGATCTACGTGTGATGCTATATATTGCCGATAGAAGCACTCTGTGATTTATTCAAGGATTTCGTAGAAAGGCATGGGAGAAACCAAATATCGACTGAGTGCCGGACTGATCGGTGCGTTTTTCCTGTTTGGGGCAGGCCTGACTTCATTAACCCAGGCTGCAGACCCAAAGCCCACCGCTGAGCAATTACGCCTTTTCCAGCAGCTCTCTCCGGCACGACAGCAGGAACTGCTGCGCTCGCTGCAGAGAGATAAGTCGGCACTGAAAAAGGCAACGCCACCAGCGTTTCCACAGGTCGTTAGACCAAAAGTCAACAGTCAGCAATCTTCCATCGAGAAAGAGGCGCGCAAGGCGAGCTCGGGTCCCAGCCGTCAAGGCGGTAAAGCCAGTTCAAAGGCATTCCAGCCATTGCGCCAGTTCGGCTACGATCTTTTTGCCGGTGTTCCCACTACGTTTGCGCCCGCAACCGATATCCCCATTCCAGCCAATTACGTTATCGGTCCCGGAGACACCGTTATTGTGCAGATGTTTGGCAAGGACAACATCGAGCACAAGTTGGCAGTTTCGCGCGATGGGACACTACCGTTCCCCCGCATCGGTCCCATCCCTGTTGTCGGACTGAAGTTCTCGCAACTACAGAAACTGCTCGACACTCGCGTTAAAAAACAATTCATTGGCATCAATGTGTCCATCACACTTGGAAAACTACGCTCAATCCGGATATTCGTGCTGGGCGATGTTGAGCGACCAGGTTCCTATACCGTAAGTGGGTTGTCGACTTTGACCAACGCATTGTTTTTAAGTGGAGGCATTAAAAAAATAGGCACACTGCGCAATATCCAGTTAAAGCGCCGCGGCAAGATCGTTTCCCGCATGGACCTGTATGATCTTCTTTTAAGCGGCGATACGCGCAGGGATGTTCGCCTGTTGCCGGGTGATGTCATTTTTATACCACCCATAGGCAAGACGGTGGGTATCGGGGGCGAAGTCCGGCGTCCCGCCATCTACGAATTAAAAAAAGAAAAAACGGTTGAGGATCTGATTAAGCTGGGTGGCGGTCTGTTGCCCACTGCTTTTCCGGAAAAAGTGCAGATCGAGCGTATCCGCAATAATCGTCAACGGATATTGCTGGACATAAACCTCGGAGAAGAAAATGGCAGGACCAGAATCCTGAAAGATGGCGATATCGTTCGGGTCTATTCCGTTCTGGATGTCATGGAACGCGTTGTGATTCTGGCAGGACATGTACAGCGTCCCGGCGGCTATCAATGGACATCGGGGATGCGTCTCACTGACTTGATACCGTCAATGCTGGATCTGAAGCCCGAGGTGGACGCGCGCTATGTATTGGTAAAGCGGGAGAATCCCAACAACCGCACTGTCGAGATAATAAGCACCGATCTTGTAGCCGCGATGGACGATACCGAATCGACGGCCAACCTGTATCTGGATGCCAGGGATACGGTATACATATTCAGTGTGTATGATAATCGTCGGGCAACCATCGGCCCGTTACTGGCGCAGTTGCGCGCACAAACAAGTCATAAAGAATCCTATAAAGAAGTGGTTGTAAGCGGCACCGTTCATCACGGCGGAAGTTATCCGCTGACACCGAATATGCGGGTGAGCGATTTGCTCAATGCGGCCGGTGGTCCGACCGATGCCGCCTATACACTGGAGGCGGAACTTAGCCGGTTCCACGTCACAAAAGGGAAGATTCGCAAGCAGGAACAAATTATTGTCGATCTGGCCGGCGTATTGAAAAACGATGCGGATAAAAACATCGAGCTAACACCCTATGATCGCCTGGTCGTGCGGCGCATTCCCAAATGGGAAGAGGGCGGGTATATCGAACTGGTGGGTGAATTCACTTTCCCCGGCAGGTTACCCATCAAGCGCGGAGAATCCCTGGCGGATGTGCTCAAGCGAGCGGGTGGGCTGACCGAGGAGGCCTACCTGCGTGGTGCTGTGTATCTACGCGCATCGGTGCGCGCGCGCGAGCAGAAATATCTGAACCGGCTTGCCGACCAGCTTGAAGTCGATATCGTATTGGCCTCAGCGAAAGGTGAGGAAGCCGGCATAGAAAAGAAAATGGCTATGGCGGAAGCACGTTCTGTGCTGGCACAACTGAGATCGACCAAGGCCACCGGCCGCATGGTGGTCCAGCTTAATGATCTGCTGGAGCCGAAAGAGAAATCCGGAAGCGATATCAGGGTTCAGCCCGGTGACAAGTTATTCATCCCCCAGCGACCGGATGTCGTGACCGTGCTCGGCGAGGTCTACTATCCGACATCGCATTTATTTAATAGTAAGTTGAATGCTGACGATTATTTAAAGAGAAGCGGTGGGCTTAATGAGAAAGCCAATAAGAAAGGTGTTTACGTAGTCCATGCCGATGGTTCCGTCGATCCATATAAGGGGTGGTCGAAAGCAAGCTCACCCATCGGGCCCGGTGACACCATCATCGTCCCGCTAAAGGTGGATCGCATTTCCTCGCTGAAATTCGCTGTCGATATTACCCAGGTGTTGTACAACATATCCATAACGTTGGCGACGCTTAATACACTCGGTATTTTCTGATTAACGAGAAACATGAGCAAAAAGGAAAAAACTGCAGATAACAAAGAGCAGGAGGCACAAGCGCCTCCACCATATCCGTATTATCAACCTCCACCCCCATACTACCCCCCGGAAGAAGAAATAAACTTCCTCGAATACTGGAATGTAATTGTCGAGCATAGGAAGATTATCGGGATAATTACCGCGGCAAGCACCATGCTCGCTTTAATTGTTGCGCTGGTAACGACACCTGTATATCGAGCTGAAACCCTGTTAGCGCCGGTGTCGGAAAAACAATCGGGAGGCTTGGCTGCGATCGCTGGAAAATATGGGGGTTTAGCGGAACTCGCCGGCATCAATCTTGGCGGAGACAGCAACACAGAAGAATCTATTGCAACATTAAAATCACGCGCGCTTGCGACTTCGTTTATTAAAAAAGAGCGCCTGATGCCTATTCTGTTTTCCAGCGAATGGGATGCGGAAAACAAGCAATGGAACGATCCAGAGGAGCCGCCTACGTACTGGCAGGCATACCGACTGTTCAATTCTAAGATCCGTTCTGTAAATGCCGATAAAAAATCTGGTCTCGTTAAGCTGGCAGTCGAATGGAAAGAACCGCAACTAGCGGCAAAGTGGGCTAATAAACTTGTAGAGTTAGTTAACGAGAAGCTGCGCAAAGAGGCAATTGAAGCGGCAGAAAAAAGTATTGCCTATCTGGAAAAGCAGTTAGCAACAACTGGAGTCGTCGAAGTTCAGCAGGCAATCTACAGGCTTATTGAAGCACAAACTAAAAACAAGATGGTGGCTAGTACACGCGAGGAATATGCATTCCGGGTCATTGATCCGGCTGTACCGCCCGAACAGAAAACTAAACCGAAACGGAAACAAATAGTGATACTGGGCTTTGTGCTCGGCGCAATGGCCGGGATTTTTGCGGCATTCTTCCGCCGGTTTTTGCAAAACCAGCGCGAGAAACAAGACGCACTCGATGCTGTAGAAAAATAACCCGCCACGGTAACTAATGGTCTAATTGTTTCCAAATCACGAATCACGAATCACGGTTTACTGATCACGAATCCCGACTCAAGGAAGAGCCATGAAAACCCACAAGGACCTGGACGTTTGGAATAGGGCAATAGAATTGGCAAAGGATGTTTACGGGCTAACAAAGTACTATCCAAAGAAGAGTTGTATGGCCTGGTATCCCAAATGCGTCGGAGGGTGGTATCAGTTGCCAGCAATATA
>JAZFSZ010000076.1:0-4741 GCA_036446455.1 Acidiferrobacterales bacterium
AGTGGTCAGAGTTTGAAGGTAATGGCATCGGTCTTGCTATTGTCAGCCGTGTCGTTGCGCGGCACGGCGGTAATATTTGGGCGGAAAGTGAATTAGAAAAAGGCGCGACGTTCTATTTTACGTTGAATGAAGCCGTGACAGACTAATAGCGCTGCGAATTACTCGTCAGGACTCCATTTCTTCGATCCTTCCATCGGCATGTTTGGCAAATCGTCCTTTGCCGGTGTGCACCGGATCCGCGCTTGGCCATGGCCACTCACCAAATTTAGTTTTTTCATAGTCTCGAAATGTCTGGCGAATTTCGTCATTGGTGTTCATTACAAATGGCCCGTACTGCGCTACCGGCTCGTTAATGGGTCGACCCTGCAGCAGTAACAAACGACTCTCTTCAGGGCCATTTATAATTTCTACCATTGCATCGGATTGCAACGCAATCTTGTGCGACGTTGTTATTTGCTGACCATCGATCGACACCGACGCGCCACGATACAAGTATAAATTTCGGCTCATGCCCGGCTCGGTGGCAGGCATCTTCCAATGGGCGCCAGCTGACAAAACAATGGTCCAGATGGTTACGAGGTTGGCCGGATCGCCCGCCCAGGAATCAGGCGGCGGCGCCAATGCTTTTTTGCCTGCCAATTCGCCAGCAATAATATCTACCGTGATCTGCTTTCCCGCATCATCGGTGAAGGTCGATTGAGGAATCTTGTCGGCCCAAAACATAGCGAAATGTGGCTCCACCATTTTATTGGCCGCCGGTAAATTCAACCAGATTTGAAACAACTCCAGGGGATTTGGCCGGTCTGAATGCACCAGCGGAAACATTTCGGAATGTTGCACGCCTTTGCCCGCTGTCATCCACTGCACATCACCACCGCCATAACGCCCGGCCGCGCCCATGGAATCAGCGTGGTCTACCAACCCTTGTTGCACCACCGTTACCGTTTCGAAACCACGATGCGGATGCACCGGAAATCCGGGTACAGTGTCGCCGTGATACATGCGCCAACCGTCTTTGATCTCAAAATCCTGACCAATATTGCGTCCCTTCAAGGAAACGTTTGGCCCGGAATCGGCATTACCTGCCGGGTAGGTATCATTGTGATAAGCACAAAACAAAAAGGGGTCTTCGGTTTCCCAAGGGAAGCCAAGCGGGGTAATGCTTTTGATTATTTTTTTAGCCATGACTCACTATTTAACTATGTTGACACAATCATCGATAAGATCAATTACGGTTTAGATTGAATCCTTAAAAGAGATGGGCAGGGTTACCAGAAACCCAGCGCGGGATTTTAATCATCACGTCACTAAATAATGGGGATTCTAACAACAATTCCAACCATGCTCTGAGTTTTAGATACGGTGTTTGATCAAACCATTCACGATCGACATTGGCGAATTGTCGAATAAATGGCAACAACGCCATATCACCTACTGTTAATTTAGCACCCACGACATACCTGGTTTGGGCGAGTCTTGCCTCAAGGTGTTGCAAAAAGAGTTCGCCCTGCTGGCGGTAGGTCTCCATGGGCTGCTCCGGAAATCGATCGGCATATTTGTAGCGATCAAGGCTTTGCTTGAACTCACCATCATTTTGCTCGACAAGCCCAGCGATCTCGTCCATCACTGCCGCATCGCTCGGCAACCAGTGCTCTGGGTCATTCTGTTTCAGCGCCCACAACATAATGTCCCAACTCTCATCGATGACGCTTCCATCGGGTAACAATAAAACAGGCACCGTGCCCTTGGCCGAACACGCCAACATTTCTTCAGGCTTGTCGGCCAACAGCACTTCGCGCAACTCAACCTGGATACCACTTACTCTAATTGCCAGTCGTGCACGAATCGCGTAAGGACATCGACGAAATGAATAGAGAATTGGCTGGTTGGGCAGCATGTCCTTAGTGTACTCGATTGTAGGTTTCCAATTTCAAACGAGGTTGACCTTTTGGTGCTCAGGATTAAATCTGTGTTACTTAGACTTAACTTGCGCCACTGCGTTAAAAGGAAAGACGTATTTTCGTTTTCCAAGTTTAAATTCAATTTCAATTTTGCTGGTTGGGCTGGAAGCTACAGATTTATCCTTTTCGTTTATCCACAGCACGCGCAATGCCTGCTGCCCAGGTTTAATGACTTCATCGCGCCAGTAATAATCTTTTATCAAAGTAAAATTAATGCGGCTCGACAAATGGGCGCGCAGTGTTTTTGTTTGTAACCATGACTTGTTTTGAATATTACTAAGCTTCCGCGCTTCGTGATTAAGCATGCGCCTTCTATCCAGATTTATTTTCGTAACAGTTTCGTACATTATCTGTCCATAATCCCTTCGATTACGATTATATTTCTGATCGCTAACACCATAACCTGCGGCAGTTGATCGGGCCATCGATGCGCTCGCGGCGTTCAATCCGATAGCATATCTTTCGAGGCGCGCCTTGGATTTAATGTTTTTCAAATTATAAATGGGTACAGGTTTTCCGTTCACCCTGATCTTTACGGTATCGAACGATGTTGCCAAATTTTTGCGGGATGTATTGGTTATCAGCACTGCAAATGAGAACCGGTATACTTGTGATTTTACCGTCGGCCCTACCGTAACAACGGCATCCTTTCTAATAGAGGTTGAAGCGTCTTGCGCAGCCGAGATGCGGTATTTGGTCCCCTTTTCAGGGGAGATTTTGTAAAATTGATGCAGGGCGCAGCCCGTTATGCCCAAGCTAATAGCGAGTACTGCTAAAGGCCCAATTAAAGGTAATATTTTCATTTTTTAATCCTCCTGCTTAATCTATTAATGGAGTTAAGTGGGACAGCAGTGGGTCTGGCCCCATTACTTGTGCCGGATAACCTAAGGCACCAGCGCATACGTCAGTCCATCCAACTTATAGTCACTTAACTCGATCAATGTCACGGTCAAGTCAGTTGGGTCGATCGTGTATAACTCATAGGGACGGGTCCTGCTCGCGTGGAGCATATTGGTGTCGTAATCAAATGCCAGCCCACCGATGGGGAGAATACCCAGGTATCCGATATACGTGCCAACACCCGTCGCAGGGTCAATGATATACAAGTAAGAGGAACTGGTGGCGCCGTACAACGTATTGGTATTGGGGTCGAAAGCCAGGCCATAGATATCCGGAACGCCGACTGCGCCCACCGCTGCAGCAACTCCGGTGCCAGTGTCGATTATGTATAACGTACTTGTACGATCGGTGCCGTAAAGAATATCCAGGTTGGGGTCATATGCCAGCCCCTGCAAATTAGCGATTCCGGTTGGCCCCACGGCACTAGCCTGCCCCGTCGTCGGGTCCATTTTTATGAGCCTTTCTGGAGAAGCGCTAGCGCCATACACAGTTCCGTTATTGCGATCAAACGCCAGCCCCAGAACTTGTTGGTAGCCCAACGACCCGACGGTGAGTCCCGCACCGGTCGTAGTATCGATAGACAGCAAATCTGAGCCGTTAAAATAGTCAGCGCCCAGCAATCTCCCTGACTGCCGATCAAACGTAAGCCCCCAGGCCACTCTAAAACCAACCGGACCAATGACCGTGCCGCTGAGATCGACGCCAGGGGCGGTATCGATGGCAAGCAACTCATTGGTAATTATGTTCAGGCCGTACATCACCTCGTTTTCAGGGTCATATGCAAGGCCACGCACATTGTTAAAGCCAATGGTGTTGACCCGCTTCGCCACTCGCGTTGTTGTATTAATGGTGATCAGTTCACTAGGGCTGATGGAATTGTTGGTCGCATACAGTGTGTTGGTATTGGCATCAAAGACAAGCCCACTTATTTGTATGCTGCCGATACCGCTAATGGATCCGAGATTAGTAGCGGCGCCGGTTGCCCGGTCTACAACCACCAGGTTGGACCCTTGACTACTGTAGAGCGTATCCGAGTTCGGATCATGGGCCAGAGCCTGCAATCCTACCCCGGTGGGACCAATATCAGTGGTCTCGCCGGTTACGCGATCAATACGTACAAGGCGATCGGTACGGCCATCAACCCCGTACAGAACATTGGAGGCTGAATCCCAGGTGACTAACCCGACACTGGTATGGCCGAACGATCCTACCGGCGTGGCGGCGCCGGTCGCGTCGACGGTCATTAATGTTTGATCCCCGGATTCGACAGCGAACAGTGTTTCATTTGCTAAAGTGGAATCGAAGGCAAGACCGCTTACGTAACAGGAACCGCAAGACCCAAGGATGGTCAGGGCGGCACTGGCGGGGTCGATCTCCACCGTCTCATTTGTAGATGAAGCTGAACCGTTTAGCTTTTGCGTTAAACTATTATACGCCAGGCCCTGGATAGACGTGGCAGCGCCCACATTTCCTACCAGGGTCGTCGCTGCCGTTGCAGGATTGATGGAATAAAGATCCCCCGTATTAGAGGCAACCGCAAACAGCGCCCCTGTCGGAGGATGAAACGCAAGCGATCCCAAACTGGATGAAATCGACATGTTATTCACCAAGGTCGCTTTGCCGGTCGCTGCATCAAACGAATACAAACCAAGACCACTGACACCATATAAGGTGCCGGTGGCGGTATCGAACGCCAAACCACCGATTACACCAATCCCTACCGGGCCTACATCTGTCGGCGCCCCGGTGGTCGGATCAAGTGTAAACAGGACGCCTAAACCCGCATCGACGGCATACAGTGTTCCCGAGCTCGGATCAAAAGCCAGCCCGGTTACACTGCGATAACCACCCAAGCCGCGGCCGGTCACCTTCGAGAGCGG
>JAZFSZ010000077.1:0-10990 GCA_036446455.1 Acidiferrobacterales bacterium
AACTTTTTTCCCTATTTGATCTGGTTTGTGAAATTGATTCATCAAGCATCGCAACAATCCATTATACGAGCAAATAAAGTACGCATCGCCATGCAAGACGTAAAAAAGAAAATACGTGCCTTGGACGCTAACATGTATTCGCAAGACCTCGTAAACGTGCTTTTTCGTGGCCCTATAATTTTCGCAAACCAATTAGTAGAGCACGATGTTGCAGGTAGCGTATCGACCGCACACGCTTATTTGAAGAAACTCGAGTCCGCAGGTTTGTTAATCAAATCAAAAGAAAGATATAACCGAAAAGTTGGCTATATAAATGGCAGCCTCCTAGATGCGCTCAGCGATGAGATCGACCTGTCTTAAACAGCACGAGGCCTCGTGCTATACCAACCAACGAAGCTGTTTGTTTAAGTTGGAGCACAACATAAACTCTCAGCTCCCGACAGACCGACCTCCAATGTTCATCGCTGCACCACGCTGCGCACCCGCACTCCACAACAAGGCCTCTAGCATTAGTTATATTTCCTGGGCAACAATAAAGATCACGTCTTAATAAAATTCTTGGCTCTATGACACCGGCCCCTAATCATCGTTTCCGCTCCAGCTCCGGTCTTCGACCTTCGCCCCGTGAAACGTCTCAAGGCCTCGAGCCATATTCAATTAGTCGATTGTCGATTGGATCAGCGCACGCTATAGAATCCTGACCTCGTTGTAGACCGGCCTCATATTTCTGTCTCCGAAACAGCTACGGCTTATCGGCCTCCGCCTCGGGATATATAACGAGGCCTTGTCCAACTTCCTTATGCGCTTTGCGTTTTCACTAAAAAGATCGTGTACAGCTACCAAATTACTTTCGATATAGACCGGCCTCATGAGTCTGTCGCCGCACTACGCTTCAGCCTTCGGCTTCCGCCACGTTCGACAGCCTCTACTTCCCGATACAAAAACTCGAAAAAATCTCGCCAAGCAAATCATCGCTGGTGACTTCACCGGTGATTTCCCCTAAAGCTTTTTGCGCCAGCCGTAATTCTTCTGCCAGCAGTTCGCCAGCTTTTGATTCCAGCAATTGTTTTTTACCTTCGGCAAGGTGGGCTTGTGCGCGTTCGATGGCATCGAGATGGCGGCGGCGGGCCATGAAAGTGCCTTCGCCGGAGGCCTGGTAGCCCATGCAATCTTTTAAGTGCTGACGCAGGTTGTCGAGGCCGGCACCGGTTTTGGCCGACACTGCGACTTCTTTGTAACAACGGGTATCGATATAGATCGGTTCTCTGTTGGTCAGGTCGATCTTGTTGCGCACTATGGTACACGGGCTGTTTTTGGGAAGTTCAGCAATCATCTTTTCCAGCTCGTCGTCTGCGGTGTCGCTGTCATCTATGATCAGCAACACACGGTCGGCCTTTTCCATTGCCGCTTGTGCCCGGCGCACGCCTTCGCTTTCAATCTCATCGCCGCTTTCTCTCAAGCCGGCGGTGTCCAGGACATGCACCGGCATGCCGTCAATCTGGATATGTTCACGAATGATATCACGCGTGGTGCCGGGAATGGCGCTGACAATGGCGCTGTCCTGTCCCGCCAATGCATTCAACAAACTGGACTTGCCGACATTGGGCTTGCCGACAAGAACGACGGTCATACCATCATGCAACAAACAACCCTGTCTTGTTGCTGCCAACAATTCCTCAAATTGTTTTTCTATTTGCGTTAGCTCTTCGCCGACACGATTGTCGGCCAGGAAGTCGATTTCCTCTTCCGGAAAATCGATAGCGGCTTCGACATACACGCGCAAGCGCGTGAGCATTTCTACCAACTGATGAATTTCCTTTGAAAACGCGCCCTGCAGAGAACGCAGCGCCGACCGGGCGGCCTGGACAGAACCACTCTCGATCAAATCGGCGACGGCTTCGGCCTGAGCCAGATCGAGTTTACCATTCAGAAATGCGCGTTCGGAAAATTCACCGGGCCGCGCCAGCCGGGCGCCTAGCTCAACGACACGCGTTAATAACATATCCTGTACCACCGGGCCGCCGTGGCCCTGTAGCTCTATGACTTCTTCGCCGGTAAAGGAGTGGGGAGCCGCAAAATAAATCAGGATACCTTCGTCGATGGCTTGCCCATCGTTATTGATAAATTGACACAGGGTTGCCGCACGAGGGTTGGGTAGCTTGACCGATAAAGCTTTGGCGATGTCAGGTGCTGCCGGACCACTAACACGAATGACGCCGATACCACCGCGGCCGGGCGGGGTTGCAATCGCAGCAATGGTTTCGTTGGTCATGGGGGTACACCCACAAACGAGGGGGCGCAGGGCTTACTTGCTGGCCGCCAGGCTGCGGTTGATATAGGTCTGCTGGATGATCTGCAGCACGTTATTCACCAACCAGTACAGCACGAGTCCCGACGGGAAGAACAGGAAAAAGCCGGTAAACACCACTGGCATGGCCATAAACAGCTTGCGCTGCATAGGATCGGTGACCGGACTCATCCAGGTAGTCACGAACATGCTGGCGCCCATTAGTACGGGAAGGACGAAATAAGGGTCCTTTGCCGACAGGTCCTGGATCCATAACGCAAACGGCGCCTGGCGCATTTCCACGCTTTCCAGCAATACCCAGTAAAGTGCGATGAAGACCGGTATTTGAACCAGGATGGGCAAACATCCGGACATTGGGTTGACCTTTTCGCGTTTGTACAACTCCATCATTGCCTTGCTGTAACGCTCGCGATCGCTGCCGTATTGTTCCTTCAGCGCCTTCATCCGTGGCTGGATTTTTTTCATTTTCGCCATCGATTTATACTGCGCGTTGTTTAGCGGAAAGAAAGCGCCCTTGATCATTATCGTCAACAAAATGATAGACCAGCCCCAGTTGCCGACGAAGGACTGGATGGTCGCCAGCAACCAGTAGAGCGGCGCGGAAATAAAGGTCAGCCAGCCAAAGTCAACGGTGAGATCCATGCCCTTTGTCAGGTGTTTCAGGCGACCGGGTTCTTTCGGGCCGGCAAAGATATCGATACCGACCGTTGCTATATCGCCAGGGGCGACGGTGAGCGGTTCGGTATATTTATAACCAATCACATAACGCTGTTGGCTTGGGCTGCTGCTATAAATCTGGCCCGGCTGCTTGGCGTCGGGCATCCATGAGGCGACAAAATAATGCTGCATCATCGCGGCCCAGCCGCCGGTGACGTTTCGCTGCAACGGCTCTTCGGCCATTTCATCGTAATCGATTTTTTCGTATGCCTCTTCAGCGGTGTAGATAGCGCCGCCGTCGAATGTCGGCAGTGACATAAAGCCCATTTCTTGCTTCACCGGTTTCTTCAGGAACTGGCCATAAAGATAGCCCTGCCACTCAACGCGGCTGCGGTTATCGACGATGAACTCGACACGGACAACGTAAGAATCACGCTTAAAAGTGTAGCGCTTGGTGTAACGCACACCATCGTTGGCGCGCCAGTTCAGATCCACTGACAGCGTGTCCTGTCCTTCGCGCAGGGTGTAACTGGTCTTGTTGGCGGTAAAGGCGGTACGGTGAAACGGATAATATTTACCGTGGCCAACAAGTCCGGATTGGGCAATGAGAATTTCTTCGCCCTTGTCCTGCATTAACGGAAAGGGAACATCCGGCTTGTTGATCTCTCTCGGGTATTGGCGCAAACCGAGGAAACGCAGGTCGCCGCCATAGGTGTCGATTTGAACATCAAGCAAGTCCGTCTTTACAAAAACGCGGCGGCCGCGAGTAACCTCTTGTTGCTCAGGCACTGCGACATAAGTTGCAGTGCCTTTTCCGGTGCGTGCCACCGGTGCGGCTGGCGCCGCCGGAGCATCGCCGCCGGGCGCGGCCTGTTCCACCATCGTTGGCTCTAACACCGGCGTGCTCGCACGCTGCGCGTCTTCCCAACTGAACCAGAGCAAGAGCAGAATGACACCAAGGGCAATTAAAAGTATCTGACGCTGGTTATCCACCCTTTACCTCATGGTGACCACATCCTTTTTCCGGAACCGGGTCGTAACCACCCTGGTGCCATGGGTGGCACCGCAGGATACGTTTCAGCGCCATCCACGACCCACGGGCGGCACCGTATTTATCCAGCGCTTCGAGCGCGTAATGGGAGCACGTCGGATAATAGCGGCAACTATTGCCGAGATAGGGGCTAAGCGCCCACTGATAAAAATGCAGGAAATGGATCAGGAGTTTCCGCATTGCTTATATAAACGATCCCAGTGTTGTTGAAGGGAGGTGCGAATCTTACCCCCGGTTTCTCTTCGTGCGGCCTGGCGCGCCACCACGACATAATCCAGATCATCGAGCTCGGCTACCGACTGGCGGAAGTCTTCTCGTATCTGGCGCTTGATTCTGTTTCGGTCCACGGCCCGAGGTGAAACGCGGCGCGATACCACCATGCCCAGACGTGGTCCTTGTTCATTATTGGGGCGCGCATAAACGGCGAAATATTTGTCCCGCGAACCACAGTTGTTATCAAACACATAATCAAACTGCGGGCGCGATTTTAATCGCCGCTGGCTTGGCAGCCCCAGCAGAGCCATAGCCTTCAGGCGCTTAAGCGTGTCCGACCTTTGGCACGACGCGCACGAATAACGGCGCGACCGCCCGGTGTCGCCATACGGGCGCGGAAGCCGTGATTGCGCTTACGCTTGATGACGCTAGGCTGGAAAGTTCTTTTCATGTTCCTGCTACCTGCATTGGTGATTCCGCGAGCGGAAAGGCTGCGCACAGTACTGCTTTATAAGGAACTTTTCAATAGAAATAATGTTTTCGTTTTGGGTCAGCAAGCTGTGGATAAGTCGATGCGGGTTCGCTAGACTCTGTCTCCCTTTCCGACGCACACAGGAAGATTAACCGCACCATGAGCCAGCCCCGAGTCTGGATAAAATGCCTGCAGTCGCTGGAATCCGAGCTGTCTGAACAGCAGTTCAACACCTGGATTCGACCACTGCAGGCGATGCTGGGTGGTGGCGGGCTCAAGCTGTTGGCGCCCAATCGATTTGTTATGGATTGGGTGCGTGACCGCTTCCTGGATCGCATCGTCGAGCTGGTTGGTCAATTCAGCGAAAAGGAGCAGCTGCGAGTGTCAATCGGGGTCGGCGATCGCCTCGCTGTAAGCGGCCACTTGCCGCTTTCATCCAAAAACAAAACCACGGTGGGCGCGGCTTCACGAATTGCCAACAGGGCGATAGGCCCGCTTTTGCGACTCAATAGCGAATTCAGTTTTGACACCCACGTGGAAGGTAAATCCAACCAGTTGGCGCGGGCGGCGGCCATGCAGGTGGGCGAAAATCCGGGTGGGGCCTATAACCCGCTTTTTATTTACGGTGGCGTTGGTTTGGGCAAAACACACTTGATGCAGGCATCTGGTAACTTGTTGCTGGCCCATAATCCAGAAGCCAATGTCGCTTATGTACATTCGGAGCGTTTTGTTAGTGACATGGTCAAGGCACTGCAACACAACGCTATGAATGATTTTAAAAAATACTACCGCTCTCTGGACGCGCTGCTGATCGACGACATCCAGTTTTTTGTTGGCAAGGAAAGGTCACAAGAAGAATTTTTCCACACTTTTAACGCGTTATTAGAGGGTCAGCGGCAAATCATTATTACAGCTGATCGTTTCCCCAAGGAACTGGAAGGCATCGAAGAAAGGTTAATTTCGCGTTTCGGCTCCGGTCTAACCGTTGGCATCGAACCGCCTGAGTTGGAGACGCGAGTCGCCATTCTGATGAAAAAAGCGACCCAGGAAAATATTGAACTGCCAGAAGACGTGGCTTTCTTCCTTGCCAAGCGTGTACGTTCCAATGTGCGCGAGCTCGAGGGCGCGCTTCGGCGTGTTATGGCCAGCGCTCAGTTCACCGGCCGCGTCATTGACATGGATCTTGCTTCTGAAAGTCTTAAGGATTTGCTGGCGTTTCAGGAACGGCTGATCACAATTAATAATATCCAGAAGACGGTGGCGGAGTATTATAAAATCCGCGTTGCCGATCTGCATTCTAAAAGCAGGGCGCGTCAGGTTGCGCGGCCGCGTCAAGTGGCTATGGCTTTGTCTAAAGAACTAACCAACCACAGTTTACCCGAAATCGGAGATGCTTTTGGTGGTCGTGACCACACCACCGTGTTGCACGCTAAGCGTCGAATCGCCGAACTGGTGAATAGCGATTCCAGGACCAAGGAGGATTACAATAATCTAATGCGCATACTTACTGCCTGATAGCGTGTGCGTGATTTGTGGATAATACTGTTACGGACAAGCGCAGGTAAATTTTATTCAAGTTTATGCGCAGGCACCTCACTGGCCAGCCAACAGGCTTATCGACAGCAATACCCACAGACTAAATACGAACATAATAGGACCAAACAGGCTTATTCACAGAAAAGGCGGGCCTTAATAATAACTACAGTAAGTATTTTATATAAAACTAATTTAACTAAAGGCAAAGGTGAAAAATGGAGATCAGCATTTCCAGAGACGATCTGATCAAACCACTGGGACAATCCGCCGGTGTCGTCGAAAAACGGCAAACCCTGCCAATACTGGCCTATTTGTTGGTGCGACAGCGGAAAGGCCGGCTAACACTAACGGGTACCGATCTCGAAGTTGAAGTAACCACCAACATCAAAACAGAGGCTGGTGTTGACGGTGAGATGACAGTGCCAGCCCGCAAGCTGCTGGACATTTGCCGTGGTCTGCCTACAGACGCGAGCATTAAAATAAATCTCAAGAGAGAGAAAGCGGTGGTTCGTTCCGGTAACAGCCGTTTTACCCTGACCACCATGTCGCCCGGAGACTTCCCGGCCATAGAGGCCTCGGAGTGGAAAGAAAGTTTTGAAGTGCCACAAAAAGCACTAAAAACTCTTTTGGAGAACACACAATTCTGTATGGCACACCAGGACGTGCGCTATTATCTTAATGGTCTGCTGATCGAACTGGAGGGAAAGATATTACGGGCCGTCGCCACCGACGGTCACCGAATGGCTCTTTCAGAGATCGAGCTAGCTGAAAAAAGCAGCAGCGACCGCCAGATTATTGTGCCGCGAAAGGGCGTATTGGAACTAACCCGGTTCCTGGAAGACAACGACGAACCCGCCAAAATCAGTCTCGGCACCAATCACATACGTGTCGAGTTACCGAGCCTGACATTCATATCAAAACTTGTCGATGGCCGTTTCCCGGATTACAACAAGGTGGTCCCGGTCAATCAGGGCAAGGAACTGTTGATTGACCGGCAGAACTTTCGCGACGCGCTAAGTCGTGCGGCGATCCTTTCTAATGAAAAATACCGCGGTGTACGTCTGAGTCTTTCACAAGGGACCCTCACTATTACCGCCCACAACCCGGAGCAGGAAGAGGCCGAAGAAGAAATGGCTGTGGACTACACCGGTGACGAGATGGAGATCGGGTTTAACGTTAATTACATTATCGAGGCCGCCAACGCGCTGAACTCAAAGCAAGTAAAGCTGGGACTGAATGATCCCAACAGCAGTTGTACCCTGGTGGTGCCGAACAACTCGGGCGCCTTGTACGTCATTATGCCCATGCGCCTCTAGAGCCAAGCTTCATGCCCCTGGTTCTGTTCGAGCATCGCGGCGTCCGCAATCTCCAGGCAGGCCAGTTATCTCCTCACCCGCGGTTAAACCTGATTACTGGCGCCAACGCCAGCGGAAAAACCAGCCTACTGGAAGCCATCCATATTCTGAGCAGTGGCAAGTCATTTCGAACCAATCGACTGGAGCGAGCCATACAGCACGGCGAAGACACCCTCACCGTATTTGGCCGTCTGCGCGATAAGGATAACGAGAAGACCCTGGGCTACCAACGGTGCGGTGCGGTGCGGGAAATCCACATTGATGGTGAGCACGAAGCACAGCTGGCAACACTGGCGCAGGCGCTGCCGCTGCAAGTTATTTCCCCGGACACCCATTTCTCTTTTCTCAAGCACGCCAGATACCGCCGGGCCTGCATTGACTGGGGATTGTTCCACGTGGAACCGGATTTCTACGCGGTGTGGAGCCGCCACCAGCGATTGCTAAAACAACGCAATGCAGCCCTTAAGCAAGGTCAAACCCACATGGAAGTATGGGATCAACCGCTGGCAAATTGCGGCGAGGAGATTCACGATCGACGCCAGCGCTATCTGTTACGACTGCAAGAAACCATCAGACGCCACCGCGACCACCTGTTGCCCGGCGAGGAGATATCGCTACACCTGCGCTCCGGCTGGCGCCACGGCCAGTCGCTGGCGGAAGCGCTGGTCGAGGATCGGGGGCGCGATCGGGAACACGGCTATACGCATTCCGGTGCCCACCGCGCCGATCTGGAGTGGCGGTTGTCGGGACAGGATGCGAGACAAGAGGCCTCGCAGGGTCAGTGGAAACTGTTGACACTGGTATTACGTCTGGCGCAGACGGAAGACTTTGTCGACCAGACCCGGCGCGATTGCATTTTACTGCTCGATGATCTTCCGGCGGAGCTCGACCCCGAGCACCGCGCAATGGTGATGTCGCTGCTGGTGTCGTTGCCACTGCAACTATTCGCCACCACCACCGAGCCGGGTCTTCTGATGGCCGACGGCTGGAAAGACAGTGTTGTGTTTCACGTGGAACACGGAAAAGTTTCGCTAAAATAAACTGCCGCGACCCGCCTTTTTTCCTCCCTGCTGGTCACCCCGGGGAGAGAAAAATGATAGAATTCTCTCTTTGCATTGAGCCTTTATTTCCAACATGAGCAGCGAACAACCCGCCTACGATTCCCAAAGTATTCAGGTCCTGAAAGGACTGGAGGCCGTCCGTAAACGTCCCGGTATGTACATCGGTGATACCGATGACGGTACCGGATTACATCACATGGTTTTCGAGGTAGTTGATAATTCCATCGACGAGGCCTTGGCGGGCCACTGTTCGGAGATTCGCGTCACCATACACAACGACGACTCTGTTTCCGTGTCCGATAACGGTCGCGGCATTCCGGTGGGCATTATGGAGGAAGAAGGGCGGTCAGCGGCGGAAGTCATCATGACAGTGCTGCATGCCGGCGGTAAGTTCGATTCCAGTGCGTACAAGGTTTCTGGTGGGTTGCATGGCGTCGGTGTATCGGTGGTTAACGCTTTATCTGACACCCTGCTGCTGACCATTCGCCGCGAGGGCAAGATTTACCAACAGACCTATCATCTGGGCGAGCCTGACGCGCCACTCGCCGAGGCCGGCGATAGCGAGGAGACGGGTACCGAAATCAGTTTCAAACCCAGCCCGACAATATTCGGCGACACCGTGTTCCACTACGACATCTTGTCCAAACGATTGCGCGAATTGTCGTTCCTGAATTCGGGTGTGCGCATTGTCCTCATCGATAAACGCAGCGGCAAAGAAGATGTGTTTGAATATCAAGGGGGCATTAATGCCTTTGTTGAGCACCTCAATCGCAACAAAACCCCGCTACATCCGCGACCCATTGACATTATTGGCGAAAAGGATGGTGTATTGCTGGAATTGTGCATGCAGTGGAACGACTCTTACCAGGAAAATATTTTTTGCTACACCAACAACATCCCGCAGCGCGATGGCGGTTCGCACTTGGCCGGCCTGCGTGGGGCGTTGACGCGGACGCTGAATCAGTACATCGAAGCCAGCGCCGCGGCCAAGAAGACCAAGATAAACACCACCGGTGACGATGCTCGTGAGGGCCTGACTGCGGTGCTCTCGATCAAGGTGCAGGATCCCAAATTCTCGTCCCAGACCAAAGAAAAACTGGTGTCATCGGAAGTGAAAGGGATTGTTGAGTCGTTGGTAAGCGAGAACCTGAGCAACTTCCTGCAAGAACACCCTGGCGAGGCCAAGGCTATCACCAGCAAGATTCTGGATGCCGCACGGGCGCGCGAAGCCGCGCGCAAGGCACGCGAGATGACCCGACGCAAAGGCGCACTCGATATCGCCGGCCTGCCGGGCAAGCTTGCCGATTGTCAGGAGCGCGACCCCAGCCTGTGTGAACTGTATCTGGTGGAGGGTGATTCCGCCGGCGGCTCGGCCAAGCAGGCACGTGATCGGCGCTTCCAGGCCATCTTGCCGCTTAAGGGAAAGATCCTGAATGTCGAGCGCGCACGTTTCGACAAGATGTTGTCGTCACAGGAGGTGGCGACCCTTATCACCGCCATGGGCACAGGTATCGGTAAAAATGATTTTGATATCAATAAGTTACGCTATCATCGCATTATTATCATGACGGATGCCGATGTTGATGGTGCACACATTCGTACGCTCTTACTCACTTTTTTCTTTCGCCAGATGCCGGAGCTGATTGAGCGCGGCTATATCTACATTGCCCAGCCGCCGCTGTACAAAATTAAACGCGGCAAGTCTGAGCGCTATCTCAAAGATGACGCAGAGCTGCAAGACTACATGCTCAAGATCGCGCTTGATGGCGCATCCCTGGTTTGTGGCAAGAAGACCGTCGACGGCGGCGAGCTGGCCGATCTTTGCCGCAACTATGTGCGAGTCAACAATACGATCGAGCGACTGGCGCGCCGCTATAGCAGCGAGCTATTGAACAAGCTCATGTTTATGCCCGCCCTGACCCAAGCCTTACTGGCTGATGCCAAGGCGGTGGAAGGCTTTGTGGTTGAGTTGCAGCAATTGTTGCCCTCGGGTGGTTACACCGGTAAGCGATTTGACGTCAGTTTTGGGCAGGATAGCCGCAGTGGCGCCCACGAAATTCTGGTGGTGCGTAGCCAGCATGGTGCCATCATGGAATCTCGCCTGGACAGCGATTTTGTATCTTCGAGCGAATACCAGAGCTTGATGGCGCTGGGTGCGCGTCTCGGCGATCTGTTTGCCGAGGAGGGTGCCGAGGTCAAACGCGGCGAGCGCCTATGCGCAGTCAGCGATTTTGGCCACGCCCTGGACTGGTTAATGGACGAGGCCCGGCGCGGCCACACGGTGCAGCGTTACAAAGGCCTGGGCGAAATGAATCCGGACCAGCTGTGGGAAACCAC
>JAZFSZ010000078.1:0-3243 GCA_036446455.1 Acidiferrobacterales bacterium
GGAAGAAGGTTTACGTGTATATCCTTTGCAAATAAAGAATGGTCAAATATTAATATGTCTGGATTAAGCTGCAACCGGGATTGAGGATAATATAGATGGGTACAGATATTAATACCGTGCGGGAAACCATGCGTTCCATAATCGGCAGAATCGCTACCGGCCCGGAATTGAGTAAAAGCATCTCGCTGGAAGAGGCGCGCATTGGCATGCATGCCGTGATTAACGAGCTAGTCGATCCGGTGCAAGCGGCAATATTTCTGATCGCTTTACGCATGAAACGTGAAACAGATGATGAATTTCGTGGTGTACTGGATGCAGTTCTCGAAAGCACGGTAACCGTGACCGCTGATGTTGATCAGTTGATTGATATTGCTGATCCTTACGATGGCTACAATCGCACGCTACCGGCATCGCCTTTACTGGCGCCGGTAATGGCGGCGCTGGGGGTGCCGGCATTTTCCCAGGGCGTTGAAATTATGGGACCCAAATTCGGAATTACTCATCGTCAGGTATTGCGTGAACTGGGCGTGCCAGTGGACCACACTCCGCAACAGGCAGCTGACAGGATCAGTAACCCCGCGATCGGTTGGGCCTACCTGGACCAGTCGCAATTCAATCCCAGGGTGCACCAGTTGAGAGACTTGCGCACCTTGATCGTCAAGCGACCGGTACTGACCACGGTGGAAGTTCTGGCAAGTCCCATTCGAGGCAGAATTAAAACCCATTTTGTGACCGGTTATGTGCATAAACCCTACCCAAGAATTTATGCGCTATTGGCAAAACACGCCGGGTTTGACAGTGCATTATTTGTGCGCGGCGTCGAAGGAGGGGTGGTACCGTCACTGCGGCAGACCGGAAAGTTTGTATATTACCGCGACAAAGGTGAAGAGCAATCGATGCAGATAGAGCCAGCCGAGTTAGGGATTCAGCAAACGGTGCGCTCGGCCGCATTACCAGAAGAATTGTCAAAACGTGGCGAGGGCGGTGATATCGTGACTTCAAAAGTGGACGCACCGGCGGCTGCCAAAGTGGCTGCTAAAATGGGTCGGGCCGCCTTGCAAGGTGAGCCTGGACCCATACGGGATGGACTGATTTATACGGCTGCGATGTGTTTGTGGCATGTAGGAAAATTTAACACACCAGCAGCAGCGGCCAGTGCCGTAGGTGAAATTCTGGATTCAGGCAAGGTGATGGAACGCATTACAACGTAACTAATTTTTCAAAGACTCAAAGAGGAATACAATGACCGAAATGATAACTGACAGTGGGCTCAAGTACGAAGACCTGACCGTAGGTGAAGGCGAGTTGGCTACTGGCCCCGGGCAAACTGTAACCGTGCATTATACGGGTTGGCTGGAAGATGGCACTAAATTCGATTCCAGTGTTGATCGTGGTGATCCGTTCCAGTTTCAATTGGGAATGGGCAGGGTCATCAAGGGTTGGGATGAGGGTGTTGCGGGAATGAAAATCGGCGGCAAACGCAAGCTCACTATCCCGCCACAGCTCGGTTACGGATCAGCAGGTGCCGGTGGTGCCATTCCGCCGAATGCCACGCTGATATTTGAGGTTGAGTTGCTGGAAATTTCGCAATAATAAATCTTGAATTTAACAAATTAAAAGGCCAGGTAACTGGCCTTTTAATTGCCCGGTACTTGTTTCCGGAAAAAAGCAACCAACAGGATGGCCAGTGAGACAATCCAGCCTACAATGCAGGCTGACATTGACTGACAGGATTTACGTATTTCCAGTCGGGCGCGGAGTTTAATGTCGCGTGCCAGAAAGGCGATCTCGCAAACCGATTTCTGCGACGATGTAGAAAGAAACACAAGCATCAGGAAATTATTATTCAGGTAAGCGTGGGGCAATAACAAAAATTATTTTCATTCTTCTGAATTGCGAACACGAAGCAGGCGCGACTGTTATAATAACTTGAACGTCGGTCGAACGCTTGCCGAGCACAGGAAGCCAATTTGGAGGTCCCCAATGTCACTGACACCATCAACCATGCTGGAGCTGGGAACACCGGCTCCTGAATTTTTCCTTAAAGATACTACTGGCACTGAAGTCATGTTAGAAAATTTTGCTGACAAGTCCGCACTGCTGGTGGTTTTTATGTGCAACCATTGTCCTTACGTGAAACACATAGCCGATGCGTTTAGTAAGTTTGCCAATGAATATCAGCCTAAAGGTTTGGGTATCGTCGCTATTAGCGCCAACGATGTCGCGAATTATCCAGACGATGGGCCTGAAAAAATGGCACAGGAGGCAAATAAACGTGGTTATACTTTTGCTTACTTGTATGACGAAAATCAAAATGTCGCCAAGGCCTATCGTGCTGCATGTACGCCTGATTTCTTTTTATTTAACAGGGAGCGAAGGTTGGTTTATCGCGGCCAGTTCGATGCCAGTCGACCTGGTAACGATATCCCGGTAACGGGAATGAATCTGCGGTTAGCGACCGACAGGGTACTCGCAGGGGACAAGCCCGATGCAGAGCAGGTGCCTAGCATGGGTTGCAATATAAAGTGGAAGCCGGGAAATGAGCCCGAGTATTTTAATTGACAGGACAAGTGCCCGAATTGACTGGCCAGGCTGGTGGTGTCTGGTGTCGGGCGCCCGGGCAGGGCGTCTTTGCACATGTAAGTGTATTTAACGTCCGTTGTCGTTTTCACTCCTTGTAAAAAACACCAGACTTCAATCCGCCAGCCTTGCCGTGACCTGTAGAATACAGGATATCTAGCGCAAACGCAGCTTACATTGTTCTGTGTCAAAGACGCAGAATCGTGGTGGTTAACCTGTTTGTTGTATAATAAAAGTGGTATTCAGGGCGCTTGCGGTAAAGCTGTATTGCCTGGGGGGTCGTTTGATTCATGATTAAAAGTGGAGGAAATTTGTGAGCAGTGAATTATTTTCCAACGAGTGGATGGTGGAGTTGGCAAAACTCTGGAATAGCGACCCCAAAATGACCAGTAATCTGGAAAAGGTTAATTTCACCTCATATATCGGATACGGTTTTATCGGCGAAGAGAACCCCCGCGGTTTTATCTATGTCGATGGCGGAAAAGTGATACTCGAAGGAAAGTGGAGCGGGGAGGAACTTAACTGGGACTTACGCGCCAGCAAAGATAGCTGGAAAAAATGGCTCAATGAAGGATTCGGGCTGCTACGGTTGGGTAAGGCCGTGACCAGTGGCGAATTGAAGTTTGAAAAAGGTGACTACCGGCAAATGGTTGCCAATATAAA
>JAZFSZ010000079.1:0-5288 GCA_036446455.1 Acidiferrobacterales bacterium
AGACGCGAAGGCGCAAAGAATGTATCAAGGGCGGTCTGTCAGACCGCATAGATATAGAATCCCACTTTTAACACCGACTGAAAGTCGGCCTTTATTATTTCTTTGCGCCTTCGCGTCTTTGCGACAAGAATTAGTTAGATATTTAAAATGGACGTGTATCCGGCGCAACAGGCGCGAAATGCAGGCTAGCGTTGCGCCAGCGTGGGTCCGACAGTAGAGTGCCCTGATGATGGGCTATTGGCAGATTTATTGACCACAATGACAGAAGAATTAATGGTCGGCACAATCGGTTGGGATCACGGCGACTGGGTTGGAAATTTCTACCCGGACGATTTGCCCGATGATTGGCGATTTTCATACTACAGCAACGATTACCGAGCCGTGTTGGCAACAGCCGACCACTTCCGGTCTGAAAATATGGCGGAATTTGCCGAGTGGGCCGAGGATTGCGATGACGAATTCCGGTTTATTATCGAGGTACCGGGATCCCTGTTTTCCGATTCGAGCCCAGAGTCGCTGAAAAATTTTCTTGGCGCGCTTTCCCCGTTGGGTTCACGTGTTTGTGGATTTTTTTTGTCACTCGGCGACTTTAGCGAAGACGCGGTCGTTTCGTTGAAAACCAGAATTGATTTATTGCAGTCACTCGGCCCGGTGTGTATGGACTTGACGGGCAAGTCAGAGGTGCCCGCCTCGTTATTGAGTGTGATCAAGGAATGCAATATCGGATTGTGTTGGCACCCGAATCAAAATGATTCCCCCAGGCCGGGTGGCGCCCTGTTACTGGCATTGAGTGGCGAGGCCGACCCTAAGGGCCAGCGGCAACTCATTGAGTCACTGGAGGACTGGATGCAGCAATCGAAAGGTCTGGCAGGGTTATTTCTTGAGTCGCCTGATGCGGCGAGCCAGGCACGTATTATCGCCGAAATGCTTGGCATATAATCCGGATAATGTTGACGACGGGGTTGTCGCGAGCGAGCGAAAAACCGTGCTACATTGGTTTTTCAGGGACTAAAAAACGAACACAAAGGGACAGCCATTGGAAACAGAAAATAACGCCGTTGTTGAAATAAAGGATATCAGTTTCAGCTACGGTGACAGGCTTATCGTAGACAATCTGTCACTGACCATACCGAGAGGCAAGATAGTCGCCATTATGGGGGGCAGCGGTTGTGGCAAGACTACCCTGTTGAATCTGATCGGCGGTCGCATCAAGCCTGATTCCGGGAGCCTGGTCGTCGATGGCTTGTCGGTGCCCGAGCTGAGCAAGAAGGAGCTGTTCGCGTTGCGCAAACGCATGGGCATGTTATTCCAGTCGGGTGCGTTACTTACTGACCTGTCGTTGTTTGAAAACGTAGCGTTCCCGATTCGCGAACATACGCGGTTACCGGAATCGCTTCTGCGTAAAGTGGTGTTGATGAAGCTGGAACGTGTGGGATTGCGCGGTGCCTGGCGCCTGATGCCATCCGAGCTTTCCGGTGGAATGGCGCGTCGAGCGGCCCTTGCGCGCGCCATCGCACTGGAACCCATGATGATTATGTACGACGAGCCGTTTACCGGGCTCGATCCGATTTCCAAGGGCATCATCGCCAAGCTGATCAAGGAGCTCAATCAGGTGCTTGGGATTACCTCCATTATCGTTTCCCACGACGTTGCCGATACCTGTGCTATTTCGGATTACGCTTACTTGATGGGCGAAGGACGCATAATCGGTGAAGGGTTACCGGCGGAGGTGCAGCAGTCCGGTTCCGAACATGTTCGCCAGTTTATGGAAGGGCTGCCGGATGGGCCGGTGCCCTACCAGTATCCGGCACCGGATTATGTCAAAGATCTGCTCGCGATTGACGAGACGCCAAATCTCAATACATCTGATCTCAAATAGACAAGCAACGCAGCATGAAGAAACCAGCAGCAAAACTGGCAGTACACCTGAAAAAAACAGCGATGGCGCTGGCACAGTCAGAAGGTGTCGCTAATGGGCTGCGTAGTGTGGGTCGCCGGACACTGGCCATTTTGCAACGACTTGGCAGGGCCACACTATTTCTTTACGAAATCCTGATCGGTAGCTGGTACCTGGTGCCCCGTTTCTCGCTGCTCGTTCAGCAGGTGTTCAATGTCGGTGTGCTAACACTACTTATAATACTGGTATCCGGTTTATTCGTTGGTATGGTGCTGGCCTTGCAGGGATACAATACCCTGGTCAATTTTGGCGCCGAGGACAGCCTCGGTCTGATGGTGGCATTGTCGCTGGTGCGTGAACTGGGTCCAGTGGTGACGGCGCTGTTGTTTGCCGGTCGGGCCGGCTCGGCGTTAACGGCGGAGATTGGTTTGATGAAGGCAACAGAGCAGCTTGCCGGCATGGAAATGATGGCAGTGAACCCGATCAATCGGGTGGTGGCGCCGCGATTCTTTGCCGGGGTGGTTTCCCTGCCATTGCTGGCTGCCATGTTCAGTGCCGTCGGGGTGTTGGGCGGGCATCTGGTGGGTGTCGGTCTGATGGGCCTGGACAGCGGTGCCTTTTGGTCGCAAATGCAAAATGGTGTCGATTTCCATACTGACATTGTGAATGGACTGATCAAGAGCGTGGTGTTTGGATTTACGATTAGCTGGATTGCCGTGTTTGAAGGCTACGACGCAGTGCCGACATCGGAAGGAGTGAGTCGCGCGACCAATCACACGGTTGTGTACTCTTCCCTTGCCGTTCTGGTGCTGGATTTTATAATTACCTCACTGACTTTGGGGGCTGTGTAATATGCAAGAGAAAAAAGTACTTGAGTTGTGGGTCGGAATTTTTGTCGCCTCAGGAATGGTGGCCCTTGCCATGTTGGCATTTCAGGTGGGTGCTATTGGTAGCGCGGAAGTTTCCGAGCCTTATCAGCTGAAGGCCCATTTCAGCAATATTGGTGGGCTCAAAGTGAAGTCACCCGTGACGATCGCCGGCGTGCGCATTGGCAGGGTTTCAATGATTAAATTTGATCATGATCGCTATCAGGCGTTAGTGACGTTGTCGATTGATGGTAGTTATAAAAATATACCGAGTGACGCCAGTGCCTCGATTCTGACATCGGGTCTGCTGGGTGAGCAGTATATCGGTATTGAGCCGGGCGGCAGTGAGGAATTCCTGGGCCACGGCGACGAAATCCAGTTGACGCAATCTGCTTTGGTGCTGGAGAACCTTATTGGACAGTTTATGGTCAAATTGACGGAAGGGTCTGGAACCGATAAATAAAATTGAAGGCGAATTGATTTAGTGAGGATAAATATGTTGTTGAAACGGGTCCAGGCAGCTGCGGTTGCCATTATGATTGGTCTGATACCGGTCGCGCAGGCCGAGACCATGCCAGACGAGCTGGTGCGGTCTACTACTGCGGAAATATTGAATCTGCTCAAGGCCAGAAAGTCGTACTACACGGAAGACAGGAATCGTCTGTATAAGATGGTGGACGACAAGATTCTGCCCCATTTTGATTTTCGTCGAATGTCGCGATGGGTGCTGGGTATACATTGGCGACGCGCCAGCGACGCGCAGCGTGCTGTCTTTACAACAGAATTTCGCAAGCTGTTGGTAAGAACCTATGCCACGGCACTGTTGAAATACACGGATCAGGAAATTGTGCAGTTGGCTTATACCGGTAAACCGGATGATAAAATCACCGTAGTGAAAACAGAGATCAGACAGAAAACCGGCGAGCCCAATATTGCCCTTTATTATACTTTCTATAATCTGCGCCCTGGCTGGAAGATATTTGATCTGACCATCGAAGGCGTCAGCCTGGTGGCAAATTATCGCAAGGTCTATGCCACACGCGTTCAGCGCGAGGGCCTTGATGCCTTAATAAAGAATCTGGCAGCGCAAAACGTCAAAGCGAGCAAGAACGCGGTAAAAAAAGCGCGCACGGGTAACAACAATGGCTAGCCATAACCATGCGACGGTCATCGAGGCCAACGGCGACCTGTTGCGGGTGAAGGGTGCCCTGACCTTTGCAACGGTACCGGCACTGGCCGCGTTGGCCGGGACATGGACTGCGTCAGATGAAAAACCGATTATTGTTGATCTTTCCGGTGTATCGCATTCCGACAGCGCCGGACTCGCGTTGTTGTTGCAGTGGGTGGGTGAGTTACGTGGGGTGGGAAAAGAGATCAAATACATCAATATCCCGGACCAGGTTGAGGATTTTATTCGCAGCAATGGTCTTGCCAAATTGCTGATTGATTGAGGCGCGGTAGGGTGACTGCGGCTATTTCTATCGCCGGTGTACACAAACGATTCGGCCACGTACGGGCGCTTGACGGCGTCGATTTCGAGGTCGAGCGCGGCGAATTCTTTGGATTACTTGGCCCCAATGGGGCGGGCAAGTCCACTCTCATTAATATCATTTCCGGTTTAACCCGAGCCGATTCCGGTTCGGTTTCCGTACTCGGGTACGACGTGGTGCGCAATTATCGGCAGTCGCGCATGAATCTGGGTGTGGTACCGCAAGAGCTGGTATTTGATCCTTTCTTTACTGTACGCGAGATTCTGCGCATACAGGCCGGTTACTTTGGTCTGGGTCAGTCCTCCTGGTCCTGGGTAGACCAGCTAATAGATGGACTGAAGCTGGGCGACAAGGCCGATGCCAACATGCGTTCCCTGTCCGGGGGGATGAAGCGCCGCGTGTTGGTGGCGCAGGCATTGGTGCATAAACCCGAGGTGGTGGTGCTGGATGAACCCACGGCGGGGGTCGATGTCGAGTTGCGACAGTCGTTGTGGGCGTTCATTAAACAGTTGCACGAGCAGGGAAGCACCATTGTGTTGACGACGCACTACCTGGAAGAGGCGGAATCACTTTGTGACCGTATCGCTATTCTTAATCATGGCAAGCTCATCGCCCTGGACAGCAAGCATGATTTGCTGGCACGGGGTATTGGCAAACGCATGTGTATCTGTATCACGACCGCGGAGCCGGTAACACAATTACCCGATGCGCTGGCCGCCCGTGTGCGGCGCCAACACAGCAACCATATTGAGCTGGAAATCGATCGCGCGTCAGAGTCGGTAGTGCAGATGCTGGATGAGTTACGCAACAGCGGTGTTGTAGTGACGGATCTGTATACCGAGAAAGCGGATCTGGAAGACGTCTTCGTCGAGTTGATCGCCCGGGAGCGCAAATGAACCTGCGCGGTTTTTACACGCTTTTTGTTAAAGAGCTGTTGCGATTCGCTAAGGTCTGGTTGCAGACTCTGGGTGCGCCGGTGGTGACGTCACTCATGTACTTACTGGTTTTCGCGCAGGTACTTGAAGGTCGCATACA
>JAZFSZ010000080.1:0-3524 GCA_036446455.1 Acidiferrobacterales bacterium
CATCTTCGCACTTTTTTATCTTTGGTAGGGGCAGCCATGGCACACGCAGAGGGTCAACAACATCCAATTGGCATATATCTGAAAGTCTGGTTTTTGTTATTCGTTCTTAGCACCGGGTCTTATATGGTTGACTACTTAAACTTCGAGGGTTACCTCAGGTGGTCGCTGATCCTCATTTTCATGTTTTTGAAGGCGGGGCTGATCGTTGCCTTCTTTATGCACATGGTCTGGGAGCGACTGGCCCTGGTATATGTCATTGTGGTCCCGCCGGTCTTGCTGCTGGTACTTTTGGGTATCGGCGCGCTGGAAGCGGACTATACTTTCTTCACGCGGGCCATATTCTTCGGGACGGAATAAATCCAGTGTACTCAAACTAAGATGGGGCGGGCCACCTACCTGTTATGTTGTAAGTATCCGCTACTGATGACAAGGATTACTTATGGCTGAAAAACGTTTCGCGAAAAATGTTTTGATTATTTCTATGGTCAGCATCGTGCTGGCGCTGTTCATTTATATTTTCGTGGATCATCACCGCGATACCCCTAACCGAATCCTGCAGGATCGCAGAGCCCTGTTGAGCTCCGGTTCAGGTGCCGCTGAGCGGATGAAACCCGTTGGTCAAATCAATGTCGCGTCGACGGAAATGAAGCGGGTGCCCCTGCAAATCGCCGCCGCCGCACCGTTCAATGTCAACGGACAGCAAGTTTTCCAAAACACCTGTGTCGCCTGCCACGGTGCCGGGATTGCTGGCGCGCCGAAGGTGGGTGATACCGGCCAGTGGGCCAAGCGTGTCGCCAAGGGCCTCGACATCCTCTATGCCAGCGCCATAAACGGGCTACAGGGAAGTGGGGGAGTGATGCCGGCCAAAGGCGGCAATCAGGCGCTAAGCGGTGCCGAGGTCAGGGCCGCCGTCGACTACATGGTGAAACAGTTGAAGTAACCGTCAGAGCCGAATAACAGCAAAAGTTTATTTTAACAGACGCGAAACGCATACTTTAGTCTTTATTCAGCACCGCGCAATTTACTACCCAGCGCGATTTCTCCCTGGATATGCGGTTTTTCTGGTCTGCGCCAGAGACAGATGAAGACCGGGTGTCTCGATCTCATTTTTCACTACGCCTTTCAAGCTTGCGCACGAATTCGAAACGCCTGCTTATTACCTTCGCATCGTAGGGCGGCGTGAAAACGGCACGATATCGCGCGCGCGGATCGACCAGAAATACCGCAGAAGCGTGATTGACGGCATAGTTTTTTAGACCCGGCGTGAACGCAACCTCATACGGGGCGCCGAGCTGGTCCGCCAGGTTACGGATCTGCGGGTCGTTTCCCGTCACCCCAAGAAAGGTCTTGTGAAAATGGCCAACGTATTGCCTAAGCCTGCCGACGTTATCGCGATTCGGATCAACTGAGATAAAAATGAACTGGATATCTTCAACTCCGGTGGCTTGTCTGGCAATTTTGTCACGTGCGCGGGCCAGTACCGCCAGGGTTGTCGGACAAATGTCCGGGCAATGGATGAAGCCGAAAAAGAGGAACGACCATTTGCCCTTTAAGCGTGAGAGATCAAATACCCGATTCTGGTGATCAGTGAGCGCAAAGGCCGTCAGTGGTTTCGGATCGGAAAACACTGTTATCACCCGATCGGGTAACAACATGACCCGCGAATCGTTTTCCCGATAGATCGTAGCGAGCCACATTGCAGCAAGCATTACGGCCAGGGCAACGGCTGTTATGGTGATGTTAAATTTGACAGAAAAATTTTTCATGACCGCTCAATATCAATATCTATAAACCGACAGGAATTTCCTTCCACATGCCATGTCGTCTCTGCAGGAATTAGGCGCGACACACCGGCAATCTTCTGGATCGCCGTACCGAAAAACCGCCATCAATCTATTTTGCCACCGGGCATTGGGGACCAGCCACCCAAAAGTATCCGCGACGGTTGCCTGAAATCGTTGCACTCATTGATAAAACCCCTGACAAGCATAAGGGGTCGGAGGTACTTAATAACCGTTTCAGCCCTTGTGGTACGTCCTCGTTCCATTGCCTGGGGTGGCCTGCGGGTCCCTTGTCGCCGAAAGCTGTGCTATTTTCATCGTTATCTGGCTACTTTATGTAGAGTTGGCACGTTTTTGGCATATGTTTCAATAATTATCGATTAATCTGGCAAGTGCACCCAGGAATCGCATTTTAGGACAGGATGCCTGGCAAAATAGGACTGATTTATGGCTTGTAGCAGGGACTTGCGAGCGCAAGGATTCCGTTTCTTTTTTGGCGTAATAATGGCCTTGCTTGCAGTCATAGCCATGCGGCCAAACGTGGCCCATGCCTGGTCCGCCAACGGTGCAAATTGCACGGCCAACATGGTGTTGACGGCGGGACAAACGCTCAGCTTTGGAACCATTATTGGCAGTCCAGGTGGCGGTACCGTAATAGTGAGCACTGCCAGTGGCATCACCGCAGCAGGTGTGACGCCAGCGGGTGGCACAGTCACTGCGGCAACATTTAGTGGAGACGACCCGGGAGTAAATCCCAACCCACCCACAGGTTGCACTACGCGAACAGTGACAGTGACGGTGGGTACAGCGACTTTGACCGGGCCTGGAACCATGCTAGTGGATGCGATGACCGACTCAGTAACTGAAAGTGGCACGGGTTTGTGGAATTACAAAACGACACCGATTTACGTCGGTGGGACGCTGAACATTAGTGCGGGTCAGCAGGTAGGAAGTTATAGCGGAACATTTACTATAACCATTGTATATCAATAGGTTGTGTGCTGGATCAAAGGTCGATTCAAGACTATATTGTAGAAATAGAAGCAACTGCGACGAAAAATTTGTAACGAAAAGTATTTTTGAGCAATAGAAAATGGATATTTCACTAAAAAATCAGTTAGTTATAGCATTTACGGCGTTGGGGTTCATTGTCCCTCCACTCACGGTTGCGGCGACAGTGACCGCCACTGTCGATGTCCAGATTTCGACCAATATCACAATTGCTGCTGCGACTGGCATGGTGTTTGGCGATATGACCTCGGGTCCGCTGGGTGGCGCCGTGCTGATGAATACAGATGGGGTGCGAGTCTCCACCGGCAGTGTGGAGCTGAATTCAGCTAGTGTCAGCAGCCCGGCGACTTTCGCTATCTCGGGAATTCCCAATTCGACCTATAATGTTGGTTTGCCAACAAGCGTGATCCTGTCGGACGGCGGTGCCAACAGCATGATTGTGACCAATTTCAGGAGTAATCCTGACGCCTCTGGTCAGTTAAATAGCAGCGGAGTTCAGTCCGTGACTGTTGGCGGCACATTAAATATCGGTGCGAACCAGGGTTTTGGCAATTATTCAGGCACGATGGCCGTTGTGATTAATTATAATTAGCGTGATTTTGGCCAGAACACAAATTTATTGGGGTTATTAATCGATTAAAATCAATGAATTCTTGACGTTACTGAATGAATTACTATAAGTTTTATAGAATATCAGGCAAAAACAGTCTTGCAGCGCTAAAAACAGGAAAT
>JAZFSZ010000081.1:0-13127 GCA_036446455.1 Acidiferrobacterales bacterium
CAGCATTTCATCTTAGTGAAATGTCGCATATCGATATCTTGACAAATATCGTGCTGTATCACCATAAATCTTATGATGGCAGTGGTTATCCCAGGGGCCTAGCAGGTAAAAATATTCCAATCGAGGCGAGAATCATTGCCACTGCTGATGTATTCGACGCATTGTCGAGTCCACGACCTTATAAAAAAGCGTGGAGCAACGATCGGGCCTTCGCAGAGATAGAGCGCATTAGCAATTTCAAGCTAGACCCTGAGTGTGCAAACGTACTGCTTGGTGCACGTCACGAGGTGGAACAGATCCAGGCGCAATTCCAGGAAAATGTTTATGACTAGCAGAAAATACTTTACGGCCGGAAAATATTCCCTCCAACTGGTCTTCATTGACATCGATATCACCCTGCCTGTGTTGCTCACCATGCATTGAAAAGCAACGATGGGGAAGATACAAGAGTAAAATATGCTAATTCAATCTGATGCCATTACTATTTTCTTACCCTATCCATCAACTAATTTTTCAGCATCTGGTGGCACAGTATTGTTTATCCGACCGGTTTCTCCATACCGCCCCCGACACAACTGGTCAATAATAAATTACTCCGACCTCAATTAAATTACATGTTAACCAGCAATGTGGCGAACCAGACCCAACTGATTACCAAACCTGCCGTGGCAGCAAATTGGACATGTTTCTTTAAAACCATGATAAGCAGCAAAAAAAATCCAAACCCGGCAACGATAACGAATATTGAAATCCACCAGGACAGCATATGAAACGCCAGCGCCGGCGCCATGAAGATACTGAAAACGCCAGATAATTTCATGGACGAGTTGCCCATCAACCACGGTTCTATCGTCCAGCCTCTGCTCGAGGCAATCTGATCATAAGCCACCACGATAAATCCGAATGAAAAAATCAACGTCAGAATAATCGGCTGGGTACCCGCAGCTGAATCGATGATAGCGATAATTTGGCTAGGCATGTATGTTTTTTGCCGGCCGGCTCAGAATCCCGGTTGATTGGTAATTTGCAACCATCCTTACAAGACTGTTAAAAAACCTGGACAATACCCCTTTGCTGGCCATACCTATGAGCCCTCCCTCCCCATATTATAGTTACGCTGCCTGATTGCCCCAAGGTTTTCTCATCCACACACAATTAAATTGCCGTATTCACCGGTGGCAAGGTGCTGCTACCGTTCTCCGTTAAAGCGATTCAAAATACGAGATCATCTGGTTTCGTTGCCTGGCCGTCGGCAACCTTCCCCTGCCCGCCTGCATATTGTCTTTCATGTGCTTTACCCTGGTGGTGGCCGGTATTGCACAAGTTACAGCTGGGTGCGCAATAACAAATTTCAGGAAGTATTGCCCCCAACTGGCACAATCAAACTCTCGCACCCATGGAGGTAATGGCTTTCCTCTAACCTGGCGGAACAGGTTACCACGCTGATAGGGGCGATTGACGATTACGGCGATACCCCTTTCCTGTGCGATCGACAACAAGGGCGATTCAACATCGCGATTTCCGATATTGTAAGTTAGTTGCACAAAATCAAAATCGTGTTTTCTCAATATTTTTTCCAGCTGGTAATGGAACCGGCCATGTGAAGTTGTAATACCGATATAGCGAATCTTGCCATTTGCTTTCATCTGCTTCAGTGTTTCGAGCTGGGTCTGCCAGTCGACCAGGTTATGAATCTGCATAAGGTCAAAGCGCTTGATACCCCACCGCTGCCGGGATTGCTCCATCTGCTCAATACCCTCATCCTTGCCATCAATCCACACCTTGGTTGCCGAAAATAAATTCAGTTTCCCTTTCATCTTCGGCAGCAACTGCCCGATCACTTCCTGTGCCGAGCCATACATGGGTGATGAATCGATCATGCCGCCGCCCATATCAAAAAAAGCCTGGGTGACCTGTTGCAATCTTGCGATCATCTCGGGCTCGCCACCGGCATCAAACGTTCGCGAGGTTCCCATGCCGATTACCGGTAGCATTTCGCCTGTTTTTGGAATCGCTTTGCGGCTATGCCTTGATGCCGCAAAAATGTAGCCGGGCGAGACCCATCCAGCCCCCAGCACTCCCGCCAAAGAAGTTGCCAAGCCCAGGAAATGGCGCCGATTAATCTTTGCTGTATTCCTCATTCTTTGCACCTCCATCAATAAGTAACGCATTTTCGGCGATCCTTGCCTGCTGACGGCCCAGGCCAAACGCAATCCAGGCCCAAACCAGTGCCAGCGGCACTGCAATCAACGCAATGCCGGATAGACTCATACCGATGCTTCGCATACCGGTATATACCCAGGCACTGATTGCGTCGCCGCTTCGATAGACAACCGTATCAATAAAGTTTTTCGCCTTGTACTTCTCCTCTCGCTTCAACACCACGTACAACATCTCACGCGCAGGCCGCATTACCGCGTAGTTGCCTGCGCGCCGAATCACTTGCACGAGCAGTAAGACTGCCAGCACCGGCGAAATGCCAAGCAATGTGAACCCAATTGCAAGCAAGACCGGGATAATTGCCAACACCGCTGCCAACCCAAACCATTTTATTAATCGACTGGTGAGGAACACTTGCACTATTAACGTTAGCGCATTCACTGCCAGGTCAATTGACGCAAAAACCGCCGTACGTTGCGCTGAATCGGTAAAAGCATCACGAATAATCTGCGCCTGCATAAAATACAAAAATGTAGCAAGCGTTGTAAATAACAGCATTAACAGACAGATACCCAATAAATAGGGGGAGCGAACTACCATACCCACGCCGGCCCAGAGCCCACCGCCAATCCGTTTTTCTTCCTGCCTCGCCGACTGTTTATCCTTACCTGCCACATTCGACTCCGACCAAACCGATAGCCTGGCGATACAGACAATCGCCCACGACAGAAACAAGGCCGACACCAGCAATAAATTTCTTGCGCCAATCGGTTGCACCAGCAAGGCGGTTAATGCCGGACCGGTTAGTGCGCCAACGGTGCCACCGGCGGCAATAAATCCGAACAAGCGACGTGCCTGTGCGTTGTTGTACAGATCCGTCATGAAACTCCAGAACACGGACACAACAAACAGACTAAAAACACTGGCCCAGATAAAAAATGCCCGGGCCACATAGACCGGCGCATCCTGCCCTCCCATCAGGCTATAAAACAGCAACAGCGTTATGATGAAAAAGATATAGACATAGGGCAGAAATTGGCGGCGTGGGAAACGCGAACTGACCCAGCCAAACAGGGGTATCGCGGCTGTCATCGCCAACAGTGTTCCGGTAAACAGCCATTGCAGGTTTTCGACGCCACCGAGTATGCCCATCTCGTCCCGCATCGGTCGGATGATGTAATAACTGCACAACAGGGCAAAGAAATAGCTGAACGACCATAACAGCGCACGAACCTCTCCGGGTTCGACCTGTACGGTTTTTTGCAATGTGGAACGAATGCTGGACTTGATTCGATTCATGCCCGGACTCTTCAACATTAAAGGCCGCCCAGCATACCCCCAATCTCTGGAGAAACTAAATGCTCAGCAGATCATGCCGGGAAAATATCGCGGCAGACTGTAGACTTCCGGGACGTGATAAAGGAATATTAATGCATGGTTTTGCCATTCATATGTAGCAGCTCAACGTGGCTGGGCCGGGGAGAGTTCGTGCATCAAATACGCAGATTTTCCAAGATTGGTGTCTATACTTAATGAGTGGTTAGCGGTTGGTTTTACATAGCAAAATAATAACTGGACAGGAGGAATACAATGGCGGCCAGGAAAAAAGCGAAATCGAAGAAAGGCAAGACGAAGGTAAAAAAACGCAAGACGAAGGCCAGGAAGGGCAGTAAAAAAACTACCAAGCGCAAAGCCAAGAAGAAGAAGGCGAAGACCAAGCGCAAAAAAGCGAGCAAGCGCAAAAAAGCGACCAAGAAAAAGGCCAGGAAAAAGGCCAAAAAGAAAACGAAGAAAAAAACAAAAAAGAAGACTAAGAAAAAAACCAAGAAAAAGGTCAAGAAAAAGGTCAAGAAAAAGGTCAAGAAAAAAGTAAAAAAGAAGGTAAAGAAAACGGCCAGGAAAAAGGCCAAAAAGAAAACGGTTAAAAAAATAGCCCGAAAACCAGAGCCTAAGGCCAAACCTACGGCTGTGGTAAAACCGGTAGCGCCCGCTGCTCCGCAAGAGGAGCGCATCGGTGTTGTCACGCACTACTTTTCTCATCTCTCGGTCGCCGTCATCCTTATAGAATCCGGCGAGCTGCGGGAAGGGGATACTATTCACATCAAGGGCCATACCTCCGATTTCCGTCAGCGCGTCGGATCGATGGAGGTCGAGCACGTCACGGTGGCAGAGGCGATTCGAGGACAATCCTTCGGCCTTAAGGTGACTCACCACGCCCGTGAACACGACGTGGTGTATAAAGTTCGCAGCTAAGGGCATTTAAAAAAAAGGAAGTTCATGGAAAAAACCCGCGCAAGCGGGTTTTTTCTGTACCTATAAACACGCTGTCACT
This sequence comes from Acidiferrobacterales bacterium, assembly GCA_036446455.1. Taxonomy (GTDB): domain Bacteria; phylum Pseudomonadota; class Gammaproteobacteria; order Acidiferrobacterales; family JAJDNE01; genus JAZFSZ01. The sequence goes on from JAZFSZ010000081.1 coordinate 4,493, forward strand.
GCACCGCCTGTTTTTGATCCAAATTGATGTTGCCGCCCACAGGGAGCCAGGCGGGCAACTCAGAACTAATTGAAAAACAGACGTATGGCCAGCAGCAGGAGAAAGGCCGAAAAAAATCTTTTCAGTACCATGGGCGGGAGTCGATGAGCCAATGCAGCACCCACTGGCGCAAAGGCAGTGCTGGCGATGACAATGCCCAGATAAGCAGGCAAATTCACGTAACCCGCACTCCAGGGTGGTAAATCACTGCTTCCCCAGCCCATGAGAATAAATCCGGCTGCACCGCTGACGGCAATCGGAAGACCAATGGCCGCCGAGGTGGCAACGGCATTGCGCACGGCAATGTTACACCAGGTCAAAAACGGTACGCTCATCGAACCCCCTCCCACGCCCATGAGACTGGCAATTGTACCGATAACCAGTCCGGCCAGACCCATGCCGAATTTTGCTGGCAACTGGCGATGCGGCGGCGGCTGTTTACTCAATGCCATCTGCAAGGCCACAAGCAACATAAAACAGGCAAACGCGATACGCAGGATATTGCCGGCCAGGGCCTCCGCAATCAAAGCACCCAACAGAGCGCCAACAAGTATTCCCGGTGTGATCCGCCGAAACACCGACCACTTGATGGTCTTGCGTTTTTGGTGCGCGCGAATAGAGGACAGGGAGGTGGTAACGATGGTGGCCAGCGACGTTCCAATGGAAATATGCATGACGACCTGGGGGGAAACCCCCTGCCCGCTCAATACCAGTGCCAGCACGGGGACAATAATGATACCGCCGCCAATACCCAGCAATCCAGCCAACACCCCGGCAATGGCGCCCATGGCAACGAGAATAAATAAATCCATTTAAATCGCTAGATTTTTAACATCATATTCGCGTACCCATTAACGCTTCGGGTAACCAGGTGGCGATACCCGGAAACAGGGTGAGCAGCAAAATTCCCAAAATCATACAGAGCATAAAAGGAAAAGCCCCCCAAAGAATGGTCGACAGCTTTACCTTAGGCGCAATACTTTTCAATACATACAGGTTCAGTCCTACAGGCGGGGTAATTAAGCCAATTTCCATATTCAGGGTCAGAACCACACCAAACCAGATCGGATCAAATCCAGCTTGCTCGATGATGGGCAGTAGCGTGGGCGCAGTCATGAGAATAACCGCCACCGGCGGCAGAAACAGGCCCACCAGCAGCAAAAAGAGATTGATGTAAAACAACAGCACCCACTTGCTTGCTTGCATGGCAGCAATATATTCGGCAATAGACTGGGTGATATACAGACTGGACATCATGTAGCTGAAAAGCGCCGCTGTGCCAATGATCATCATGATCATGACCGATTCCCGGGTGGCGCCATGCAGCACAGTCCACCAGGCTTTGGGTGAGACCATTTTATAGATAACGATAACCAGCAATATACAAAACAGGGCCCCGACTCCCGCCGCTTCCGAAGGCGTGGCTACGCCGCCATACAAGGCCCATAACACAAATACAATAATGGACAGAAACGGCAGAACCCGGGGAAGCAATTCAAGCTTTTGTTTCAGGCTGTAAACATCCATGTTTATATGAAATTTAATGCCTTTGTGGTGGGCGTAGAATAACGACCAGGCCATAAATAACGTAGTCAGCATGATGCCCGGCAAGATGCCGGCGATAAATAATCGCCCGATCGATGTCTCGGTCGCAATACCATAAACTATCATGGTGATGCTCGGCGGGATCAAAATGCCAAGCGTCCCACCTGCGGCAATAGCACCGGTGGCAAGGCCGTCGGGATAGCCGCGCTTCTGCATTTCCGGAATACCCATCTTGCCAATGGCGGCACAGGTTGCCGGTGATGAACCGCTCAGGGCTGAAAACACGGCACAGGCACCGATATTGGAAATCAATAATCCGCCTGGGACACGGTAAAGCCAGCGATCCAGAGCCTCGTAGAGGTCACTGCCCGCTCGCGATGAGGCGACAACCGACCCCATGAGGATAAACATAGGAATGGAAAGCAGGGCGAACTCATCGAGGCCGCCAAAAAGAGTCTCACTGATCACGTTGAGTCGACTGGGCCCTTCAAATATCACCAAAAATACGATGGACACTGCACCGAGTGCGAAAGCAACGGGTGTGCCAAGCAGCAGCACAACAATCAGGGACAGCGCAACCAGCACGCCCAGCCAGATTGGACTCATGGACGCTCTCCTTCGTTAATACCGAAAGGCATTTCCCGCCCTGTTGTTAACGCCAGTAAATCAGCAACGTACTGAAGACTGAGTAAGCCAAATCCAACTGGCATGGCTGCATAGGGTATCCACAAACGCACCGCCCAAACCGAATCTGACAACCAGTCTTTACTCCAGGCTTCGCGCCACTCGTTGTAACCACCCCAGGTAATAATCAAACAAAAAGAAAGGGCAATCACTGTGGCAATGATAGCTACGATGTATCTCATGCGCGGCCCCAGATACTCGGCCAGTAAATCGACACTGACGTGGCCCTTGGTTAACAAAACGAATGGACTTCCCACGACCGTGGCGGCGATCAACAGATAAGTTACAAATTCTGTTTGCCAGATTACCGAACCACGCAAGGCATAACGCACGAACACCATTTGACAAACCACCAGGACGGAAACCACGATCATGGCCGCCGCTATCCAGCCGGTAAGGCGCGATAGTCCTGCAACGATTTTGCTGAATTTATCGATCATGATCCAGAAAAAGCAGACCGCCTTGCCGGCGGTCTGATAATTTGTGCAAAAAGTTTTATTATTTGACTGATAACGCCATATCCAGCAGCGCTCGACCACCTTTTACCTTATCTGAAAAATTCTTGTAGGAAGTTTTGTCAGCAATAACGCGCCACTTGGCGACCTGCTTGGCGCTCATGGTTACAATCTTAACGCCGGCTTTTTTATATGTCGCAATCAACTTCTTGTCGGCATCAATGGCGCCCTGATAGGCAAACTTTTCCGCCTTCCTGGACGCCTTCATGAGCACCGCCTGCTGCTTCTTGTTCAGTTTATTGAAGCTTGTCTTCGACATAAGAATGGGTTCATACATTACCCAAAGTGCATTTTTACCCGGGGCGGTGAGACATTTGACCTGTTCATATATACGATATGAAACCAGACTGGCTGAACTGGTATTGGCACCATCGAGTACACCGGTCTGCAACGCGGAATAGATTTCCGAGCTCGGCATACTGGTAATGGAAGCCCCGGCTCCCGCCAGCATTTCATTAAAGGCTTTACCCGCGGCGCGGAAGGTTTGGCCTTTTGCATCCTCGGGATTGAGGATGCATTTCTTTTTGGAAACAAACCCGCCTGCCAGCCAGGTATCGGCCAGAACCATTACATTGGCATCATTCATGATCTTTTTGATGCGCTTCATGAACCTGGATTTGTTCAATCGCAGGGCGTGTTCGTGATTTTTCACCAGGCCTGGCATCAGGGTAAGATTAAACTCCGGGTGCCGACCACCGGCATAGGCCAGCGGGAAGGCAGTGATATCCAGCTCGCCTTTGGTCATGGCACCCCATTGCTCTTTCGGTTTGTATAAGGATTTGGCCGGATAGACCCGAATCTTGATGCCTACATTGGCGGCATTCACGTCGCGCGCAATCATCTGCACCATTTCGTCGCGAACATCACCCTTACCTCCGGGCCACTGGTGCGATGCCTTCAAAATCTTTTCTGCCTGAACAGGCGCGGTAATCAGCAGGATCAGTAAAGCGGCGGCGGTAAAACGTAAGACCTTGTTATGCTCTTTGGTCATTATAGTTTACTCCTACTTTTGGGTTATTTAATTACCTACCGCTGAATGCTTGATAATGCGACAGGCGGTTTTACTGCTTCTGTTAAAATTACGATGAGTTATAAAAATATTAATGCGCATTGCTAAACTACCCACGACACCTATAGAGTGGATAGTCAGTCTGGTTAGCCAACGCCACTGTTTCAAGCGAGGCTCGACGAATCCATGAATATTGTGACCCTCTTTGAAAGCCGGTATCCGTCGGATCCATCCCGGACATTTATTGAAACTGCCAGTGGCCACATCTATTCCTACTCTAATCTGGAAGCCGCGTCAGCACGCATCGCTAATTTCCTTATTAACATTGGGGTCAATAAAGGGGACCGGGTTGTGGTGCAAGTCGACAAATCACCCGAGGTGTTATTTCTATACCTTGCCACCCTGCGTATGGGTGCCATCTACCTGCCCCTCAACACCGCCTACACAGACAGGGAACTGAATTACTTTCTTGTCGACGCCAGCCCGGTATTACTGGTATGCCGTCCCGAGCAAGTAAGCAGCGCACAGGCGCTCGCCACAAAGAACAACATCGACCACTGCCTGACCCTGGGAAAGTCCGCTAACGGTAGCCTGTTAGCAGGCGCAGCTGACTGCAGCGCCGAGTTTAAAACCGTTGAATGTGACGATGACGACATCGCCGTTATCCTCTACACATCGGGCACCACAGGCCAGCCCAAGGGCGCCATGATCAGCCACGGCAATCTGGCGGCAAACGGCCTGACTTTACACAAATTCTGGCAATGGCGACCGGGCGACATACTGTTGCACGTCCTGCCTATCTTTCATATTCACGGGCTGTTTGTCGCCTGCCACTGCGTATTGCTGAACGGAAGCAAAATGTTGTTTCTTGAAAAATTTGATGTCATGTCGGTGATGGAAAATCTGCCGCGTTCAACCGTCATGATGGGTGTACCTACTTTCTACGTACGTCTGTTGGCGAACAAGGCGCTAACGCGTGAGCGATGTAAAAATATGCGGTTATTTATTTGCGGTTCAGCGCCCTTGCCAGAGCACACCTTTAACGAGTTCCTTGCGCTCACGGGACACACCATTCTGGAGCGTTATGGCATGACAGAGACCGGCATGAACACCTCCAATCCGGTTGACGGAAAGCGCCTGCCGGGCACTGTCGGGTTGGCCTTACCGGGTGTGTCGGTGCGCATTGTTGACAACGAATTGAACGATCTCCCGGCCAACGAAATTGGGAATTTACTGGTCAAGGGAAACAATGTCTTCCGGGGCTACTGGAACATGCCGGAAAAAACAAAAGAGGAATTTACAGACGAAGGCGACTTCCGCACCGGTGACCTGGCCCGAATGGACAAAAATGGCTATGTTTCCATCGTTGGACGAAGCAAGGATCTCATTATCTCCGGTGGTCTTAACGTCTACCCCAAAGAGATAGAATATGAGATTGATCAACTGGAGGCGGTAACGGAGTCAGCCGTTATCGGGCTGCCACATGTCGATTTTGGGGAGGCGGTAACGGCGATTATTGTGCTCGAAAAAGATTCAACTTTAAAAGCACAGGAAATAATGGATCACCTGGATACTTGCCTGGCGAATTTCAAGTTGCCAAAGCGTATTTATTTTGTGGATTCTTTACCGCGAAACACGATGGGCAAGGTTCAAAAAAATATTTTGCGGCAGCAATTCACCGAATGAGGTGCTACTGGATATCTATAAGGTAGTTTATTTTCAATACTGGAAAAAACATCCGCCTGAAGCACCGCAGGAGTTGGCACCGGCTAACGAGCGCATACAAATCCAACTACGTAACCCGCAACGCTACAGTATGGGTCCAACCAATCGCCGTTGATGCACACTTCATTGCAACGAAATAAAATCGGCGGCGAACATAACACAACAGTTATTTTTTATTATCCAGCATGGTTTTGAGATCGGCAAACGGTTTAGACGTGGACGTCGTGCTCATGTCACTGCCGCTAGCGGCACTGTCCTGCTGCGCCTCCAGCTGCCGCTGGTGTTCGTTATCATGGCAATACAGACACAACAACTCCCAGTTGCTGCCATCGGCTGGATTGTTGCTGTGATTGTGGTCACGGTGGTGCACGGTCAACTCATGCAGGTTCTCGCGGGTAAACTCACGGGCGCAGCGACCACAAATATGCGGATACATCTTTAGTGCCTGTTCGCGGTAATCCAGTTCGCGTTTTTCACGGGCTCGCCGTGATTCGGTCACCAACTGATTCAATTTGTCATTTTCCGGTATCGCCATACTGCTCTCCACGCTGCGGGCCATTAATAAACCACTGTAAACCCTTATACTTCATTGCGCCTTTTACGCTATCTAAAGCGCGCCTGGCAAACCAGATGACGCACCTCGCGCCCTTCGATCCATGTGCACACTCACGTTTCTCATTGACCTCGAACCCCACCTTTCTCAACCGTTGCTGAAAAGCTTGTGCCGGGATTTGATCATACTAGCAACTGGTTCATTCAATCATTGCAATGAGTCGCGAGTCCAACGTCTATTTCAATCCTGCTTTGAAGAGTCCATCCATCAGGTGTTTTCGTTGAGTGGGGTCATTTAACGGAATGACCTGCTCAAAACTTACCAGCGTCAGATCAGGATCTGCGAACAGCAGTTGTTGTATTTGCCAGTTGGCGTCGTCCATTCGGCCGCTATAAACATAAGCCGCTGCCAGCCATAGTCGAGGCTCCTGAGCCGCAGGGTTACGTCGCAACGCGGATGTAAAATCCCGAATCGCGTTTTTGTATTCATGCAAATTGAAATAAATTTCCCCACGCATTATTCGGTAGATTGCAGGATGCCTTGGATTCAGTCGCATGGCTTTGGTCATCGTTTCCAGTGCCGGCTTCGGTTGGCCGGCATAGTTCAGTACGGTAGCCAGCAGCCCATAACCGTCTGCGTAGTTGTGATCAAGAGTGAGGGCCATTCGAGATGCCTCCAGCGCACCTTTATAATTTCGGCTGTAATTCTGGACAACTCCCAACGCCCAATAGACCTGCGGTATTTTGTTGTCAATTTTGACGGCCTTATTGGCGTAATTATTTGCCTTCTTGATTGTCAGTTCTGGAACTTCGCTCCATCCATTTAGATATTCATAGGCATAGGTCAGCGCCAGATTGGCATAGGCACGGGCAAAGTTGCGGTCGAGTTCTATTGCCTTGAGATATGACTCGCGGGCGATTTGATTACCTTCTCTCGACATGTTCCAGAAGTACTGCCACCCCCGCAGGAAATGGTCGTATGCCTCGATGTTATTGGTGTACTTGTGAATGATCTGGTTGCGTTCACTCTCGGTCAGTGTGAGCTCCAACGATTCGACAATGCGTGAAGTGACTCTATCCTGCAGCTCAAACACATTGTCGAGTGCACCATCAAAGCGATCCGCCCACAGGTTAGTGCCACTGCCTGCATCAATCAGTCGTGCAGAGATGCGCACGGTATTACCTACCTTGCGCACACTGCCTTCAATCACATAGTCTGCGCCCAATTCACGGGCGACCTGTCTGATATCAACATCTTCGTTGCGATAGGTGAAAACAGTGTTGCGGGCAATCACCGACAGTGCCGAAAGCTTTGACAAGTCAGTGATCAAATCGGCGGTCAGGCCATCACTGAAATATTCCTGTTGCGGGTCATCACTCATGTTTTTGAATGGCAGCACTGCCACCGTCAACGTCCGGTTTTCATCAGCAGGAACCACAAAACCGAAATAACCAATCGCCGCCATTACCATCACGACCAGTGACATGGTAACCAGCCCCTTGGCGTTGCGGTTCGCCGGAATTTGTGTGGCCCACCGGGCAAGGCCGCGCAAGGGCGCCGGGGCATTTGTAGTTGGCGCCGCAATTGGTTCTGCTTCCGTGCCGTCCCCGGTGGTCGTGGATGAAATAGCGGAGTCAGATAAGGCTGAAGTGTCGGGCGCGACGACGCCTACCGGGGCAATGAGACGATAACCCCGCTTGGGCACCGTACCGATAATGCGGGGATTCCTGGAATCGTCTTCAAAGGCCTTGCGCAGTTTAATAATAGTACTGGCCAGTGAATCATATCCCACCACCATACCCTCCCAGGCAGTGGCCTCGAGTTGCTCCCGGCTGATGACATCCCCTGCCGCTTGTGCCAGACAAACGAGAACGGTCATAACCTTGGGTTCAACTTTGACCGTATTTCCCCCCCGGGAAAGTTGACCAAGGCGGGGTTCGACTTTCCAGTCGGCGACCCAAAATGGTTTATCCAGGCTGATTTCCGGTTTAGTGCTCATTCAATTTAATTGTAACGTTTCAATCATTATTGTTTGGATGAATTGTAACTCACTGATTAATAGACAGATAGAGAAATCATCGAATAATCATCCAGAAACCATCCAGTTCCCGCCGTAAATTATCGCGCGCGCTTCGGTAGATTTTCCTCACCGGGAAAAACTGCAACTCGGCAAAAAATTATCTTAAATCGACACTATTGTGGAATCAGCCATGTGTGATCTGAAGGTACACGTTTCGCAATATTGCAACCAGAAGAAACAGAGGAGAGAGACATGAGAGCGTTAGCGATGTTGTATGGCGTGGTGAGTTATTTTTTGTTTTTCGCAGTATTTGTCTACTTAATCGCATTCGTTGGCGATTTTCTTGTGCCCAGGACTCTATCGTCAGAAGCAACCATGGGTTCGATCAGTGCCTTACAGGTCAACATAGGTTTAATGTTGTTGTGGGGCATTCAACACAGTGTCATGGCACGAAGTTCTTTTAAAAAAGCGATTGCAAGTGTGATCCCACAGCAAATAGAAAGAAGCACCTATGTTGCTGTGTCATCTATTGTTCTGGCCATGCT
>JAZFSZ010000082.1:0-8956 GCA_036446455.1 Acidiferrobacterales bacterium
GCGAGAGGATTTGAACCTCCGACCACCGCAACCCCATTGCGGTGCGCTACCAGACTGCGCTACGCCCCGTAGCGTGTTTGATCCCCGGCGATTTTATCCCGGCGACCTGAATAAAGGGTCTGAACGAGGTGGGCATCATACCCGAGTTGAAAGGTCTTACAAGTTGCGATTTAACACCGAACGACTAACGGCTTTCAAGTAATTCGAGCACCGATTCCAGATCTTCGATCAGCGTTTGCACAATCTGCTGGCGGTCCATGTCGCCATCAATCGCATGGTCGGCTGAGAGTTTGTTACGTGCACCGCTGATAGTGAAGCCGTCGATGTACAGTAACTCACGAATCTGACGAATCAGGATGACGTCGTGACGCTGGTAATAACGGCGATTGCCACGACGTTTGACAGGTTTGAGTTGGGGAAATTCCTGCTCCCAGTAGCGCAAAACATGTGGCTTGACGCCACAAAGGTCACTCACCTCGCCAATGGTAAAGTAGCGTTTCCCCGGTATTTCCGGGAGTTGGAGGTTACCGCCGGGATCCAGCATCGATCAGGCCTGCTTGCGCAATCTTTCCTGCAAATTCGGCAGGTTTTTCTCTACACGCTCCTTGAGTTTATGGCTGGCGCGGAAGGTCACCACGCGACGCGCAGATATGGGAATTTCTTCGCCTGTTTTGGGATTGCGACCGGGGCGCGCATTCTTGTCACGCAGCCCAAAGTTTCCGAAACCGGACAACTTGACCTGGTCACCGTTAGAAAGAGCATTGCGAATGCGCTCAAAAAAAAGCTCTACAAATTCTTTCGCTTCGCGCTTATTGAGCCCCAGTTCGTTGTATAAACATTCCGCCAGATCGGCCTTTGTCAATGCCATTATTAGGTCCTTATGTTCTCCCTTGACGGGTCCCGCCCTGATCTAAAGCCGCCTGTTTCTGATTATTGCCTCAGCTGAGCTGACAGCTTAGAGGACAGAGCGCCCATCACACGTTCCATCACGGCGTCTACCGCTCCATCTTTAAGAGTGCGCGAAGAGTCCTGCAACGTCAAGCCCAAAGCTAAACTTTTTCGTCCCGAATCAATACCTTCGCCGCGATATTCATCAAACAGCTCAAGGTTGACCAGGAGCTCTCCAGCCGCTTTGACGATGCAATCCAGTACGTTTTCCGATGTTATTTCCTCAGAAACAACCACGGCAATGTCACGTCGAATAGCAGGAAAACGGGAGATCGGCTGGAATATCGGTATTTTCGCCGCTTTTAGCGCCGAGATCTCCATTTCGAACACGAATACGCCCCGCTTTAGGTCAAGTTGCGCCCGTACCGACGGATGCAGAGCCCCGATCCATCCAATCGGCACGCCAGCGCGGAGAATTCGGGCGCTTTGACCCGGATGTAATGCGGGGTATTCTGCGGCCTCGAATTGGAACTCCGCCTGCTGACCCGTCAACGCGATCAGCGCCTCAACATCACCCTTTAAATCAAAAAAATCGGCCTCACGGGCAGCCAATCCCCACTGCTCGGGCGCTGCCAGCCCCGTGAGCACACCACCGATCAATTCGGTTTCCTGGATACCTTTCGCTGTCTTTTGAAAACGTTTACCCAGTTCGAACAAGCGCACACGGTTCTGTTGTCGATTCTGATTGTAGATCAGCACCTGTAACATACCTGGCCAAAGACCGGTCCGCATTGCGGCCATATCCGAAGCAATGGGATTGGCCAATAGCACCGCGTCCGACTGTGGATAAAGCAGTTTCTGCATTTCCGGATCGACAAAACTGTAGCTGATGACCTCCTGATAGTCACGATCCACCATCGCGGCCCGCATACGGCCAGTTTCGACAATGGCCTCAGGAACAGGATGAGGCGAGAGATCGGCTACTGGACGTCGCGTCGGAAGATTCCGATATCCGTTTATGCGTGCAACTTCTTCAATCAGGTCCACTTCACGCTCAATATCAAAGCGATAGCTGGGGGGCTGTACGCGCCAGCCACCGGGCTGCTTCGTCACCTTCATCCCCAGACCTTTGATGATGGTCTCAATGCGGCTAGCTGATACTTTCATGCCCAGCACGCGCTCGACACGGGAATGGCGCAACCGCACCGGCTTGCGCCTGGGCATGTGTTCCCTGGCTGTTTGTTCAATGACCGGCCCCGGTTTACCGCCGACTATTTCTAACAACAGACCAGTGGCCCTTTCAATCGCCCGTCTTTGCAAACCGGGATCAACTCCCCTTTCAAAGCGATGTGATGAATCGGTATGAAGCCCCAGGCTTCGGGCGCGCCCGGCAATAGCCGCGGGCCGAAAAAATGCGCTTTCCAAAAAGAGATTAGCGGTGCCTGCGGTCACACCGGAATCAACTCCGCCCATGATCCCGGCCAATGCCAATGGTTTTGTATTGTCGGCGATCAACAGGCAACCCGCCTCGACCGTGGCTTCCGATCCATCAAACAGTTTCAGTTTTTCATTTGCTTTTGCTTTTCTGACGACAATGGCGCCGTCCAGTTTATCCAGGTCAAATGCATGCATAGGCTGGCCTAGCTCCAGCATCACATAGTTGGTCACATCGACCACCGGATGGATACTGTGCAAACCGGAACGACGCAAGTGTTCTTTTAACCAGAAAGGTGATACCGCATCTGCGTTGATCCCTTCGATGACGCGACCCACATAGCGTGGACAATCTTTTTTTGCCTGAACCCGCAGGGGGAATGATCGCTTGCTTTGCGCGCGGACGGTTTTGATGACCGGGAGCTTGAGTCTGGCGCCGGTGAGCGCCGATACCTCGCGTGCAATGCCGACGACACTGAGGCAGTCACTGCGATTGGGTGTCAGGTCGATATCAATGCTGTGGTCGTGAAGATGCAGCGTTTCCATCACATCCTCACCTACCCTGGCTTTGGGATCGAGCTCCAGCAATCCCGCTGATTCGGCTTCCAGTCCGAGCTCGGCTGCCGAACAAAGCATGCCACTGGATTTCTGACCACGGATTGCGGTTGATTTTATTTCCAGCCCAGCAGGAAGTTTGGCTCCGACCACGGCCGTCACCACTTTTAGCCCCACACGGACATTGCTGGCACCGCAGACTATCGTCAAGAGTTGTGCGCGGCCGACATCCACCTTGCAAACACGAAGGTGGTCGGCATTAGGATGGGCCTCGACGGATTCCACCTTACCCACAATCAGTTTGGTGATTTTTGCGGCAACCGGCTCGACACTATCGACCTCGAGGCCAGCCATGGTCAGGCAAGCCGCCAGTTCGGCGGTATTCATTTTTGGCGACACCCATTGCCGCAACCAATGTTCGCTAAATTTCATATTAAGTTTTGCCGCAGAGACGCAGAGACGCGAAGGTTTTTAGTGCTCTTTTCCATATCTTTTCCTTTAAGCTCAAACAAAAACTCATTAAATACCTACAATATTTAATGTTCTCTGTGTCTCCGCGCCTCTGCGGCAGAATTTTAGTTAAACTGTCTTAAAAAACGCAGATCGTTTTCAAAGAACAGGCGCAAATCGTTTACACCATATCGCAGCATCGCCAGTCGCTCGACACCCAGACCAAAAGCCAGCCCGGTATACTTCTCACTATCAACGCCAACATGGCGAAATACCTCCGGGTGTACCATGCCGCAACCAAGCACTTCCAGCCAGCCGGTATGACTGCACACGCGACATCCCTGGCCTTCACAAATCACGCAACCGATATCGACCTCCGCGGAGGGTTCGGTAAAAGGAAAAAACGAGGGACGGAAACGTACCTCGAGATCTTTCTCAAAAAACTGTGAAAGAAATTCGGTTATCAGCCCCTTCAGGTCAGCGAAACTTACCGATTCATCCACCCACAAACCTTCCAGCTGATGAAACATCGGCGTGTGAGTCACATCCGAATCACAGCGATATACCCTGCCGGGTGCAATAACGCGCAACGGTGGTTTGTTATTTTCCATAAAACGGATTTGCACAGGTGAAGTATGGGTACGCAGCACCTTTCCATCTTCAAAATAGAAGGTGTCGTGCATCGCGCGCGCAGGGTGGTCTTGCGGAATATTGAGCGCTTCAAAGTTGTGAAAATCGTCTTCAATCTCGGGGCCATCTGCAATCTCAAAACCCATGCCGACAAACAGACGTTGGAGCCGCTCGAGTGTGCGCGTGACCGGATGCAGTCCGCCACTTGCGCGGCCACGCCCGGGCAAGGTCACATCAATTTGTTCAGCCGCCAGCGTTTCTGCCTGCGCCGAAGACTGCAGAATTTCCTTGCGTTCGGTAATTGCAACTTGCAATTGCTGCTTGGCAAGATTCACTTGCTTGCCAAAAGCCGGTCTCTGCTCCGCCGGCAGGCTTCCAAGTCGCTTCAACTGCTCTGTTAGCACACCCTTCTTGCCCAGGTAGTGAACGCGCAGCTGCTCCAGCACCGGCATATTCGCGGCCAAAGCTATCGTTTCTTTCGCCTCCTGTAGTAAATCTGCAAGATATTGTTGCAAGTCGCTCATATTATTTCGCCGACGAGAGTCGGCTCCAAAAAATTATTTTTCTCTGCACCTTTATGTTTCTGCAACAGATGATGGTGTTTAAAAAAAAGGGAAGGCATACGGCCTTCCCTTTTTGTATCAGGTCGAAGCAGTTTTGCGGTCTTCGATCCAGATTTGCTTACTGTAAGCCGACCCTGGCTTGTTCAACCAGCACGGCAAAAGCCTTACTGTCGTGAACTGCGATATCGGCCAGGATCTTGCGATCAACCTCTACCTCGGCACACATCAAGCCGTTAATAAATCGGCTATAACTCATACCGTTTTCACGCGCAGCGGCATTAATGCGTGCAATCCACAGGGCACGGAATTGACGCTTGCGCTGACGACGATCACGATAGGCGTACTGGCCCGCCTTGATCACCGCCTGGTTGGCCGTCTTGAACAAGCGGCTGCGGGCACCGCGGTAGCCCTTCGCCTGCTTTAATACTTTTTTGTGTCGAGCTGCTGCCTGAACACCGCGTTTTACTCGTGGCATGTTACTTTCCTCTTAATTAAGCGTAAGGAAGCATCTGCTTCACCGACGCGACATCGACCTTATTCACCTGGTCAGTACCGCGCAAATGACGCTTACGCTTTGTCGATTTCTTGGTCAGAATGTGGCGCAAGTGAGAACTGCTTCGTTTAAAGCCGCCCTTCGCTAACCGCTTGAAACGTTTGGCTGCGCCACGATTGGTTTTCAGTTTTGGCATTACCTTTACTCCAGTTTGCGACCGAACAATTCCCGGTCGCGTTTAATCCTGTTCGTCCACTTCCTTCTTTTTGGAAGCTGTCCTGCCCTTCTGGCCTTCCCGTCTGGGGTTAAGCACCATTATCATTTGCCGCCCTTCCATTTTCGGATGTTGCTCAACCACGGCGTAATCTTTCAGGTCTGCCTCAACCCGCCTTAGCAGGTTCATGCCCAGCTCCCGGTGCGCCATCTCACGACCTCGAAACCGCAACGTCACCTTGGTCTTGTCACCGCTTTCCAGGAAGCGAATCAGGTTGCGCACCTTGATGTTGTAATCGCCAATATCCGTGCCTGGACGGAATTTAACTTCCTTGACATGAATCTGCTTCTGTTTTTTCTTGGCAGCGGCTCTAAGTTTTTTCTCTTCGTATTGAAACTTGCCGAAATCCATCACCCGGCAAACCGGGGGTTCCGCATTCGGTGAAATTTCCACCAGATCCAGCTCCGCTTCCTCCGCGACGCGTAGCGCCTCTTCGATTGCCAGTATTCCGACTTGCCCCCCATCGGCACCAATAACTCTTACTTCCGGTGCCGTAATTTGACCGTTGAGCAGGGTCTTGCGTTTTACAGAAATAGTTTCAGTCCTCCATAATGATTAAATGCCGCGGCCCGCGATATCGCTTGCAAGGAACTCCGTAAAGGCGTTGAGGGTCATCGCGCCCTTGTCCTCACCAGCTCGCGTGCGAACGGCAACTGTGCCATCCCCAACCTCCTGTTTACCTACCACCAGCAGATAGGGGATACGCTGCATTGTGTGCTCGCGGATTTTATAGCCGATTTTCTCGTTTCTCAAGTCGGATTCGACCCTGAAGCCCCGATTTTTCAGAGAATTCTCGATTTTTTTTGCATAATCGGCCTGACCCTCAGCAATGGACAGTATTACCGCCTGTACCGGCGCCAGCCAGGCGGGAAACGAGCCGGCGTGTTCTTCGATCAAGATGCCGATAAATCGCTCCACAGAGCCAAGAATTGCCCGATGCAACATGACTGGCACCTGTTTGCTGGAGTCCTCGGCAACATATTGCGCCCCCAGTCGGCCGGGCATGGAAAAATCCACCTGAATAGTGCCGCATTGCCATACCCGCCCAATCGAATCCTTGAGTGAAAACTCGATTTTGGGCCCGTAGAATGCTCCCTCGCCCGGATACAAGTCCCAGTCCAGCTCCTTGGCGTTGAGCGCCTGTTCCAGCGCCTGTTCGGCCTTGTCCCAGACTTCGTCTGCACCAACGCGCTGTTCCGGTCGGGTCGATAGCCTGATAGGAATATCGGTAAATCCAAAATCAGCGTAGACCTTAAACAACAGATCAATAAAAGCCGATACCTCGCCCTGAATCTGTTCCTCAGTGCAAAAAATGTGGGCATCGTCCTGCACAAAACTTCGCAGTCGCATCAACCCATGTAACGTACCCGACGGTTCATTGCGCAGACAGGAACCGAATTCGGCCATGCGCAAAGGCAGATCACGGTAGCTGCGCAGCCCCTGATTGAAAATCTGTACATGGCAGGGGCAGTTCATGGGCTTAATCGCGTAGTCCCGATTCTCCGATTGGGTGGTGAACATGTCCTTGCGAAATTTTTCCCAGTGCCCGGATTTCTCCCACAGACTGCGGTCGACCACCGTCGGCGTATTCACCTCCTGGTAATCATGCTTACGCAGCATGTTGCGAATGTAGTCGACCACATTGCGGTACAACGTCCAGCCGCGGTCGTGCCAGAAGATCATGCCTGGCGCCTCTTCCTGAATGTGGTACAGGTCCAGTTTACGGCCAAGCTTGCGGTGATCGCGTTTTTCCGCTTCTTCCAACCGATACAGATACTCCTTCAAATCATCCTTGCTACCCCAGGCGGTACCATATATTCGCTGCAACATTTCGTTGTTGGAGTCACCGCGCCAGTAGGCACCGGCCACCTTCATTAATTTGAAGGCCCTGATATGCCTGGTGTTGGGCACATGTGGGCCACGGCAAAGATCAATAAAGTCACCTTGACGATAGAGTGAAATATCTTCACCTTTGGGGATGGCCTCAATAATTTCGGCTTTGTAATTCTCGCCCATGTCGCGAAAAATTTTGATCGCATCCTCACGTTTCATTACCTCACGCTGAACAACGTCGCCCTTCTTTGCCAGTTCCTTCATGCGCTTCTCGATCGCGCCCATGTCTTCATTGGTAAACCCGCGCTTGTAGGAAAAGTCGTAATAGAAACCATTTTCGATCACCGGGCCGATGGTGACCTGCGCTTCTGGAAACAACTGCTTTACTGCCTGCGCCAGCAAGTGGGCCGTCGAGTGGCGAATGACATCAACGCCCTCTTCGTCCCTGGAAGTCATTATGCTGACCGCCGCATCATGGTCGACAACGAACGAGGTATCGACGGGTTTGCCGTCAACAATGCCAGCAAGGGCGGCCTTGGCCAGACCGGGGCCAATATCAGCGGCGATATCGGCGATGGAAACGGGACTATCGAATTTGCGGCGGCTGCCGTCCGGGAGTGTTATTTCAAGCATTCTGGACCCTTATTTGCAGTGGCGGCCTCTACGAGGAGCCGTGTACTGGTCTGCTAAAGTTAAAATTAAACGCCCGCGCCGTCAGTTTCTAGGCACCAGTGGATTCGAACCACCGAACCCGCCATCTCAAGGCGGTGCTCCATTTACGTAAGCTATACCTAACTAATGCGCGAAAATATCATACATAAAGGAATAAACTCAAGTGGCTTGTAAAAACCCCGATTCAGCATCTACGCAAGCATCACAAGCCTGTATGTGCATCGATATTGAATTCCTGCGTTAAAACCCGCTTTCTCGTCTGAGCGCGGCAATCACCTTGCGCTTGATTTTGACGAAAAATGATTCGCTTATTCCAAATATTTTCACACTTCCCCGAATAACTCGACTAGGTATGTAAGTTAAGCCGGAAACTTTCATCCTGACCTTATAGGTCCCGGAGATTGGAACTAGCTCATTTCGTTCATTGCCTCTTACTGCCAGTTCTCCTCCATGCACAGACGCAACATATAATGTATCAAGCGTGCGAATTCCAACGGTGCCGATGTCCGTTATCTCGGTGCCAAAAGAACCCCGACTTCCTCTTTCGGGATAAAAAATACCGGCGTCTCCGACCCTCAGCTGCCCAATCACTTCCTCAGAAACACAGGCTGTAACGTAAGCCTGGTTAGTATCCAGAACAACGAACATTGACTGGCCCCTGGATAACCAGTCACCGATGCCCACGAGCAATCCTAAGCACCAAGCCCTCGGTCCTGCGATTTAGATACAGAATCCAGATACCTCAGCCACAGCTAAATCGCATCCTTGATTGGGAACGGACCCATTTGCACGTATTATTTTTCGGCCTTCATTGCCGTACACAGACCGACCAAAACTGCGGACAGCTTTTTCCACAATTTTTAACATGAGTCACAAAATTACAGCGGGCGACACAACAGGTAGTCGCCATTCTTGATGTTCCTGTCACCGGGATCCGTACCTGAAATCTTCAACGATTCAACCGAACATTTGCCGAGACTGCCCTCCGGAAGTGTCATTCCAGTCATTCTCGACCCTTATTTGCAGTGGCGGCCTTGACGAGGCGCCGCGTACGGGTAGGCCGTTACGGATACCAAAAAAAGCCTGCCCTGGTATCTACGAGTAGCAGATGCCGGGGCAGGCTTCGTTATCTGGTAGGCGCGATTGGATTCGAACCAACGACCC
>JAZFSZ010000083.1:0-7325 GCA_036446455.1 Acidiferrobacterales bacterium
GGTTATATGGATCGTCTCGATTATGTCTCCATGATGTGTAACGAGCATGCTTATGTGTCAGCGATCGAAAAATTGCTGGGTGTAGAGGTGCCGATTCGCGCCCAATACATACGTGTCTTGTTCGATGAAATTACCCGCATCCTGAATCACCTGATGGGGCTGGGTACCCATGGCCTTGATGTCGGCGCCATGACAATTTTCCTGTATTGCTTTCGTGAACGCGAAGACCTGATGGACTGTTATGAGGCGGTGTCGGGCGCGCGACTGCATGCAACCTATTATCGTGTTGGCGGTGTTTACCGTGATCTGCCCGATACCATGCCGCACTACGAACCGTCGAAGTGGCACAGCAAGAAACAGGTTGCCAAGCTTAATGAAAATCGCCAGGGCTCGTTGCTCGATTTTATCTGGGATTTTACGGAGCGTTTTCCGAAACATGTGGATGATTATGAGACCTTGTTAACGGATAACCGTATCTGGAAACAACGTACGGTCGGTATCGGTGTGGTGTCACCAGAGCGTGCATTGCAGCTTGGATTCAGTGGTCCGATGTTGCGCGGGTCGGGCATTGAATGGGACTTGCGCAGGAAGCAACCCTACGCAGTTTATGACAAACTGGATTTTGACATTCCGGTCGGTGTCAACGGTGACTGTTATGATCGCTACCTGTGCCGCATTGAAGAAATGCGCCAAAGTAACAATATCATCCGCCAATGTGTCAAGTGGCTGCGCAAGAATGACGGTCCGGTGATCGCCGATGATCACAAAATCACCATCCCCGATCGTGAGACCATGAAGTACGACATGGAGTCGCTGATCCACCACTTCAAGCTCGCAACGGAAGGTTATTGTGTACCTGAAGGCGAGATATACAGTGCCGTGGAACACCCCAAGGGCGAGTTTGGTATCTACTTGTTAAGTGATGGTGCCAACCAGCCGTACCGGCTCAAGATTCGCGCGCCCGGATTTCCCCACCTTGCATCGCTGGATGAGATGACACGCGGCCACATGATTGCGGATGTCGTTGCCATTATCGGAACGCAGGACATCGTCTTTGGAGAAATTGACCGCTAGTGGCGCAGCCAGCTGAAATGGAGTCGACGCCGTTGTTGTCGACTGAATCCAAAACCGAGATCGACAAGTGGGTGGCCAAGTATCCCGCGGACCAGAAGCAATCCGCAGTGATGGCAGCATTGCGGATAGTGCAGGATGCCAATGACGGCTGGTTGAGCAAAGAAATGATAGAAGCCGTCGCCGATTATCTTGACATGGAACCGATTGCCGTCGAAGAGGTCGCCACTTTTTACACCATGTATGAGCACAAGCCTGTGGGTCGATACAAGATCTGCATTTGCACCAATATTTCCTGTATGTTGTGCGACTCCGATATGGTCGTGAAGCACCTGCAGAACAAGCTTGGTATCAAGTTTGGCGAAGTCACGCCTGACGGTAAATTCAGCCTGAAAGAAGTTGAATGTCTTGGCGCCTGTGTCAGCGCGCCGATGATGCAGATTGGCAATACCTATTATGAGAATCTCACGCCCCAAAGGCTGGATGAGATTCTGACAAGTCTGGACTAGCTGGACGATGACAAACGAAGTCTGTTTCCGCAATCTGGATCAAGACCAGCCGTGGACCCTGGCGTCGTACCAGGAGCGCGGCGGTTATGCCGTGTGGAAAAAGATCCTGAAGGAAAAAACGCCACCGGAAGAGGTGATAGAAGAATTAAAAACTTCATCACTGCGCGGTCGCGGCGGCGCCGGTTTCCCCACCGGGCTCAAGTGGAGCTTTATGCCACGCACCGCCGCAGGTCAGAAATACATCGTCTGCAACTCGGACGAAGGCGAACCCGGTACCTGTAAGGACCGCGACGTTCTGCGTTACAACCCCCATGCGCTAATCGAAGGCATGGCCATCGCCGGCTACTGTATCGGCGCGACAGTGGGGTACAATTATATCCGTGGCGAATTCTGGGAGCCTTACGAGCGATTTGAGGATGCACTGGAAGAGGCCTATAACGCCGGTTTCATTGGCAAGAATGTTGAAGGTTCCGGTGTGGATTTCGACCTCTATTCCCATCTGGGGGCCGGAGCCTACATCTGCGGTGAAGAGACTGCCCTGCTGGAATCCCTTGAAGGCAAGAAAGGGCTGCCACGATTCAAGCCACCTTTCCCGGCCAACTATGGCCTGTATGGCAAACCGACCACCATTAATAATACGGAAACACTGGCATCGGTCCCTACCATTCTTGCCAAAGGTGGCAAGTGGTTCCTGGAACTGGGCAAGCCCAATAACGGCGGCACTAAACTATTTTCTGTATCCGGGCACGTTAATAAACCCGGTAATTATGAGATCCCTTTAGGGACGCCATTTGCGGATCTGCTGGATATGGCCGGCGGTGTTCGCAACGGGCGCAAATTGAAAGCTGTCATTCCGGGTGGTACTTCGGCACCGGTGTTGCCCGCTTCCATTATGATGGACCTCACCATGGATTTTGATTCCGTTGCCAATGCCGGTTCCATGCTCGGCTCGGGAGCGGTGATTTTAATGGATGACAGTACCTGCATGGTACGGGTACTGGCGCGTATTGCCCATTTTTATTACGAAGAATCGTGCGGCCAATGCACGCCATGCCGTGAGGGCACGGGCTGGATGTCACGTGTGGTTCACCGCATTGAGAGCGGAGAAGGGCGTCGGGAAGATCTCGATTTGCTGGACAATGTCGCCGGCAAAATTATGGGTCGTACCATTTGTGCGTTAGGGGATGCGGCGGCGATGCCGGTGCAGAGTTTTGTTAAACATTTCCGTGACGAATTTGAGTATCACATCGATCACAAGAAATGCATGGTCGGTGGATGATGCCGAAAGATGAATTAACCGTGGTTAGTAGTAGGAGCCGTCTACCCACAGAACACAGGTCCTGACGGCGATACAAGACACACAATGACAGTAACCATAGAAATTAACGGCAAGCCCATGGAAGTCGAAGAGGGCGTAATGGTTATCCAGGCAGCTGACGCAGCCGGGGTATACATTCCGCGATTCTGTTACCACGATAAGTTATCAATCGCGGCCAATTGCCGTATGTGTCTGGTGGAAATCGAGAAAGCACCGAAACCGATGCCCGCCTGCGCTACCCCGGTGACCGATGGCATGAAGGTGATGACCAAGTCACCGCTGGCGCGAGAAGCCCAGAAGGGATCGATGGAGTTCCTGCTGATTAATCACCCGCTGGATTGTCCAATCTGTGATCAAGGCGGTGAATGTGACTTACAGGATCTGTCCGTTGGTTATGGCGAAGACATATCGCGTTACCAGGAAAACAAGCGTGTGGTTCCGAATGAGAATATCGGTCCGCTCATCAGCACCGAAATGACGCGTTGTATTCATTGCACGCGGTGTGTGCGCTTTGGTCAGGAAATTGCCGGTATTATGGAGTTAGGTGCAACGGGCCGCGGAGAGCACCTCCGTATCGTCACCTTTGTAGGTCAGTCCGTTGATTCCGAAATGTCAGGCAACATGATTGATCTTTGCCCGGTGGGTGCATTGACATCAAAACCATTTCGCTTTCGTGCGCGTAACTGGGAAATGCAGGATCATGATTCGGTGAGTCCGCACGATGCCGTGGGTTCCAATATTATCATACAAACGCGTGGTCACGATGTTATGCGTGTCTTACCGCGTGATAACGAAGATATTAATGAGTGTTGGTTATCCGACCGCGATCGTTTCAGCTATGAAGCATTGAATAGCGCGGATCGTCTGGAACACCCGATGATCAAGCGCAATGATTCATGGGAAGAAGTGAGCTGGGAGCAGGCGCTGGACTTTACGGTGGCCGGATTTCAGAAAATTGTAAAGGCAAAGGGTGCCGAACACATTGGTGCGCTGGTTTCGCCGACTTCAACCCTGGAAGAATTTTACCTGCTGCAGAAACTGATGCGCAGCATGGGAAGCGGTAATGTGGATCATCGTTTGCGCCAGGTTGAATTTGGTGACGACGACATTGCTCCACTGTTCCCCTGGTTCGGAAAATCAATCGCAGACTTTGAGACTGTCGATGCCGCGCTGCTGATTGGATCCAATATTCGCAAAGAGCAACCCATCCTGGGCCACCGTCTGCGTAAGGCGGCGCGCAATGGCGCCTCTATTATGGCGGTCAATCCGGTGGACTACTCTTTTACCTACCCGCTGGCAGCAAAAGTAATATGCAATCCGGCGGAAATGACATCGCATCTTGCAGCTATTGTTAAGGTGCTTGCAGGCAGGTCCAGCAAGTCATTGCCATCAGGAGTGAAAGACTGGCTTGTTGGCGTAAAGCCAAGTGAGCAGGAAAAAGAGATCGCCGCGATCTTGAAGGAAAAAGAAAACGCAATTGTGCTGTTTGGCCCGCTGGCGCAAAACTCGTTTAGTGCGCCGGCCACACGGGCGTTGGCGGAATTGATCGCCGAGATTAGCGGAGCCACATTTGGTGTGTTGCCCGATGCCAACAGTGTTGCTGGCTGGCTGGCCGGTTGTGTACCGCACCGCGGTGTTGCCGGCGCTGAAGTAACCACCGGCCGCAATGCCCGCAGCATGATCAGTAAACCGTTGCGCGGTTACTTGCTCTTTGGTATCGAACCGGAGCTGGATTGCGGCGACGGCAGTCGTGCCCGTACCGCCCTGCATGCGGCGGATTTTGTAACCATGGTATCTGCCTTCAAGCCAAGCGAGACCGGTACGACCGCCAAAGAATATGCCGATGTGTTGTTGCCGATGGGGCCATACACGGAGACCGCCGGTACCTATATTAATGGCGAGGGTCGCGTCCAGGCCTTTACTGGTGCGGTGCAGCCGCGGGGCGAAGCGCGCCCGGGCTGGAAAATACTGCGCGTACTCGGCAGCATGATGGAGCTGGACGGTTTTGGCTACAACAGTATTGATGATGTACGCAGCGACATGGGATTTGGTGATGTGCCGGCGTCGAGCAAATTAACGCAGTGGCGCATCCCCGAAAAAACCGTTAGCCGCTCTGCTGAACTTAATCGTATCGCGGAAGTTCCGATTTATGCCGTCGATGCTGTTGTGCGACGCGCCGAGGCACTGCAACAAACCAGCGATAATCCCAAACCGGCGGCACGCATGAATGCGTCGGAAGCCGAGAAATACGAGCTGGGTGAATGTGACCGCGTGGTTGTACGCATGGTCGAAGGATCGGCTGAACTGGATATGGTAGTCGACCCGCGCGTACCAGACGGTTGTGTGCTGGTGGCGCAAGGCTATCCGGAAACCGCAACTCTCGGCGCCTGTGGCCCGGCTACGGTAGTAAAAGCATCATGATGAAAGACTTTCTTTTATCATTACCTTATTCCGATTTGCTACCGGACTGGATGATACTGTTGCTGGCCAACGTCATTCTTATCGTCGTGATTGTTTTGCCGGTGATTCTGCACGTTGCTTATCTGACCTTTGCCGAGCGCAAGGTTATTGGTTACATGCAAATCCGTATTGGTCCAAATCGTGTCGGCCCTCGGGGATGGCTGCAGCCGATAGCCGACGTGCTCAAGCTGTTGTTGAAAGAAATCATTATTCCCAGCAGTGCCAACAAATTACTGTTTCTGATCGCGCCCATACTGGCGCTGGCACCGGCACTGGTGGCTTGGGCCGTAATCCCGTTTACCGATACCTTGCTGTTAACCGATATTGACGCCAGTCTGTTATTCCTGCTGGCGCTCACATCGGTTGGTGTCTACGGCATTATCATCGCCGGCTGGGCGTCCAACTCGAAATATGCCCTGTTGGGGGCCATGCGTTCCGCCGCGCAGATGGTCTCTTACGAAATCGCCATGGGGTTTGCTCTCGTGGGTGTGTTAATGATGTCCAACAGCCTCAATCTCAGAGAAATTGTTGAAGGCCAGAGTGGCAATATTCTCGACTGGTATATCTGGCCGTTGTTGCCGCTGTTCTTTGTTTATTTTATATCTACGGTTGCGGAAACCAACCGTGCACCGTTTGATATCGCGGAAGGTGAATCGGAAATTGTTGCCGGTTACCACGTAGAGTATTCAGGCATCACTTTTGGTCTGTTTTTTCTGGCGGAATACGCCAATATGATATTGCTGTCCACCCTGACTGTGCTCATGTTTCTCGGCGGCTGGTTACCTCCGGTTGATAATGCACTGTTCAATCTGGTGCCGGGTTTCGTCTGGTTGTGGTTGAAGGTGGCATTCTTCCTGTTTGTGTACTTGTGGTTGCGGGCCACGTTCCCGCGCTATCGCTATGACCAGATTATGCGCCTGGGCTGGAAAGTACTGATCCCGGTGACGCTGGTATGGATCGCGGTCATCGGGATCGCGCAAAGGACGCAATGGGGGTACATGTTCCATTAGGGGCAGAGGTGCGATTATGAATGCGGTAACTCATTTTATAAAAAGCTTTACCTTGTTTGAGCTGGCCAAGGGCCTGTCAGTCACCCTGCGCCATTTTTTCAGCCGCAAAATCACGGTGCAGTATCCGGATGAATACACACCAATGTCTCCGCGTTTTCGTGGATTACATGCACTAAGGCGTTACCCGAACGGCGAAGAACGTTGCATTGCCTGCAAGTTGTGTGAAGCGGTTTGTCCGGCACTGGCTATCACCATTGAATCCGAGCAGCATGATGACGGTACCCGTCGCACGACACGCTATGACATTGATCTCACAAAATGTGTTTTTTGTGGATTTTGTGAAGAGGTTTGCCCGGTGGATGCCATTGTCGAGACCCATATTTTTGAGTACCACGGCGAGAAGCGCGGTGATCTTTATTACACCAAAGAAATGCTGCTGGAAGTAGGCGATCAGAACGAAAAAGAAATTGCGGCGGCCCGCGCAGCGGACGCCAGATACCGGTAAAAGACCTTTGCCGCAGAGGCGCAGAGGAAATGAAAGTATTTATTAGATTAGAAGATTATAAATGATCTGAGTGAAGATATGAGATTATTGATTTTAATAAAGTGAACCATAGTTAGCATATGAATTATAAGCGAGATGTGTCAACAGACCTTACAATGGTAGAGGCAAGAAATAATTTTGACGTCTCTGCGTCTCCGCGCAATGTGCATGGACGCACAAGTGTCGCGGGCGCAGGATGCGCAAGAGCGACCCTCTGCGGCAGGTATTAATAACAATGACATTTGAGCAGGCAATTTTTTATTTTTTCAGCACCATTATGGTGGGCGCGGCCACTATGATGGTGACGGTGCGGCATCCGGTAAAAGCGGCGCTTTTTCTGGTATTGACGTTCTTTTCCGCTGCCTGTCTCTGGATCATGCTGGAAGCGGAATTCCTGGGAATCGTGCTGGTGC
>JAZFSZ010000084.1:0-10386 GCA_036446455.1 Acidiferrobacterales bacterium
CGAGACAATTGCAATTTGAGGCTCTGGTAAAAGCCTTTTCCGGTGATCTTTACCGCTATGCGCTTTGGCTGTGCCATCGTCGTGAGCAGGCGGAGGATCTGGTGCAAGAGACCTTTGCGCGGGCCTGGAAAGCGCTGGATAGCCTGCAGGATCATCGTGCCGCCAAAGGGTGGCTGTTGACCATATTGCGGCGGGAAAACGCACGCTATTACCAGCGAGCCCAAAGAGAAGGCATACCAGTAGACAGTTTTGACCCCGAACAAGCCATTGGTGCTGATCTGGACCCGGGCTCAGCTGAGATTGTCATGCTGCGCAAAGCGCTACTGGAATTGTCAGATGACTATCTTGAGCCGCTGTTGCTGCAGGTAATAGGCGGTTACACCGGCGCAGAGATTGCCGAAGCGATGGGTATATCACCGGCCACGGTAATGACGAGATTATTTCGCGCGCGCAGGCGCTTGCGCAAGCGACTGGAAGGGGAAACGCCAGGAAATACCAGAACCAGCATGGCGCATAAATCGAAAAAATGAATCCGCGAAGGATGTGAAATGGATTGTCTGGAATCAAGGCGAATAATGACGGCAGATCCGGGTCGCTATGACACCCGGTTACGTCAACATATTGGCGAGTGCAAACAATGTCGCGAGTTCGACATTGGTATGCGCCAGTTTGATTCCAGTCTGAAACAGGCTGTCAATATTCAAACGCCTGCCAATCTTTCGGCAATGATATTGATGCGTCAAAGCATCGCCATCCGGCGTGATAATCGTCACACACGCCATCGTTGGGGAGCACTTGCGGCCAGCGCACTACTTACGCTCTCAATCGTTGGTTTATTTCTCTCCAATAGTGACCCTGCTCCACTCGGAGAAGCTGTGATTGCACATATTTACGAAGAGGCCGATCACATGCAGGAGCGCAACAATGTTCAGCTTGCCGCAGTCAATAAAATTCTGGCGCCTTTTGGCAGCAGACTTCTTAAACCCATTGGCATAATAAACTTTGCCAGCCACTGCCGTATTCGCCAACGTGACGGCGCGCACCTGGTAGTAGACGATAAAACCGGTCTGATTACGCTATTGTGGTTGCCGGGTGAATACGTCAGAAAAATAACGATGATTGCCGACACACGTTTTACCGGTGTAATCGTTCCCGTTTACAACGGCAGCGTTGCCATCGTCGGCGAGGACCCGCTAGGCGTGAAACTGATGGAAGAACGTTTACGCCGTGCCGGTAGCCTGGTTTCTTAAAGAACAAAATCTGCCGCAGAGACGCGGGGGCGCAGAGAAAAGAAAAAATCATAGGGCCGGCTTTCAGCCGGCCTTGAAAAGTAAAATTCTTTGTTTTGGCGGTCTGATAGACCGCCCTAAATGTTTTCTCTGCGCCCCCGCGTCTCTGCGGCAGATATTTATATTCAACGCGTCGCGCCCGATCTTGTTAGAGTTTTACATTGATATTTACCTGTATCCTGTTCCGGCTCTGGTCATTGATCAGGGCATCGCTACTGGAAACATATTTTCCCAACAAAAGGACAAAAAGGACAAAAAGAGAATAGATGGTAACTCACAGCACAACAGTCTCAGGATCAGAATGGACTGAAATCAAGTCCATAGTCCTGATCGGCAACTACCTCCCCCGGCAATGCGGTATCGCCACATTCACCACGCATCTTCTTGAATCCATCGTGTTGAATGCACCGGACAAAGCCTGTTGGGCGGTCGCAATGAACGATCGGCCCGAGGGTTATCCCTATCCTTCCAATGTGCGTCTTGAAATCAACCAGAGTCAGCTGAACGAATACAGCCTGGCGGCCGATTTATGCAACCTTAATCAGGTGGATGTGGTTTGTCTGCAGCATGAATTTGGCATATTCGGTGGCCAGCGAGGCAGTTTTATAATTGAACTGCTGCGCGAACTGAAAATGCCGATCATTACCACTCTGCACACCATTCTCAATAACCCAAGCACGCGGGAACGAAATATCATCATGGAACTCGCCAGGCTGTCTGACCGCCTGGTGGTGATGAGTGAACGTTCAATAAACTTCCTGCGTGACATCTACAGGGTACCCGAGGGAAAAATTGTCTTGATTGACCATGGAATTCCTGACGTTCCGTTTGCCGAGCCTGATATCTACAAGGACAAGTTCGATGTATCAGGAAAGAAAGTTATTCTGACCTTTGGTCTGCTGGGGCCGGATAAGGGTATTGAAACAGTAATCGATGCCCTGCCGGAGATTGCAAAAACGCACCCGGAGATTATCTTCATGGTTGTTGGTGTTACTCATCCTCACTACAAGGCGGAACATGGAGAAGCTTACAGAATCAGTCTCCACTTGCAGGCAAATAAACTCGGTGTTGCGGATTATATTGTTTTTTATGATCGCTTCGTCACTGAAGAAGAGATATCAGAATTTATCGGAGCGGCAGATATTATCATCACTCCCTATGTGAAAGAGGCACAGATAATTTCCGGCACTCTTTCCTATGCGCTTGGGATGGGCAAAGCAGCGATATCAACGCCTTATTGGCATGCCCAGGAACTACTCGCCGAGGGACGTGGCATACTGATTCCGTTCCAGGATCACGAAATCCTCGCAAGGGAGGTCATCAATCTTCTGGATCATCCTGATGAGCTTCGTGCCCTGCGCGAGAGAGCCTGGAAATATGGTCGAAAAATGATATGGAGCACCGTCGGAGCTCGTTATCTTGATATCTTTGCTGAAGCCCGGCATCGACGGTTGCGCGATGACTTGACTACCATAAAAGAAGATACACTCGGCTCTCGGCCGCAAGCGCTGCCGGAGATCAAACTGGATCATCTTTTCCGTATGACCGATGGAACCGGCATCCTGCAACATGCCAAACATAGCGTTCCAAACCGGCAACACGGTTATTGCGTGGACGACAATGCGCGCGCGTTAATCGTCACCATGATGGTGCAGGATCTCCATCCCAGGGATTCGTCGACGACTGACCTGACTACGGTCTATCTCAGTTTTCTCGACCATGCCTTCAATAACCGGAATGGCCACTTTCGCAACTTCCTGTCCTATGATCGACACTGGCTGGAGGAAGCGGGCTCGGAGGATTCTTATGGCCGTGCATTATGGGCACTGGGAATAGCGGTGGCCCTGGGTCGCAACAAGGGGCAAGTGGGTTTGGCAACCGACCTGTTCCTGCAAGCGCTAAACCCTGTGGAACAGTTTACATTTCCGCGGGCAGTTGCATTCACAATTATTGCGACTCATGCCTATCTGGTTCGCAACGAAGAAGATCGTCAAATCGAAGTCGTGTGCAAGCGACTCTCTCAACAACTCATCAACTGGTTCAGGGCTTCGGCCACCGGGGACTGGCCCTGGTGCGAGAATATATTAACCTACGATAATGCCAGACTGTCACAGGCGTTACTGTTGTCTGGACGCAGGTTTGGCGACAATGAAATGAAACATACAGGTTTGCGTTCACTTGCCTGGTTACAAAAAATACAGACCGACAAAACCAGCCAGCATTTTTCCGCCATTGGCAACGACGGCTGGTATACAAAGAACGGTGACAAAGCGCAATTCGATCAACAGCCTATCGAGGCGGCAGCAATGATAGATGCCTGCATGGAGGCATTCAGATGCACGCAGGATAAAAACTGGATCGATGTTGCTTACCAGTGTTTAAACTGGTACCTGGGGGACAACGACCTTCAGACCCCACTCTATGACCACTCTACCGGAGGTTGCCGGGATGGTCTGGGGGTCGAAGGCGTGAATGAAAATCAGGGGGCTGAATCCTCTCTTTGCTGGCTGACGGCGCTGCTCGCAATTTACAATCATCGCGGCCGAACCTGATTGAGTCAGCCAGAAATGGCACGAATGGTGTTACCACGCTTTATCGTACCCTTGCGTTTGCTTTTTCTCCTACTCCAGAAACTTCAAACGCAGAGGCGCAAAGAAAATCTTTTACTGGTAATTTTATTCATAAATACCCTTTCTTGCTTTGCGCCTTTGCGTTGGGTGTTTTTTTAGGCAGGATGAGCGCAGCACGACCTGAGTAAGCGAAGCGAACGAGGAAGTACTTGACGAAGCCCGAAGGGATTCTGAAGTGTTCCTGCCAAAAGGGGTGGTACCAGTAGCATTTTGGCACGAATGGCGTTACCACGCCTTATCGTGCCCTTGTTTCACAACTGCCTGCATGGTTCGATGGGGTTTTGTGAGGCAGTGGTGATCAGGATCAGGTTGGACTGGCTCACTGCTTCAATCTGGCCATCACCTCTGGTAGAGACAGGGTCACTATCGTGCAATTGTGGTCCGCATAGGCATAGGGAATGATTAATTCGCCCTGGTGAATGATTGCTCCACAACTATAAACCACGTTTGGGACATATCCCTCCCGCTCCTGTGCGTTGGGTTGCAAGATCGGATGCTCGATGCGGCTGATAATTCGGGTCGGATCATCTAGATCTAGTAACTCGATTCCGAGACTGTATGTACGCATTGGGCCCACGCCGTGGGTTACAACCAGCCAGCCCTCGGATGTCTCGATAGGTGAACCACTATTGCCCATCTGAAAGAACTCATACGGAAATTCCGGTTCCTGCAAAATACTCGCATATTCCCAGTAA
Organism: Acidiferrobacterales bacterium; assembly: GCA_036446455.1. GTDB lineage: Bacteria > Pseudomonadota > Gammaproteobacteria > Acidiferrobacterales > JAJDNE01 > JAZFSZ01. The sequence goes on from JAZFSZ010000084.1 coordinate 4,615, forward strand.
TGCAGGTTGTCCGAAAACATGATGGAGCAGTATTCGCCGTTCTGGCGCGACAGCATGACATATTTCCCCCCGATTTTTCTCGGGAACAGGGCCATTCCCTTATCCTGTGCCTGCGCCCCGTACAAGGTCATAATCTTGAAAGAGAGGAAGTCTTTCGTTTCAATTAATTGCGGCAAAATTTTATCGCCATTGTATGCCGTATAGGTGGCGTAGTAAGTCACTGTGCCGTCATCATGAACAAAACGCACAAAACGGGCGTCCTCGATTCCCTGGCTCTCGGACGCAGATACGGGGGCGATCACCCGCTCGGTTATCGAGTGTTCCTCGGGAAACAAAATCTCGTAATTGGATTGCACCAGCCACATCGCCATTTCGGTGGCGGCCTCCTTGTCTTGTTGTCTGAAATTGCCAATTTCCTTAAGCGCAGCGAGCTTTTCCAGTAGTTCGTCCTGTGTGAATTCTTCGGGCAACTCACCGAACAGCCATCGCACCAACTTATCATTCGCCCCCATCTCCTGGAGCTTCATCTGGAAAAGCAGCCGCTCATAACTTGGGTTGGGATGGATTTCGGGTGTGGCGGCATAATGGCTCAGGGAATCGAAGAAAATGTCGCCATTTGAGTCGATTATGCCGCTGCGAAATTCGATTGACGAAATGTGGCCTTCGCCTGTGGCACGGAAACTCATAATAAACCGGCAAGATCCTTCCGGGTCTTCCTCCTGGGAGGCAATCTTGACGATTGATGGGTTAAATAGTGCCGCCGCCTCCACTGAGTATTCCGCGGTGAAATAAGCACCGATCAACAGTCGCCGCTCCTTTGAAAGCTTGTCAACAAACGGCACATGAGCGGACATCCGTTCGAAATTCTCCTCAAGAATGTCCCTGAAGTTGCGGTGACGGTGGGAAAAATTATGCATCGTGGCATCAATGAGCGAAACCACCTGATCTTCGTCAAGGCCGAGCACACGGTTAATGATATTCTGAATGCGTGTTTCACTACCCGGTATATACGGCCGCGTGATAACACGGTTAACATCCGCCTTTATTACGATCGATTTGCGCCGTGCCAGCGGAGTAGCAGAAGTTGAATCAGTATCATTCATAAGGTGTGTCCGCGAGGGAAATATTCTCTCTAAATAAGAGCTGAATAAATAGTTCGGGGATTGTTGTCTTTGTTAATCATGGTTATATTTTCCAGCCTTGCAGGACAAGAAGCAAATAATATGCCACATTGGATGTCCCCACATATTATCCCTGCTGTCCGGTATGCTTTTTTGTTATTACTGTGTCACACAGTTCATTTCTGATCAATAAATATACCGCCCCAACACATACAGGGAGGTTGTTTTTGAAAATTGCAATGTTAAGTCCGCTGTCCTGGCGCACACCACCGCGTCACTATGGGCCATGGGAAAATATCGTCAGCCTCCTTACGGAGCAATTGGTCAATATGGGTCAAGACGTGACATTGTTTGCGACAGGAGATTCTGACACCAGCGGCAAGCTTGCCTGGGTTTGCGAGCGACCCTACTCTGAGGACCCCTCGATCAACCCCAAAGCCTGGGAGTGTCTGCATATTGCCGAGGTGTTCAGGCGGGCGGACGAATTCGATTTGATTCATAACCACTTTGATTTTTTACCGCTCAGCTATAGCGCGTTTACCAGAACGCCGGTCGTCACCACCATACATGGATTCTCTTCGCCCGCAATTTTACCAGTTTATCAAAAGTATAATAAACAAACCCATTATGTGGCTATCAGCGAAGCCGACAAGCGCCATGATCTTGACTATATCGCCACCATCCATCACGGCATCGACCTTGCAAAGTTCCAGTATTGGTCAGAGACGGGAGACTATCTCTTGTTCTTCGGGCGAATCCACGCCGACAAGGGTGTGCACACAGCCATTGAGGTGGCAAAAAAGAGCAAGTTGCCGTTGGTGATTGCCGGAATAGTCCAGGACGAGTCATACTTCAAGAAACAGGTTGAGCCGCATATCGACGGATCGATGGTGCGATTCATCGGCGCAGTCGGATCGGAACAAAGGCAAGAGGTCATGGCGGGCGCACGGGCTTTATTACACCTGATCAACTTTGAAGAGCCTTTTGGGCTCAGCGTCGTCGAATCCATGGCCTGCGGTACACCGGTGATCGCCTTCGCAAGGGGATCCATGCCGGAGCTCATTCGCAATGGCAAGACGGGATATATTGTCGATGATGTGGAAGCAGCCGTGCAGGCGGTGGGCAGGATTGACTCAATCGACCGGCGGACCTGTCGAGAAGAAATGGAACAACGATTTACCTGCCAGCGCATGGCGAAAGATTACCTGAATGTTTATCAGCAGATTCTCGACCAACGCGAGAACCACCGGCCCTGGGGTTACTACATCGACCTGGTGGAACGAGACGATCACAAGATCAAGGAGATCACCGTCAATCCGGGGCAACGGCTCAGTCTGCAAAAACATCGGCACCGTGCTGAACACTGGACCGTGGTCAGTGGCGAGGCATTGGTGACAATAGGAAAACAAGAGACTCTGTTAACGCCGGGGCAATCCATTGATGTCCCGAAAGGTGCGGTGCACCGAATCAAGAATCCCGGCACTATTCCACTGCTGATAGTAGAAGTGCAGATGGGGGATTATTTTGGAGAGGATGACATTATCCGGCTGGAGGATGACTATGACCGCTGATCGTCGCAATCCTGATACTCAACCGGTCATCGAACGCTGCCCGGCGAATCCGATTCTGACCAAAGACGATATCCCTTATCCGGTGGAGACCGTACACAACGCCGGCATCGCCCGCTATGACGGCCGCTATATAATGCTGTTTCGATCTCACTTGCGTAACGGCCGGTCGATCATCGGCATCGCCGAAAGTGAAGACGGATTCGACTTCACGGTCGGTCCGGAACCCTTCATGACACCATCGACCGAGGGTGTATTTGCAGACTACGAAACCTTCGGCGTGGAAGACCCCAGAGTCTCCTGCATTGATGGCGACTATCTGATTACCTATAGCGCCTATTCGCGCCACGGTGTGCGGATCGGATTGGCAAAGACCCGTGATTTTCGAACCGTCGAGCGAGTGGCATTGATCAGTCAGGCGGACATGCGCAACGTTGTTATCTTTCCACAGCGGTTCAACGGCCGGTATGCCCGTCTGGACCGGCCTCATTCGGAAATCAGCCCCTGGCCGATATGGCTGTCATGGTCGACGGACCTGGTTCATTGGGGCGAGTCCGAAGTCGTGATGAAACCGATGCAATATCATTGGGATGCGACAAAGATCGGCCCAGGCGCGACTCCGATCCACACCCTGCATGGATGGCTCAGCATCTATCACGGGGTATTCGAAACCATGGACGGTGCAGTATATCGACTTGGCGTTGCGCTGCATGATCTTGCCAACCCTGCCAAAATTATCGGAATCTCCGATGAATGGGTGCTGGCCCCGCAGGACCCGTGGGAGATTACGGGTTACGTACACAATGTCGTCTTTACTTGCGGCGCGGTGGCGGATAACAATGGCGGCGTAAAGATTTACTGGGGTGGCGCCGATACCGTCATGTGCGCCGGGACTGCGCGCCTCGATGACCTAGTAAACTTGTGTCTAAACAACAGTCGGCCACCGTATTAACCGTTAGATAAAAAAGATGGAAGATCGAAATTGTGATCTGGCCCGAATGGCACTTACTTAAAGACGCCATAGTCCCTATTCCTGTCATTCCGGCATTCTGATCTGACCCTATTTGGTGGTGTAATCGTTCCCGTTTACAACGGCAGCGTTGCTATTGTCGGCGAAGACCGGCAAGGCGTGAAAATGATGGAAGAACGTTTACGCCGTGCCGGTAGCCTGGTTTCTTAAAGCTCTATTTATGCTGTTGTTATTGGTTGGCTCTGATTGATCCGACGCCTTTACTCCGCTCTGGACCAACATTAACTGCAGATAATTTAAGTCTGCACCGGATGCCGCGCCTTGAATTTCCTGAAATGCGACTGGATCTTTTTCATATCCGATTCTGCATTATCAGTAGTGGTGAAGGTTGGTCCTAGCGTCAGCGTCCTGGTGGCGTAATCCAGCGACATGAGCATGATGGGGACGTTTGCTCCTGTTGCGATGTGATGAAAACCTGTTTTCCACTTCTCTACTTTTTGACGTTTGCCTTCCGGCGCGATGGCCAGGATGAATTGATCCCGGCTATCAAAACAATCGATCATCTGTGCCACTACGTTGTGGGAACGATTCCGGTTGATGGCAATGCCACCAAGTCGCGTCATTAACAAACCTAACGGCCACCAGAAAAAACCGTGTGCGGCCATCCACGACGCCTTTATGCGCAAGGCAAGCATACAGGCGACACCCACAAACCAGTCGTGGTAAGAAGTATGGGGTGCCCAGGCAATGACAAACCTGGGTGCTGCCGGAAAGTTACCGGCAATCTTCCACCCCAACACATGCATCATAAGCCTGCCCAAAGCGGCCGTCAGCGCATTTCCCTGTCGCGGGCAGAGTTTGTCTGGTTCGGGGATATGAAGGGCCATAAGGATTGATATTCTTGTTAGTGGCGCTGGACACAATTTAATCAAATTTCTATCAGTAAATAAAATTAACTTAAGGACTGCAGACCAGGAAACATCGGGTCAAATAAAAGAAATTCGGGTCAGACCCGAATTATTAAAAAAGAAGTTAATGAATGCGGGGAATAAAACCGCTAACCTGAGTCATATAATTTCGATAGGCACTACCGAATTGGTCGATCATCACTGCTTCCTCTCGCCGTGCCAACCGCAGATACATCCACAGCAAAATTGGCGCCATTGCTAATGTAATCAAGGTCGGCCACTGGATAAGGAAACCGAATATCACCAGAAAGAAACCGGTGTATTGTGGATGTCGCACATACCGGTAGATAGCATCTGTGACCAGGTTGCCGCGTGCGAGATAAATTTGTCGCCAGCCGAACGCGACGACAATCAGCCCCGTCGTGATCAAAACCATACTAAGAGTCATCACCACATATACCGCCCATTGCATCGGTAACAGGCCGGTCTGATTTAACAGAAAGGCCCACAGGTGACTTTGCTGGTGGCCGAACAAATCGGGCGAAAAATCCGTAAAGGCCGACAGGAAGTAGATTGTCAACGGAATGCCGAACATTTCCGTAAACAAGGCAATAAAAAATGCAGTGCCCATACCGGCACTGCGCCAGGCAGGCGCTCCCCGGGGTCGCACAAAACCGAGCAAGAAAGCGACAAAAAGTGCGATTGCAACGGCCACCACCGGCCAATTGCCGTACCAGTGATGAAACGGAATGTTTTCCCGATATCCTATTACCGGACCAAGCAGTGTCACGACTAGACTACCAAGGGCGATGACAACGACCAGAACCAGAAGCCCATTCGGCCAACTCAGTTTTTTCGCATTAGTGGTTGCCATGATCACCGCCTCCCGCCTGCATACAAGATATATATTGAACACATACATTCCGGCGCCTGCTTACCCGCAAGCTTGCAACGAGTTGACTCGGTTCATCCAGCGTTAAGGTCAGTGTTTGTGCTCGCTTTCCTGGTCAAGGGCCTGGATATAATGTTCCGGGTCGTTTGTGAACTCTTCTTTACAACCCTGGCTACAAAAATAATATTGTTTCCCGCTATGTTCCGCGGTAGCAGCGGCCTCGTCCTCTTGCACCTGCATTCGGCATACCGGATCAATTGCCACGATACTTACCTCCTTATCTCGACCTGATTAAAGCGTTTACGAAGCTTGT
>JAZFSZ010000085.1:0-7280 GCA_036446455.1 Acidiferrobacterales bacterium
CTTCAGCTATTGTCAGAAGGTCGAGTGTTTATAGTTGTGGGAATGTCTTTCGAATGCGGGATGGATAAGTACCTACTGGCTTGTATTAATCATCTAAAAAAGGATCTGTCTGTTTGTAGCGGAAAATGGTTGATAGTGAATTCAAATCCCAAGGCCTTAAATAGGGCCTCTGAATCAATTCAAGCCGCATTGCCAAAGGCAAGTATTTATAAGTTAGAGAAAAAGTTTGAGGAATGGGTGGGAAAGAAACTTCCAGAATTGGTGGAAGAAGGGATATTGGTCTTCTAGCAACACAGCGAAAATGGAGTTGATTGAAAATCGACACAAAATTGCGTTCTTCAAAAGTCGCGTGGCCAGGTTGGTTTTCCAGCCCCGTAGACGCAGCCGACACAGGCGAGGAAAAATACGGTAAGCGAGCCTCCTGTCGAGGCAAATATCACGTTACGTGATATTCCGAGTTAGGCTCGCTTTGGGGATTTTTTAAGTCCTGGGGAGGGAATCCCGTAGGGACAAGGACGTCGGGGTGTCTTTCTCTTGGACAAGCAAGAGAAAGTAACCTGCTGCCGGTTACCGAACAACGTGAGGGTATGCCCTCGGGTGCAGCCACCGGCATATTAGCTTTTAGAGCTCGCCGCAGGCGCACCACCTAATCCTCCAGATAAGTATACCCCTTCAACCCCGCCGCCAACTCATGCAGGTATTGTGCTCGCTGCTCATCCTCCAGCGCAGCTTTCGCCACTTTGTTCTTGTAAATCATCAACAGGTTATCCGGATCGAAATGCACATAGCGTAATACGGCGTCGATGTCATCACCACGCGCTGCATTGGTCAGACGATAACTGTCTTTGTGCAACTCCACATGCACCGAATTGGTGTCGCCAAACAGATTGTGCATGTCCCCCAGAATCTCCTGATAGGCGCCCAGCAGGAAGATACCTAATATATAGGGCTCACCCAGGCGTAGCGTGTGCAGGGGCAAGGTCGACTCCACGCCCTCGGCATCCGGATAAAGATCCAGACGACCATCGGAATCACAAGTAATGTCTTCGATCACGCCGCGCTGGTCCGGTTTCTCGTCCAGCCGATTTAGCGGCAGCACCGGGAATACCTGTTGAATGGCCCACGCATCGGGCATGGACTGGAACAATGAAAAATTGACGAAATATTTACTGGCAAGACGCGCATTTAGTTCATCAATCAGTTCGCGGTGGTCATGCTTCTCCGGCGACAGCATGGCCCGCGCGCGCTGGCACAAAGATTGATAGATATTTTCTGCCGACGCCCGTTGCGTCAGCGTCAGTTCGCCGCGGGAAAACATCGCCTGGATCTTGCCAAAGTGACTGCGGGCATTGTGAAATGCCTCGATAATCTGGCGCTGTCTGATCTGTTGCAGGTCATCCCACAGGGCCTTCACTTCCGCTGGCGCGTTCGCCTCAGGTTCGACTTCCGGTGGATCAGACCGCTGCTCGCTTTCAATCACATTGGTAATCAGCATGGCATGATGCGCCACCATGGCACGCCCGGCCTCGGTGATGATCTCCGGGAATTCAATGGCTTTTTCCGAACAAACCTTGTCCAGCGCGTCAACCACGGCACTGGCGTACTCGTCGATGCTGTAGGTGACGGAACAGTAGTTGCGTGAACGTGTACCCTCATAATCAATGCCCAGCCCGCCACCGACGTTGACGGTTTTAACGGGAAGCCCTTCGGCCTTCAGTGCCGCGTAGAAACTGGCGCCCTCGGCCAGCCCCTTCTCGATGTCCGATAACCGCGGGATTTGCGAACCCATGTGGAAGTGCAACATCTGCACACTGTTATCCAGCCCTTCTTTTTTCAGGCGTTTAATGGCGACAGTAATTTGTTGGGAGGACAAACCGAATTTGGACTTGTCGCCGCCGGTGTTTTGCCAGTTGCCACTGCCAATGGACGCCAGGCGCACGCGAAGACCCAACAGCGGCGTGACCCCCATGTCGCGCGCCACCCGGAAAACCAGCTCCAGCTCCGAGAGTTTTTCAATCACAATAAACAATCGGTGACCCAGTGCCCGCCCGATCAACGCCAGGCGAATGTATTCCATGTCCTTGTAACCGTTGCAGATAATGGTGCCGCCATTCTGCGGCGCCAGCGCCAGTACCGCCATGAGCTCGGGCTTGCTACCGGCCTCCAGCCCTACGTGTTTGCCGCCATGACTCACAATCTGCTCGACAACACTGTACTGCTGATTGACCTTGATCGGGTATACCGCGGTATAACGTTGCGCAACACCCCTTTTACCGATGGCTTTCGTAAATGCTGTCGCCAGTCTATCGATGCGATGCCTGAGGATATCGGAAAATCGCACCAGCACAGGAAAAGAAAGACCGCTGTCTCTGATTTCCTTGCTCAGTTGATAGAGATCTATTTCGGTCTGGCCCGAATCGCCGCTGGGGCAGGCGGTAACATGTCCGGCCTCATTGATGCCAAAATAACCGCCGCTCCAGTGGGCAATATTGTATGTCTTGCGAGCCTCCGCGATGCTCCACTCTTTCACTGTCTTCAAACCTGTTTGAATTGTTAAAACCTATGAAAGCAGGAAACGCCTGCCTTGTCACCGCAAGGTGTGGCCGGTAATGTTCGTCTTCTTCATGTTGATGGAACTGTGTTCATGTCGACCGACGAACTGACCCCCGGCAAGTGGTTTACCGAATTTTATACCGAGCACGGCTCGGCATTTTCCCTGAAAATCCGCGAAAAGATTCATCAGGAGCAGACGCCGTATCAGTTGCTGGAGATTTACGACACGGTAGCGTTTGGCAAACTGATGACATTGGACGGCCTGGTGATGTTATGCGGCCTCGACAATTTCATTTATCACGAGATGATGACGCATACCGCACTGTTTACCCATCCGGACCCGAAACGGGTCGCCATTGTCGGTGGCGGTGACTGTGGATGCCTGAAGGAAGTGCTGAAACATCCAGCGGTGGAATCGGCGGAATTGATCGAGCTTGATGCAAGGGTTACAAGAGTATCGGAAAAATACTTCCCGGAGTTATGCGAATCCAATAATGATCCGCGCGCCCAATTCAGTTTTGGTGACGGCATCAAACATGTCCGCGAAGCGGTCAACGGTAGTTACGATGTGATTATTGTCGACTCTACTGACCCGGTAGGTCCGGCCGTGGGCCTGTTTTCGGAAGAATTCTATGCAGACTGCCTGCAAGCCCTTTCTACCGATGGCATATTGATCGTGCAAAGCGAGTCGCCGTTGTTTCACATGAAAATTATCACCAGCGTAAGAGCCAATATGAAAAATGCCGGGTTTGCCCATATAGCGACGCTGGATTTTCCCCAGTGCAGTTATCCCTCCGGTTGGTGGACGGCAACGCTGGCAAGTAAATCGATTGCGCCAGCCGATTTTCGGGTGCCGGCGGAATCGGCCGTTGTTCCACAAACCCGCTATTACAACACCGACATTCATCGCGCCGCACTGGCAAAGCCTGAATTCATGAAGCGAGAATTCGACACCTGAACCAGCCACACCCCCTGTAAAGCTGTCTGCAACAAGCCGCCGTCTCTTTATACCTGACTCAATCAGTGAGAGGTCTGGATGGGGTTTAATAAAATACGCCAATTGTGCTTTAGTATCGGCTTCGGCTGGTGAATATCCCGAAAACAAACAATAGCCACGCTTGTGAGACCGGTGGGCAATCGAAGAGGGTAACCCTTGCTGCGCGTCAGCCTTATAAAAATTCTGCCTGCCTTCAGTTTGTTCTTATCCCTGGCACAACAAAGCCGGGGGGAGGCAGAGCGCACATTTGCCATTGTCCCACACCACACGCCAGTGACGCTGGCAAATCAATGGCAACCCCTGATTCAGGAATTGAACCATCAAACCGGGGTACGTTTTCGCTTTGTCACTGCACCAACGGTGACTGAATTTGAAAGACGCTTGCTGAATGGCGAATGTGATTACACCTACATGAATGCGGCGGTAATCCTCGAAGCAAAAAAACTACAGGATTATCGTGGCTTGGCGCAACGGCAAAAGCCGCTGAAAGGAATTCTGGTCGTGCGTGCTGATGGGCCCACGGGCATCTCTGGGCTCTGCGGCCCGCCAATAAAGTGCCAAAATAAGAGATCGGTCCACCTGATCCGGTGAACACCAGATCGGCGCCAATACGCAAGTAGTGTGTGACGAATCGTCGATGATGCGTTATATAAACCGTATGGGATAAAATCAGACAACAGGGAACTTCAATGAAGCGCGCTCTAACGGTTATAGGTATTGTCACCCTGCTACTGGGTCTGTCAATTGCCGCTGCACCTTATTGGCTGGGAATACAAACCGAGTCGGCGTTTAATGACGCGGTAAAAGGCATGGCGGCGCGAAGCGGCCTGTTATCAAAGAATTTTTCTTTTTCGCGCGGTTGGATGAGCTCTGAGGCCAGAAACGAATTTCTCCTGCCGACTGCACCGCTGGTTATTAGCGCCACACATCGAATTGAACACGGGCCGTTGCCGCTGTCGCAATTGCTGTCGGGAGAAATCGCGCCAGCGCTGGCTTTGATCAAAACAACCTTGCGCTTCAGCCCTTCTGCTGACGCGCCTGCCAGTTTGTCAGCAACGCTGAAGTCACTGCCGCCGCTGCGACTGGAAACGGTGCTCGACTTGTCCGGCAATGGCACCAGCAACCTCAAGATAGCCGCCGCTATTCGCAAGCAGGACAAAACCACCATCCACTGGGCGGCCGGTGGAGGCCAAATGAATTTTGACCGTGCTTGGAAAAAAATAAATATGGATTTCAGCTTCCCACTGATTTCGGTCAGTTCTGCTCGCGGCAAATTGACCATCAAGAACGTGAGGTTAACATCGGATATGTACGAGGGCACTGCCGGATACATGTTTGGCCGCACCAACTTAAGTATTGCCAGCATCGCGATGAAACCACTTGTGGATGTCCAGAACATGAAACTCTCTGCCGTGGTGCAACCAAAAGGACGGTTTGCTACCATAAATATCAACTTTGGCATCAAGGCACTGCAGATCGCCAAAGACAGATACGGGCCAGGTGAACTCAGCGTGGCGGTTCGCAATCTTGACACGATTACCCTGAAGCAGTTTGAAAATGACTTGAACAGGATTTACATCCGCGCGTTACCCCGTGAGCAGATGCAAATGATGATTGCCGGCAAAACCCTGGAGCTGGCCGGCAAACTGTCACAAAACAACCCTGTAGTCGAAATAACCCGGCTCAGCTTCACCGCGCCGGGTGGCGAACTTACCGGCAAGGCAATGTTTGTCATACAGGGAAAAGAACAGGATCTTTCGGCCAATCCCATGTTGTTACTAACCGCGATCAAAGGGTCGGCAGAATTGTCGATGCCGGAGAGTCTCGCCAAAGCCGTAGTTATGCCACAGATTCAGCGCGACATCAGAAACCTTGGAAGAGAAGGCAAGTTAAACGCCTCTGAGGCTGCCAGGCTAACACCGGAAACCCTGAACCAGATCGCCGAAGAGGTCTATCCAAAGTATTTGCAGGAAAGTGGCTTCAATCGCTGGTTCATTAAACAGAAAAACATTTATCAGTTTTCGATGTCGGTCAATCGTGGTCAAATCGTTATTAACGGCGTGCCCCTGTCTCCCGGACAATAAACAAAAAAGCGGGCGCATAAAGCGCCCGCCACTTTCTAGACTACTTTGATTACTTACAGGTTATAACCACGCTCATCATGCAGAGCAAGATCGAGACCCTCGATTTCCTGCTCTTCTGTAACACGCAGACCCATCACCATATCCAGCACTTTCAGGATGACTAGAGTCACGACGCCAGTATAAATGATGGTAGCCGCGACGCCGTAGAACTGCACTCCAACCTGCTCGCCGATGCTCGCAATTTCGCCGCCGAAGCCAGCACCACCAAGAGTGGTGGCCGCGAACACGCCCGTAAGCAGAGCGCCGATAATGCCGCCCACGGCATGCACACCGAAGACGTCCAGAGCATCGTCATAACCCAGAGCGCGCTTGATCCTGGTGGAGGCAAGGAAACAACCCGCACCAGCAGCCAAACCAATGGCCAAGGCACCCATGGGGCCCACTGCACCGGAGGCCGGGGTAATGGCCACCAGGCCGGCTACCACTCCGGAAGCGATACCCAGTACGCTGGGCTTGCCGTGTGTTATCCACTCAGCGAACATCCAGGTCGCCGCAGCCGTGGCGGCGGCAATCTGCGTCACGGCCATGGCCATGCCAGCAACACCGTCTGCTGCCAGCTCGGAACCGGCATTGAAACCGAACCAGCCCACCCACAGCATGGCCGCGCCAATCATGGTCAGACCCAGATTGTGCGGTGGCATTGCCGTGTTCGGATAGCCCTTGCGTTTGCCCAGTACCAGAGCCGCCACCAGACCGGCGATGCCAGCGTTGATATGCACCACAGTACCACCGGCAAAGTCGAGGATACCCATGCTGCCAAGCCAGCCGCCGTCACCCCATACCCAATGGGTAATCGGAGCATAGACCACCGTCAACCACAGGGTCATGAAGATCAGCATGGCTGAAAACTTCATGCGCTCGGCGAAGGCACCAACGATCAGGGCTGGCGTAATAATGGCGAAAGTCATCTGGAAGGTCATGAACACAGTTTCCGGGATGGTGCCGCTCAATGAATCAACGGTTACACCTTTGAGAAACATCTTGTCCAGACCACCCCAGTAGGCGCCCTCACCGCCAAAAGCGATGCTGTAGCCATAAATCACCCACAAGATAGTCATTACCGAGGTAATGGCAAAACACTGCATGAGTACCGACAGCACGTTCTTGGAGCGAACCATACCAGCATAAAAAAGCGAAAGACCGGGAATGGTCATGAACAACACCAGAGCCGTCGCGGTTAACATCCACGCGGTATCTCCAGAGTTCAGTGTTGGTGCTTCTTCAGCAAACACCAGACTGGGCACAACGGCCAGCAATAAAGCAGCGCCACCCAGTAATTTCTTGAATGCTTGTAGCTTCATAGTAATTACTCCCAATTATTAAAGCGCATCTTTGCCGGTTTCACCGGTGCGAATACGGATGACTTGTTCAAGATCGGATACGAAGATCTTGCCATCGCCAATCTTGTCGGTCTTGGCAGCCTTGATGATGGCTTCTGTGACCTGATCGACCTGGTTCGCCTCAACAGCGGCTTCGAGTTTTACCTTGGGCAGAAAATCAACTACATATTCTGCACCGCGATAAAGTTCTGTGTGTCCTTTCTGACGACCAAATCCCTTCACTTCAGTTACGGTGATGCCTTGCAC
>JAZFSZ010000086.1:0-19895 GCA_036446455.1 Acidiferrobacterales bacterium
GGCAGGTCCGGATAGAAGTAGTTCTTGCGTGCAAACACCGAACGGCGATTAATTTTGGCATCAATGGCCAGGCCAAACTTGATAGCCTTGCGTGCAGCATCTTCGTTCATTACCGGCAGCACACCGGGTAGCGCAATATCCACCGCACAGGCCTGGGTATTGGGATCGCTACCGTAACGCGTAGCAGCGCCGGAAAAAATCTTGCTGCTCGTTTGCAGCTGCGCGTGCACTTCAAGACCAATAACAACTTCCCATTTCATAACTGATTACCTAGAAAATATATTTTGCCGCAGAGACGCGGAGACGCAGAGGAAAACAAAAGGCGGCCTTTCAGGCCGCAAGTAATGAATATTCCTTAACCAGCGGTCTTCCAGACCGCTTTAAAGATTTTCTCTGCGCCTCCGCGTCTCCGCGGCAGATTGTTCATTCAAAACCTTCCGGCACGCGCTTGTGCCAGTCGGTCACCTGTTGATACTGATGCGCAACCTGCAACAGGCGCGCTTCATCAAAGTACTGGCCGATAATGTGCAATCCAACCGGGCGATGATTGCTATCAAAACCCGCGGGCACCGACATCCCGGGCAGGCCGGCAAGGTTCACTGATATAGTGTAAATATCGTTTAGATACATTGATACCGGGTCTTCGGTTTTATCGCCCAGACTAAAGGCTGTGGTCGGTGCAGTCGGCCCCATGATGACCTCACATTGCTCAAAGGCACGGCTAAAGTCTTCTGCGATCAGCCGCCGCAACTGCTGAGCCTTGAGATAATAAGCGTCGTAATAACCTGCGGACAGTGCATACGCGCCGACGATGATGCGGCGTTTTACTTCCAACCCGAATCCTTCGGCGCGGGTTTTTTCATACATATCAATCAGGTCACTGTATTCCGCAGTACGGTAGCCATAGCGCACACCATCATAACGGGACAAATTGCTTGAGGCCTCCGCCGGTGCGAGCACGTAGTAACAGGGAATGGCCAGGTTGCTATTGGGCAAACTGATGTCAACAATATCAGCGCCAAGTTTCCTGTATTCATCAATCGCTATCTGCACTGCTTTTTCAACATCACTATCCAAACCTTCATCGAAGAACTCCTTTGGTAAGCCGATCTTGAGGCCCTTGAGATCGTGTTCCAGCTTGTCGGTGAAATCGGGAACGGCTTCATTGGCAGCAGTGGAATCTTTGACATCAAACCCGGCCATGGCGTTCAGCACCAGCGCCGCATCTTCTGACGTTTGCGTCATCGGCCCGCCCTGATCGAGACTGGAAGCGAAAGCAATCATGCCAAAACGGGATACTCGCCCGTAACTGGGCTTGAGTCCGGTGATGCCGCATAAGGCCGCCGGTTGACGTATGGAGCCACCAGTATCCGTGCCGGTTGCCATTGGCGTCAAACGTGCGGCGACTGCGGTGGCTGAGCCACCGGAACTGCCGCCGGGCACACACGACCGGTCCCAGGGATTTTTCACAGCGCCAAAAAAGGAGGTTTCGCTACTGGATCCCATGGCGAATTCATCCATATTGGTCTTGCCCAGCATGACCATGCCGGCATCGTTGAGCTTCTCGACGACGGTGGCGCTATAGGGCGCAATGAATTCCGACAACATACGCGACCCACAGGTTGTACGCACGCCGTCTATGCAAAAGATATCCTTGTGTGACATGGGCACACCGGTAAGTACGCCGCCCTTACCATCGGCAATAACCCGGTCGGCTTCTTTCGCTTGCGCTAACGCGCTTTCTGCGGTCACGGTTATATACGCATTGACGTCTTCATGCGCCGCAATGCGATCAAGATAAAGCTGTGTCAGTTCCACACTGGAAATTTCTTTCGCTGTCAGGGCAGCGCTTAACTCAGCTACGGTTTTCTGGTGCATAAACTGTCTCGGTGTGTTACTGAAAATTATATTGCGGTATTATCAGGGGTGGATCACTCGATAACCCGTGGCACCATATACAGACCGGCTTCGGTTGCCGGGGCGATCTTCTGGAACTTTTCACGCAGATCCGGCTCGGTGACTTTGTCTTCACGCAGGCGCAGATGCACATCCAGTGGGTGTGCCATGGGGCTCACACCGGTGGTATCGACGGCATTCATCTGCTCAATCAGACCGAGAATCCGGGAAAGGGTATCGGCATAAGCCGTTACCTCTTGCTCATCGAGCCTGAGTCGCGCAAGATGCGCTATCTTTTTAACTTCATCGACATTGATGGACATGATCAGGTTTCTGTGGGCCCCAGCGAAAGTCGGGCAAATTATCATAATACACTGTCCGGTTGAACCCGCGAGGGTGGATTGCTAAAGTCCGTTCATCATTGCGTTACCATATATATAGATAAACATGTTTAAAGCCTTACGCGGATTATTCTCCAGTGACCTTGCAATTGACCTTGGTACCGCCAATACCCTGATTTACACCAAAGACAGAGGAATCGTACTAAACGAGCCGTCGGTGGTGGCCATTCGCCAGGGACAGGGCCACCGCGGCGGCCGTCACATGCTGGCTGTGGGCCACGAAGCCAAAAAGATGCTGGGTCGCACCCCGGGATCAATCCAGGCCATCCGCCCGATGAAAGACGGCGTGATCGCTGACTTCACCATTACCGGTGAGATGCTGAAATATTTCATCCGCAAGGTTCATGAAGACCGCCTTTTCCAACCCAGCCCGCGCATTATCATTTGCGTACCCTGTGGCTCCACCCAGGTAGAACGACGCGCCATTCGCGAGGCCGCCATGGGCGCCGGCGCACGTGAGGTATTCCTGATCGAGGAGCCCATGGCGGCGGCCATCGGCGCGGATTTGCCCATCGCCGAACCCACGGGCTCCATGGTGCTTGATATCGGCGGCGGCACTACCGAGGTCGGTGTGATCTCCCTGGGTGGCATTGTGTACGCCAATAGCCTGCGTCTCGCCGGCGACAAAATGGACGAAGCCATCATTGGTTATATCCGCCGCAAATACAGCTTGTTGATCGGTGACGCCACCGCAGAAAAAATCAAGCAGGAGATAGGCACTGCCTGGGAAGGCAGCGATGTACGTGAAATGGAGATAAAGGGCCGTCATGTGGCTGACGGTGTTCCCCGTCGCCAGGTATTGACGAGCAAAGAGATCTATATCGCCTTGTCCGATTGTCTGTCCGGTATTGTCAGCGCCGTTAAATCTGCCCTCGAACAAACCCCGCCGGAACTGGGGGCCGATATCGCCGAGAAGGGCCTCGTGGTCACCGGCGGTGGCGCGCTATTACGTGACCTTGATCGCATGCTCGCCGAACAGACTGGCCTACCCATTATTCTTACGGATGATCCCCTTACCTGTGTGGTGTGCGGTTGTGGTCGCGCGCTTCAGGAAGCGGAAAACATGTCCGACATTTTTGTTTACGAGTAAACCCTGCAGGAATTGTCGTGATCGGTGCTAGTAGCAAACCGGTTCGCACCGTACCTTTGTTAATTCGTCTCATGCTGTTCAGCATGCTGGCGGTGGGCATTATGGTGCTGGATCATCAAGGCCAGCACCTGCGCCAGATACGTTCTGCCCTGTCTTATGTCACTTACCCGCTAATAGCACTGGCAGCGATACCGGCCCGTATTGGCGGCGGGCTGTCCAGTGCCTTTACCTCCGAAGACGAGTTTCGCAATCGTTACGCATCACTACGGGAACAACACCAGCTCCTGCAGGCGCGCCTGCAAAAATACGAAGCGCTTGATGCAGAAAACAAGCGATTACGTTCCCTGCTCGGTTCCGCCACACGCGTGGCGGACCGCGCGACCGTGGCCGAACTGGTCGAGGTCAGCGCCGAACCGTTTACACGCACCATTGTCATTGGCAAGGGTGGCCGGGACGGTGTTTACCTCGGCCAACCGGTACTGGATGCCTATGGGGTTGTGGGTCAGGTAACAGAAGTGAGTGTTCACATCAGCCGCGTCACGCTGATTACTGACCCGGGCCACGCCATTCCGGTGCAGGTGAAACGCAATGGCTTGCGCACCATCCTGTCAGGCACCGGTGCCGACGATACGCTGAATATCCCCTATTTGACCGCATCGGCAAACATCCAGACCGGCGACCTGCTGACAACGTCAGGCATGGGGGGGCGTTTCCCGCCGCGTTACCCCGTCGCCCGCATCACCGAGGTGGTTAACGATCCCAATGAGGCCTTCTTGAAAGTCACAGCAGAACCCGTGGCACGCTTGCGTCATCATAAAGAAGTCTTGCTGGTATGGCCGGGCAAACGGCAACAAGAAAAAATTAAAGACAAATGAAACTCCGCCCCGTACAACGTAGTTACCTTGCTGTCGCCATTTCTCTTATGGTGGCACTAGTTCTGTCCGTTGTGCCCGTACCGGATTGGGCCGAACAGTTCCGCCCGGACTGGGTAGGGCTGGTGCTGATCTACTGGTGTCTGGCCATCCCCAACCGCATAGGCATCGGCACCGGCTTTCTGGTTGGGCTCATCCAGGACGTACTCTATGGATCATTACTGGGCCAGTATGCATTGGCTAAAACCATCATCGCCTTTCTTGCAGTACGCACGCACCTGCGTCTCCGAATTTTCCCTGCCTGGCAACAGGCGATCGCGGTATTGATCATGCTCGCGATTGGCCAACTCGTTATTATCTGGGTGCGCGCAGTCATCGACAAACCGGCGCAGGGCTTCTCTTACTGGACACCCAGCATCGTTGGTATGGTCATATGGCCGTGGCTATTTGTTGTCATGCGGGATATTCGCCGGCGCACCGATGTTAATTAGCTCATGCTCAATATCCCGATAAAAGACTATCTCCGGGAAACACGAATCTTTGGAACACGCCTGACCATACTGGCGGGTCTGGTGGTGCTGATCATGCTAGTGCTATTAGGTCGCATGCTCTATTTGCAGGTGGTGCATCACAAACATTTCGAGACCCGCGCCCGTGCCAATCAGATCACGCCCGTGCCGGTACCACCGGTACGTGGCCTTATACTTGATCGTAACGGCATTGTGCTGGCGCAGAACTATCCCGCCTACACACTGGAAGTAACGCCGGAACACGTCGATGACATGGCCGCCACACTTAAACAATTGTCTGGGCTGGTCAAGATCACGAAGCGGGATCTGGCGCGCTTTCACAAGCTGCGTAAATCGCGGCCCGGTTTTGAAGCACAGACCCTGCGCACCAATCTGAGCGACGAAGAAGCGGCGCGCATTGCAATTAACCGGCCTTACCTTCAGGGCGTGGAACTACGGGCACGCCTGCAGCGGCACTATCCCCTGGGCAGTCTCGGCGTACACCTCGTGGGATATGTCAGTCGCATCAACGAAGACGAGACTGAGCGCATTGATCGCGCCAGTTACCGCGGTACGCTGCATATAGGCAAACTGGGCGTGGAACAAAAATACGAGGAGGTATTACTGGGCAAGGTGGGAGTAGACCGTGTGGAAACCAACGCCCGCGGTCGTGCGCTTCATGTGGTCGAGCGAGAAACACCGCAGGCCGGCAATAATATCTACCTTAATATAGACGCACGTATGCAGGCGGCAGCAGAAGAAATGCTGGCAGGAAAACGCGGATCGGTAGTCGCCATGGATCCTAATTCCGGAGCCATACTTACTTTCGTCAGTATGCCGACATACGATCCCAATCCCTTTGTAAATGGTATCGACCATGAATCATATAACGCGCTGTTGAACGATCTCGACAAACCCTTGATTAACCGTGCGCTCAACGGCCAGTATCCGCCGGGCTCAATTATCAAGCCCTTCATGGCACTGGCGGCGCTGGCATCAGGAAAGGCCAATGCTTCGCAAACGGTCATCTGTCGCGGCGTCTTTCGACTTGCCGGTGAGTCGCGACCATATCGCGACTGGAAAAAAAGCGGTCACGGTATTGTTGATATGCACAAAGCCATCGTCGAGTCCTGTGATGTCTATTTTTATCGAAACGCAGTGAATCTCGGTATCGATTATATTCACCAGTTTCTGACGCGATTCGGTTTCGGCAGACTGACCGGCATTGACCTCAAGGGCGAGTCAGCCGGGCTGGTGCCTTCGCGGGCGTGGCGTAAGGCGCGCGGTGAAAGATGGTATACCGGTGAAACCGTGGCCATCGGCATCGGCCAGGGCCCGATTCTGGTCACACCGCTGCAAATGGCCGTGACCGTCGCCGCCCTGGCGAACGGGGGTCGTTTGATGCAACCGCGTATTATGTATGCCACAGAGAATCCGGTTTCCAGGGAACGTCATTACAGTCAGTTCAGTTACAAACAGTTACTGACAACAGAACAAACCCCTCAACTGGAGATCATCATCAAGGCAATGACCGATGTCGTGCACGGAAAGAAGGGCACGGCACGGCGCATCGGCTGGAACGCGCCCTACCGTATTGCCGGCAAGACTGGCACGGCACAGGTAAAAAGTATCGAAAAAGGAGAGACGTACGACGCCAAGCTGACGCCGGAAAGATTGCGTGACCACGCCCTGTTTATATCATTCGCACCAGTGGATAACCCTCGAATTGCAGTGGCGGTAATCGTGGAAAACGGTGGCCACGGCAGCAGAGTCGCCGCGCCCATCGCGCGCAGGTTAATGGACTACTATCTGTTACCGGATAAAATGCCGTCGTTGAAAAAAACATCTGGCAGAAAACGTAAATCCAATGAATGATGTAACAAGAAAGCTTCGCGGATTGCGCGTCGATCGACCACTGCTGTACGCAATGTTCGCGTTTGCCTTATTGAGCCTGCTGGTCCTTTACAGCGCCAGCGGTAAAAATATAGCGGTAGTAGGGTCTCAGGCACTGCGGCTGACAATTGCCTATGGGGTGATGTTATTTATTGCCCAGTTACGTCCGGATGTGCTGCTGCGTTTCTCGCCGCACATTTTTGCCGTCGGGCTGGTGTTGCTGGTGCTGGTTCTTGTTATGGGTATTGTCGGCAAGGGTGCGCAGCGCTGGATCAGTCTTGGTGCGTTTAATCTTCAACCGTCGGAAATCATGAAATTGGGTGTACCCATGATCGTGGCGTGGTGGCTGGCGCGCGACAGCATGCCACCCAAATTGGGTAACATTGGAATCGGGCTCGTTCTCATTATGGTGCCAGTGTTGTTGATCGCCAGACAGCCGGACCTGGGGACGGCCGCCTTGATCCTGGCCTCGGGACTGTTGGTTATTTTTCTGTCCGGCCTGAGCTGGAAGTTGATCGCTGCATTCAGTGCCCTTACGGCAGCGATACTGCCCTTTGTCTGGTCGCAAATGCACGCCTACCAGCGCCAGCGTGTAATCTCTTTTCTAAATCCGGAGTCAGACCCGCTGGGTGCGGGTTATCACAGTATTCAATCCATGATTGCCGTTGGCTCTGGCGGCTTTTTTGGCAAGGGCTGGCTCGACAGCTCGCAGGCACATCTTGGCTACCTTCCCGAGAGCAAAACCGACTTCGTGTTTGCAGTGTTCGCGGAGGAATTCGGCCTCATGGGGACCATTATCCTGTTTTCGCTATATTTATTTGTCATCGGTCGCGGCATGCTGATCGCCTATAATGCCCAGGACAGCTACAGCCGTCTGTTGGCGGGCAGCCTGATCATAACCTTTTTCCTGTATTTCGTGGTCAATATCGGCATGGTCACCGGCCTGTTGCCGGTTGTCGGTGTTCCCTTGCCGTTAATAAGTCATGGCGGCAGTTCGCTGGTAACATTAATGGCAGGATTCGGAATTCTCATGAGCATTCAAACCCATCGAAAAATAGTGCAGCATTGATAACGTGATTCGGCTACTGGTTTCAACTTTACTCATGACCATCGGACTGCCCGGTTTTGTGCCCGCCGCGGCCGCAATTGATGTATCACATTATCCTCAAATGCAGTCCTTGTTTGAGCAACTGCACGACCAACACAAATTCACTTACGAAAAGCTGCACACACTTTTCCAGCAGGTCGAGATAAAACAGAGCATACTCGACATCATGAAGCGGCCGGGAGAGGCGCGACCTTGGCCCATTTATCGTCAACAGTTTGTTACCGCACCCAGCGCCAACCGCGGTAGCCGATTCTGGCGGCGCCATCAGCGTGCGCTGGCGAGAGCAGAGAAAAAATTCGGCGTTGATCCTGCCATCATTGTTGCCATTATCGGTGTGGAGTCGCGCTATGGCCGTGCGGCGGGGCGCATTCGTACCATTGACGCATTGACCACGCTGGCGCTGGAGTATCCGCGGCGCGGCGATTTTTTCCGTCGTGAACTGGTCCAATTTCTGTTGCTGGCGCGGGAACAACGGATGGACCCACTAGCCATCAAGGGTTCCTATGCCGGTGCTATCGGCGTGGCACAGTTTATTCCAAGCAGTTATCGCAGCTACGCGATTGATTTCGACAATGATGGTCGTGCCGATCTCATGGGCAGCCCTGCTGACGCCATCGGCTCGGTTGCTAATTATTTCAAACACCATGGGTGGAAGCCCGGTGAACCGGTGGTTAGTAAAGTCACCATTGAGGGCACTGTCTATTCCTGGTTCAAGGATCTGCACATCGCACCCGTATTAACACTCAGACAACTACGCCACTACGGTATTACCCCGGAACAATCTAACCGTAATCCCGAACTGCGGGCTGCGCTGATTACGCTGGAAGGAGAGAATGGACCGGTATATAGGTTGAGCCATGACAACTATTACGTCATCACCCGTTACAATAAAAATCGAAAGTACGCTATGGCCGTATATGAGTTAAGTGAAATGATCCGGGAACGCGTCGGAAAAGGTGATTCATGAAACGCATTGTGTCGATATTTTCTGTTGCACTCATACTGTCGGCCTGCTCAACAGGTTCTCGTCCGGGCAGCTACTTCGAAGACGATGGACCGCACAAAAATGTCAAAATCGATATTGCGAAGATTCCGGACGCTACGCCACGCTGGGAACGCGTTGACCCATCTCGCTCCCGACCCTATACCGTATTGGGAAAAAAATATTATCCCATGACCGAGGCACGCAATTACCGTGAGATAGGTGTCGCATCCTGGTACGGGCGCAAGTTTCATGGCCGCCGTACCTCACTCGGCGAGCGATACGATATGTACTCCATGACGGCCGCCCATAAAACCCTGCCACTACCCAGCTACGTTCGAGTTCGTAACCTGAAAAACAATCATACAGTCGTGGTGCGGGTGAATGACCGCGGACCGTTCTTGCACAAACGCCTGATTGATCTTTCCTATGCTGCAGCCTACAAACTGGGCATGCTCGGCTCCGGCACCACCGAGGTCGAAGTCATGGTAATAACACCGGGATTCAAACCCGCTCCCCCACCCGCCCTTATAGCCGCACCCGAGGACAGTGACACCACTGAAATAAAAACGCGTGCCATTGACGAAAACACGCCACTACGAGCGGAAAAAATCACCCCTACCGCGAGCGAAACCGTATATTTTCAGGTCGGCGCATTCGGTTCGGCTGAAAATGCTGAAAGTCTGCGCACCCGACTGGAACAGGCCAATTTTACACCAGTATTAATATTACCTGTTAAGAAGAACGATACCCAACTGTACCGCGTCCGTATTGGACCGCTGGACGATATTGAGAAAAGTGAAGCCACCCGTCGTCGGCTTGCGGAATTTGGTATCGCCGATATACAAATGATCAACGAATAGGGATAAACCCCCGCCCGGTCCTGACGTCATGCTTCGATGGCCCAACCTCCTGCCGCTACTGTTGCTGGTGGTGACTGTAAACACAGCCGCCGATATCCCTGCACCTCCCGTTGTCAACGCCCGTGCCTGGCTACTGTTCGACCACCACAGCGGGCGACGTCTCGCATCTCGCAACAGTAGTCTGCGTTTTGCGCCAACACACTTTACCAAGCTAATGGTGGCCTACGTCACTTTTAATACACTTGAAAAGGGCGAGCTTTCCACTGACACCAGCATCCTGATCAGCCAAAAGGCAACGCGGATAACCGGGCCACGTATGTATGCTTCATCATCATCACGCGTCCCGGTGCAGGAGCTGCTGAAGGCAATGATCGTCGGTCGTGCTAATGACGCCGCTATCGCATTGGCAGAACACATCGGCAGTGATGAGCAGGCCTTTGTCAGTATTATGAATAATGAAGCGCAGCAACTGGGATTGCAAAATACCTGGTTCCGGGACGCAACCGGAAGCAAACGCAAGCGCCAGCATACAGACGCGGATGATTTGGCGAAACTGGTGACGAGCATCATTCGCGATCACCCCCGATACTATCAGTGGTTCAGCAATCGTGATTTCAGTCACAACGGGATTACTCTCTACAATCGCAACGCGCTGCTTTGGCGCGACAAGACAGTAGACGGGCTGATGGCAGTTCACGGTGGGCGCAATGGCTACCACCTGATCGTGTCGGGCAAGCGTGATAGTATGCGTCTTTCGGCCATCGTGCTGGGCGCACCGAATGAACGGGCGATGATTACCGCCGGCAGTGAGTTGTTGAAATACGGCTTTGAGCATTTTGAAACTCGCAAGTTGTACGCTGCTAACGAGGGGGCCGTTAACATGCGCGTGTGGCTGGGCGATACCGAAATCCTTCCGATCGGATTAACAAAAGATCTGTATGTCACGCTGCCGCGTGGTGAGTTCGACAGTTTGCGGGCGAAGCTGATGGTAACGGGCTCACCTTTCGCGCCCATTGATCGTGGAGATTCCATGGGCACCCTGAGTCTGACACTTCAGGACAAAACTATTGGCGAACATGAGCTGGTATCGCTGGGTAACGTCGCCATGGGTGGATTTTTCAGTCGACTTCTGGACCGCGCCGAAATGTGGCTGCGCGATATACCGGACAACACACGACCAACACAAACGAAATAAGCTTAATGGCAAACAACGTCTTTCTGAATGGAGAATACATCGCCGGCGATCAAGCCAGGATTTCTGTCTTCGACAGGGGTTTTATCTTCGGTGATGGTATATACGAAGTGATTCCAGTTTATGGTGGTCGTCCGTTTCGGCTGCCGCAACATCTTCAGCGTCTGCAATCGAACCTGAATGCGGTACACATTTCCAATCCCCATTCGCTAGCGGAGTGGTCGGACATCACCTCCACACTGATTAAGGAAATTAACGCGCCGGATCAGGCAATTTACCTGCAGATTACCCGCGGTGTGGCACCACGTGACCATGCCTACCCGGATAACACAACGCCAACGGTGTTTGCATACAGCAAGGCCCTGGGATATCCCAACGAGGCGGAATTGACCAACGGTGTGTCGGCAATCACCACTGCCGATATTCGCTGGCGGCGTTGTGACATCAAAGCTATAGCCCTGCTGGGTAATGTAATCCTGCGTCAGCAAGCGGTGGAACAGGGCGCCGCCGAGGCAATCTTGTTGCACAATAATCACGTAACCGAGGGAGCAGCCAGCAATATATTTATTGTCAAGGACAACATACTCTATACACCGCCAAAAAATAAACAAATTCTGCCGGGCATTACGCGTGATCTAGTTGTGGAACTGGCAACCACAAATAACATTGAGTGCAGAGAGGCCAGCGTACCAGTCGACCTGCTACGCAGTGCCGATGAGGTCTGGCTCACCAGTTCCACAAAAGAAGTGTTGCCCGTCGTACGCATTGATAGTGTGGACGTCGGCAATGGCAAACCAGGGCCGCTGCACAAGCAAATAGTTAAGCTTTATCAGGCCTACAAGGCAGATTTTCGCAACGGCAAAGTACAATAGTTATTTTGTTGCATATGTGGTGCCGTGCTTACGATGATGCCTTCTTCTGAATCCCGCTCCAGATTGTTGTGCGTGCGTTGGCTGGGCCAGTTGGATTATGAGCTGGTGTGGAAATCCATGCAGGCGTTCACGCTTGCGCGAACAGAAAATACCGACGACGAAATCTGGCTGGTAGAACATCCGCCAGTCTATACCCTGGGGATGAGCTGCAAGGACCAGAAAGTGATACAGCCCAATGATATCCCCATCGTCAAAACCGATCGCGGTGGCCAGATTACTTATCACGGCCCGGGGCAGATCGTCGCTTACGTGCTGGTGGACCTGCGCCGCCGAAATTGGGGCATCAAGCGTCTGGTACAGGAACTGGAACAAGCTGTGCTTGACCTGCTGGCTGAGAACAAGATTGAAGCGATACGACGGAAAGGCGCGCCGGGAGTTTACGTCGCAGGGAAGAAAATAGCGGCGCTGGGTTTGCGCATCCGCCGTGGCTGCAGTTACCATGGCATCGCGGTTAATGTGGATATGGCGCTGGAACCCTTTACCCGCATTGACCCCTGTGGCTACCCCGGGCTGCAAGCAACGCAATTGCTTGACCTTCAAATCCACGCCACACCCAAGGATATCGGTATCACACTCAGTGAAAGTCTGGCCAGTAAACTGGGGTACAATGGCTGCGATCTCACAAACGATAATCCGGACCTGATTCGCCATGCGTAACAACGACGCGCCCATTCTGCTGCCCAATCCCAACAAAGGAAAATCCAAGACCGCCAGAATACCAATCAAGGTACAACCGCGCGCCAATCCGTTGCGCAAACCACACTGGATAAAGGCAACCGCACCAAATCGCCCCGAAGTGCTGCGGGTGCGCGAACTTCTGCGCCAGCATAATCTGAACTCGGTCTGCGAAGAAGCGGCCTGTCCCAATATTGGCGAATGCTTTAGCAATGGCACTGCCACCTTTATGATCATGGGCAAACTGTGCACCCGCCGTTGTCCATTTTGTGATGTGGCCCATGGTCGTCCTGATCCACTGGACAAAAACGAACCAGAGAATCTTGCCAAAGCCATTGCGGCCATGGGGCTTAAGTATGTCGTCATTACTTCGGTGGATCGTGATGACCTGCGTGACGGTGGTGCAAATCATTTTATCAGTTGTATCAATGCGGTACGTCTGCACTCACCGCAAACTGACGTGGAAATACTGGTTCCTGATTTTCGTGGTCGCCTGGAAGTCGCTCTTGATGCCTTCTCGGAGACAACCCCAAATGTCTTTAACCACAACCTCGAGACGGTTCCCCGCCTTTATCGCCAGGCCCGTCCTGGTGCGGATTACCACCACTCATTGGCACTGCTCAAAGCGTTCAAGCAACGTCATCCAGACATCCCGACCAAATCGGGCCTGATGGTCGGCCTCGGCGAAAGCAACGAAGAAGTCGAGGCCGTCATGCACGACCTGAGGGCACACCAGTGCGATCGCTTTACTATAGGCCAGTACCTGCAGCCCGGCCCGTACCACCTGCCAGTCGAGCGTTACGTCGCTCCGGAACAATTCGATACCTTTGCAAACCTGGGTAAAAAAATGGGCTTCAAGCATGTCGCCAGTGGCCCGATGGTGCGATCTTCCTATCACGCCGACTTGCAGGCTGCCGGCGAGACGGTTAAATAGAATCATTCACCCACGGGAGTTGAATAGCGCCTCTCTGCACGCCTTAATGTCCACAACAAACAGTGCCAGCATGTACTCGGCGGGTAGTGAGATTTTGGTGTATTCAGCATCAGGAGGCGGTATGGCAGATATTCCGAAATACATCGTTGCCGATCAATTGGCGAATACCGACCCAAACGTTTATTAGTTATGGCTCGACGGCTGGCCGAAAGACATCGCGGCTGCTATCGCCAAATCCGAAGATATTCGATTGCGTGCAGACCGCCGGGAGATCATCAATTTCCTGCGGAACTGCTACAGTTCATTCGGTAATTCGCCCAATGTGCGGACGCTGTTAAAAGCGCTGGCTGAAATATATGGCGAGGAAAAGCCAGCAGCAAATACCTATACAAATTGATTCCCCGGGATCCTCCCGTCATGGCTGTAACATCGCCGGACTGACCCTTTTTTTATTATGGTAAAAACTGTACTTGTTTTCGATATAATTAAATTCTTAATTCGAATCGAGTACGCAACAAAAACAGAGGTAATGACCGAGTAGTTGTTGTGACGATAATTTAATAAATTACCGGTTTTCTCTTGCTCTGTTACTTCCTCGTTAAAGCAGGCATTTCGTCCAGAAAATAACCATTCCAGGCCCTATTTTATCCATGGTTTATTCTTAAATGTCGTTATTTTCAATAAATCGCGTAGGCCCGGCCCCGCCCATGCCCATGCCCATCGCCTCGCGGATCTAGTTATCGTTTTCCCGACATATCAATTTGTGTGCTATCAGGTATACATTACTAAACCGGGCGGGTAATACCGACCCATCCATTTACTATCTTGTATAGAAAGTAGTGACATTTATAGATGGTCGCCATCAGTTGAGATCATGGCATGCGAATACTGACAATTGATGATCATGCGCTGTTCCGTCGTTGTATGTCGGATTACCTGAATGACATCGAAGATATGGAAGTGGTTGGCGAAGCCAGCTCAGGCGAAGCCGGACTGGACCTGGTGGATACGCTGAAACCCGATATTGCACTGGTTGATTACGATCTTGGCGGTCACGACGGGATTGCGTTAACCGCGCAGATAATGGAACGCTGCCCACAGTGCTTAGTGGTTATCCTGACCGGCTCCGAAGACGAAAATCAGATGCGCCGGGCCCTGAGCCTTGGGGCCAGAGGCTACATTCTAAAAGACATCGAGCCGGGCAAACTGGTCACCAAACTTCGCCATATCGTGGCGGGTGAAATGGCGTTCCCGCAAAGTTTCTTGATCAATCAGGCTATAAACTCGGTGCGACCACCACAGGACGAAGAGACATTGACGCCCCGTGAAATTGAAGTGCTGCAACTGGTCACCGACGGACTGATTGACCGGTCAATCGCCAGCCAACTAGAGATTAGCGAAAATACCGTTCGCAACCATATGAAAAACGTGCGTCGAAAGTTGGGGGTAACCAACCGTCTACAGGCTACACTTATTGGTCTGAAGAAGGGTCTTGTTGGTAAACCTGGCCTTACACTGACACCCAAACTGGGCGGCTCGACTCGTTGAACCGGGCTTAAACAATACTCCGATGTCGGTGCCAGATAAACTTGTACAACCCTTGACGCTGCTTTCGCTAAAAGATTGGCAGTTGCGCGTACTGTTAATCATAATCGGCGCAGTGGCCACCGGGCTGATTACGAGTATTTTCTTGATCAGTTATCTGATTGATCGCGACCAGCAGCTTAATGCCGAAATCCTGTCCGGCTATTTCAGTCAGACGCTGGGTCGTGTCCATGCCACTCCGATACCGGTGGAGGGTTACAGACGCTCTTTCGACCGCGCGCGTCAACTAAACCAGGTATCTTCGCTCAGGGTTTTTGATGTTGCAGGAAACAAACGATGGTTCTCGCACAGCAATATACAGACAAGATCGGCTGCTGCCTTTGAGCGGGCGGTCACCGGTAAGATTTCCCTGGCGACCGTAAATGAACACCAGACGATGATTCAGAGGTTGGCCGTCCGGCCAACACACCGGCTCTATGTCAATTGGGTACCTACAATTTACCTGCCGATCAAGAACCCGGCAGGGAAACCGACCACCATTGTTGAAGTTACCCGATACCCGATTATTCTGTTTTCACAACTCACTTCAGGGCTGGTGGTATTGTGGAGTGTCCTGACAATCTGCTCCATTGCGTTGCTCCTGTTTTCCCATCGCTTGTTTCGAACCACTTCGAACCAGCTTGTTTCCTGCGAAGTTGACCTTGAAAAAAGCCGAAGACTGGCGGAGGTCGGTGAGTGCGTCAGCATGATTGTGCACGATACGCGCAACCTGATGGGCAGCATACGGTTTATTTTTGAACGACTGCGAAATGACAAGATGGACGCCGAACAACGCCGGGCCATGATCCAGCGAGCAAACCGGCCGCTGGAGATGTCCTTTGCAATGATGGAGGACCTGCTTGGGTTCGTGAGTGGTAAGAAGATTCCACTACAATGTCATCGATACAACCTGAGTGAGCTGATCGATGAAGGTCGGGATATGCTGGCAGCTATGCTGGAAACATCCGGACACAAACTGGAAGTCAATGTGCCGCATGATGTCATTATCTATTGGGATTCGCAGAAGCTATTGCACATTCTGGTCAATCTTGTACGCAATGCCGCCGAGGCGATGGCGGAGCCCGGTACCGTTACCCTGGATGCCGAGCGTATCGACGGAGGTGTGCGTCTGCACGTGCGGGATACCGGGCAGGGCATCGCCGAAGAAATTCTGCCTGCCCTCTTCGAGCCGTTTGTGTCCGAGAGCAACAAGACAAGACCGGGGCTTGGGCTGGCCATCATACGGGATCTGGTTCGACGCCATGGCGGTGAAGTCACTGCCCGCAACCAGGCACAAGGGGGGGCCGAATTCGAACTGTTTTTCCCGGATTGTCCTAACCCATAATCTCTGAACGAGCTGGGGACCGACTCCCGTTCTGCCTGATTCCTTCCGTCGATAGGTCGGCAATACCCGTTTATATGCTCAGCCATTTATCTGCTAACGCGTAGCCTTTTTTTTCAGGCTATTGATCTCTATCAGGTTCCAGCTCGCATCTAGCCCTTTCCGGCTATTGAACCTGGCCCAATTCAGTTGCAGAACTGACTCGTATTGGGGATAGCGAACTGCGATCAGGCTCCGTACATTCTGTCACCCGTCGAGAATAAACCACTGGCGAGACAGGAGAAAAAATGATTGTAGGGATTCCCAGAGAGACACAGGAAAATGAACGTCGCGTGGCAGCCACCCCCAGGACTGTCCGCAAACTGAAAGAACGAGGATACACTGTTCTGGTTGAACAACTTGCCGGTGAGGGTTCGCATTTCGATGACTATTCCTACCTGAAAGCCGGAGCAAAGCTCGTTTCTGCCGACAACGCGTTCGCAGCCGACATCGTATTCAAGGTCAACAAACCAGTGAGCGATGAAATCAAAAAAATGAAACCCGGCGCATCACTGGTCTGCCTGGTTGATGCCTGCACGTCGGCTGACGTTTGCCGACAGCTGGCCGATGCCCAAATTGACACGTTTGCGCTTGAACGCATCCCGCGTATTTCACGTGCCCAGTCCATGGATGTGCTGTCTTCACAATCAAACATTGCGGGGTATCGTGCGGCACTCACCGCGGCCAATCTCTATTCCTCATTTCTTCCGATGATGATGACATCTGCTGGCGTTGCTAAACCGGCCAAGGTGCTGATTCTTGGCGCAGGCGTTGCGGGTCTGCAGGCAATTGCAACTGTCAGGAAACTGGGTGCGCGGGTTTATGCCTACGATGTCCGTCCGGAAGTTAAGGAGCAGATTGGTTCGCTTGGCGCCACGTTCATTGAAATACCACTTGATGAAGAAGGGCGTGGTCAGGGCGGGTACGCACGCGAACTGTCGGAAGAAGCTCAGGCACGCCAGCAGGAAAAACTTGGTGAAATCATGAAGAGTATGAACATCATCATTTCCACCGCACTTATTCCCTGCCAGCGCGCACCGGTGCTGATTACCGAGGACGTGGTTCGTGGTATGGAAAAGGGTTCGGTGATTGTCGATCTGGCGGCTTCAGGTGGAGGAAACTGTGCGCTGACCAAGCCCGGTACAACAGTTATTCAATACGGTGTCACCATTTACGGTGAAACCAACCTGCCCTCCCAGATGGCAACCGATGCCAGTGCCTTTTATTCACAGAACCTGATCAACTTTCTGTCGGTGATGATTGATGAAACTGTAGGAAAGCTTGCGAAGAAGGATTACTTCGCCGATGAAATCACATCGGCATCGCTGGTCACCCATAACGGCGAGGTTCGCGCCCTCTGATACCTGAATGGAAACGAAATAATGTCTGAATCAATGTTTGCGCTTTACCTGTTCGTGCTGGCCGGGTTTGTAGGATTCTGGGTAATCTGGAATGTTACACCCGCGCTTCATACCCCGCTGATTTCACTCACTAATGCCATATCAGGCGTGGTGGTGGTCGGCGCCATTACTATTGCGAGCTTCGACAATCTGGGGCAGATCGGCGAGATCCTCGGCTTTCTGGCGGTAACACTGGCATCGATCAATATCTTCGGTGGTTTTGTTATTACCCAGCGCATGCTCAACATGTTCAAGAAGAAATCTGGATAAGGAGATCCAGTGTATCTGTCAAATAACGCAATCGCCCTTGGCTACCTTGTCGCCGGCGTGCTGATTATTCTGAGTCTGAATCGGTTATCCCATCCAGCAACCGCCCGCATGGGGAATGCCTTTGCCATCGCCGGAATGGTGATCGCCATTATTACAACATTACTTAACCCGGCGGTCAAGTCCTACGGATTGATTGTTGCCGGTATCGGATTTGGTGGTGTTATTGGCACAACCATGGCGTATAGGCTAAAGATGACCGCGGTACCTCAACTGGTGGCACTGCTCCATAGCTTTGTTGGACTGGCGGCAGTGTTGATTGCAGTGGGAATCTATCTTGGACAGGCCGATGCTGGCACACTCAGCTCAACACTGATGGTAGAAGTGGCCGTTGCAAGTAGCATTGGCGCCATTACTTTTACCGGTTCCCTGATGGCATTCGGAAAGTTGCAAGCACTCATCAGCACAAAACCAATAAGGATAAACGGCCGTCACTTACTGAATCTGGTTCTCGGCGGCGGAATTCTGTTTTTTGCCTACAGTTTTCTTGTTCAGCAAAACATGATGTCACTGTTGCTCCTGATCGGGTTTGCCCTCGCACTTGGCGTGCTATTGATCTTACCAATTGGTGGCCCTGACATGCCGGTAATCATATCGATGCTCAATTCTTACTCCGGCTGGGCCGCCGCAGCCACGGGCTTTACCCTGGGCAACCCATTGCTGATTATGACGGGTGCGCTGGTCGGGTGTTCCGGAGCCATTTTGTCATACATCATGTGCCGCGCAATGAATCGCACCCTGATCAATGTGGTACTGGGTGGTATCGGCAATTCCAGGGTCAAAATACAAGACATCTATTCAACCTCCGATAAACCGGTTCAAGCTGCCGCGGCTGAGGATGCAGTGTTTGTAATGGAAAACGCACGTAGCGTAATCATCGTACCGGGTTACGGAATGGCCGTTGCCCAGGCGCAACGGGCAGTCAAAGAACTGGTCAAGGGATTGGAAGCAAAAGGCGTCGACGTAAAATTCGGCATTCATCCAGTCGCGGGACGCATGCCGGGACACATGAACGTACTGCTGGCAGAAGCAGACATCTCCTACGATACCGTATTCGCAATGGAGGATATCAATCCCGAATTTGCCAATACGGATGTCGTGCTGGTCATTGGTGCTAACGATGTTACCAACCCGGCTGCCAAGGAAGATCCGTCCAGTCCTATTTATGGCATGCCGATTCTCGAGGTATCGCGTGCACAGCATACATTTTTCATTAAACGAAGTTTGAGACCGGGATACTCCGGAGTCGAGAATCAGCTTTTTTACAAAGAAAACTGCTCGCTTATTTTCGGTGACGCCAAAGATGTGTGTCAGAAAATGGCCAACAACCTGTTGATGTCCACCTGAGCTTTAACAACCAGGGCAAGGGGCTGCTTTAAAATAAAAAACCGGTACGTATACGAATACAAAGTTTGTCCGCAAGCGTAACGACTAGACTGCAAAGTGATTAATGTGAACGTGCTGTCGCAGTTTAACAGTATGTCGGTATTGATATAATGCTTATTACCGGCCGCTCCTCGCGTCCTGCGCCCGCGGCATTTGTGCATTACTCATTTCAGGATAGGGTGATATTCAGGGGGAAGGTCACCTGCACATCGTACTTCAACAGGTGGTCCTGATCGCTATATGTGGTCTGTTTGGTACCGAGATTATTCGTAAAAAAAAATCTGTCCAGGTTAATTAAATGCAATTTCGTACACTATTGGAAGCAAAGGGCAAAGAAAATGCAAGCCTCGCCAAAACGTGAGCAAAAAGCGAGCATACTATGCTTTTGTGCACACACAGATTTTTTCTAGATTAAATTTGGTGGGCCCGGTAGGACTTGAACCTACGACCAAGGGATTATGAGTCCCCTG